>JAOUHD010000215.1 GCA_029865345.1 Nitrospira sp.
CGAAAGACGAAGTGATGAAGGCGGGAGAGCGTAGGAGGGGCCGT
Organism: Nitrospira sp.; assembly: GCA_029865345.1. Classification (GTDB taxonomy): domain Bacteria; phylum Nitrospirota; class Nitrospiria; order Nitrospirales; family Nitrospiraceae; genus Nitrospira_D. The sequence goes on from JAOUHD010000215.1 coordinate 45, forward strand.
GCTCAGCAAGACACAGCAGAATGAGAGCGGACTCAGTCAGCACAAACAGGGCTCACTCATTTCAATGTCGGACAGGCTCCTAGGGATGAGGCTGGTGTTTCGGCAAGAGGACATGGCGCGCCGTCAACTCGAACACAAAGCCGTTGTGGAGGGTCTGGCTGAGGAGCCAGGTCTCGATGGGAGTCGACGCGACGCGCTCCGTTATGCCGTCAGAGGGTTCTCCATCGGCGCCCTCGTCTTGCTGGTAGCGGCGCCGGTGTTGGCCTGGTCGGCTGAGCGGATCGCAGAAGAAAGCGGCATGACCGCCACTTTTATCGGAACGTCACTGGTTGCCATCACCACTTCGTTGCCTGAGCTGGTCGTCTCGATTTCCGCCGTTCGATTGGGCGCGTTCGATCTGGCGGTCGGCAATCTGTTCGGCAGTAATGCCTTCAACATGGCGGCGTTCTTCTTTGCGGATCTTGCCTATCGCGGGGGAGGGTTATTGAGCACCGTGAGTTCAACGCATGCGCTCACGGCTTTGTGGGCGATCATTATGATGAACATCGGGTTGATGGGGATCATTTACCGGGCGGAACGACAGTTCAGGCTGATTGAGCCGGATAGCCTGTTGATGATCGTCGTCTACGTCCTGGGGCTCTGGCTTCTCTTCAACGGATAACCAGCAACCAACCACTCCTCCAAGTACTCCCACCTTCTTTGTGTTGCATTTGACCACCATGGCCCTTTGCTGTCGTGGCATAACGCCACAGTGAACAGCACAAGGACGTCAGATAGTCGAATACTATGCATGGCATGCACCCTGCTGTGAATGGTCCTAACGAAAGGGACGTTATGGGGATTGAGAAGAGGCTACCGGTACCCGGTGGGACAAAGAGCGCAATGGCATGGTATGCCAAACCGACAGAAGCTCTGGCTGGTGAACTTCAGACAGACCTCAGCGTTGGTCTGAATGCCGATGAAGCGACACGCCGGCAAGCGCAAGAAGGTCCCAACGAACTGCCTGACGCTCCTCCTCCCTCGCTGCTGAAACTCTTTCTCTCGCAGTTCTCAAGCCTCATTGTGTGGGTGCTGATCGGGGCGGCCATTGTGTCGGGGTTGCTGGAAGACTGGATCGATGCGGTAGCGATTCTGGCCATCGTGTTTCTCAATGGTGTACTGGGGTTTGTGCAGGAATTCCGAGCCGAGCGATCGTTGGCGGCACTGCGCAAGATGTCAGTCGCGATGGCCCGCGTCATTCGTGGCGGTGCGTTGCAGTCCATTCCGGCACGGGAACTGGTCACAGGAGATGTGATTGCTCTCGAAGCGGGTGACCGCATTCCTGCGGATGTACGCCTGTTCTATACGACGAATTTCCAAGCTCAAGAAGCCTCGCTCACTGGCGAATCGACACCCGTGCACAAGCAGGCAGAGCGACTCGATACCGCCGAGGTGCCGCTCGCCGATCAACGCAACATGGTCTTCATGGGTACCGTCGCGGTCTCGGGTAAAGCCCGCGGGCTGGTGGTGGCGACTGGTCTCAATACGGAACTGGGCCGGATTGCTGCCATGATCCAAAAGGCTGCTGAGGCGGAGCGTGCCGAAACCCCGTTGCAGCGACGATTGGAACAATTCGGCCAGACACTTCTGTGGCTGGCGCTCGGCGTCGTCACGGTGGTGTTCACTCTCGGATATCTCCGCGGGGAGCCGTTGGTCGAGATGTTTCTTACTTCGGTGAGCCTCGCCGTCGCAGCCGTACCAGAAGGCCTTCCTGCTGTCGTCACGATTACGCTGGCCTTGGGCGTAACCAGGATGGCCAAACGACATGCGCTGATTCGAAAACTCCCCGCAGTCGAAACACTGGGTTCCGCCACCGTGATTTGTACCGACAAGACCGGCACCTTGACGAAGAACGAGATGACCGTGACGCACGTGATCATGGACAATGTCCACTTCGAAGTGACCGGCGAGGGGTATGAACCATCTGGAGAGATCCGCCCCTCGCCCATCAGTCATTCACCCTCACCCCTTCCAGCAGGCATTCATCATCTGCTCACTACGTCGGTTCTCTGCAATGGGGCGGCCTTGCGACAGGAGAACGGAGTCTGGCAAATCATCGGCGATCCGACGGAAGGCGCACTGCTCGTGGCAGCGGCGAAGGTTGGCCTGACGAAAGATGAGCTGGAGCGCCGGGCACCGTTCGTACGCGAAGTGCCGTTCGATGCTGAGCGGAAGATGATGACGATCGTCCGCCGAACAGAGCAAGGCCCGGTGGCATACTGCAAAGGAGCGCCTGATGTCCTGCTGAACCGTTGCACTGGACGCGTCACGCTGGAGGGTCGGACTGAGGCCCTGGACGAAGCGCATCGGCAGCTGATCAGCGAAGCCAACGCCTCGTTGGCTCAACAAGCCCTCCGCGTACTAGGTGTTGCGTATAAGCCCATTGGGCAACCGGCAAGTTCAGATGAAGAAGTTGAGCGCGATCTGGTCTTTCTCGGCCTCCTCGCGATGAAGGATCCCTTGCGGCCCGAAGCGGCAGAGGCGGTGCGCCTCTGTCGGGATGCGGGCATCCGTACTGCCATGATCACTGGCGATCACAAGGAGACCGCGATCGCGATTGCGCGTGAATTAGGCCTGCATCGCGATGAGGGGGTGGCGTTGTCCGGGGCAGAGCTGGATGGCTTATCCGACGAGCAGTTGACGCAACGGGTCGAGTGCGTGAGTGTGTACGCCCGTGTATCGGCCGAGCACAAGCTTCGGATCGTCGAGGCCTGGAAGCGGAATGGGGCCGTTGTCGCCATGACGGGCGACGGAGTGAACGACGCGCCCGCCATCAAGGCTGCCGATATCGGAGTGGCCATGGGCATCGCCGGCACGGATGTTACGAAGGAAGTGGCCGATATGGTCGTCACCGACGATAACTTTGCTTCGATCGCCGCGGCGGTGGAAGAAGGCCGAGGGGTATTCGACAACATCCGGAAAACGGTACATTTTCTCCTGTCGTGCAACGTCAGCGAAGTGCTTGTCATGCTGTTCGCGACGCTCTTTGGCCTGCCGCTTCCGCTCCTGCCGATTCACATTCTGTGGATGAATCTCGTGACGGACGGATTTCCTGCTCTTGCGTTGGCGGTCGATCCGAAGGCGCCGGATTTGATGCGGCAGCCGCCGCGACAGGCCCAGGCCCACTTATTGGACGGTGGGCGGTTGTGGGCCATCGCCGGCGAGGGGTTGATGCTGTCGGTCATCGCCCTAGGCGCGTTCTGGTGTAGCCTATTTGTGTGGCAACAGCCGATTGAGCAGGCACGGACCGTGGCCTTTACTGTGATGGTCGCCGCGCAGCTGGTGCATGTCTTCAATTGCCGGAGCGATCGCTGGTCGCTGTTCCAGATGGGCGTGACGACCAACCATGCTCTCATCTGGGCTGTGGTGGTATCTGTTGCCCTGCAAGTTGGCATTCTGACCATTCCATTCATGGAGCCTATCTTCAAGGTCGCGCCGCTCCCGATTGAAGATTGGGAACTGATGGTGGCTATGGCCCTTCTCCCGTTGGCCATTGTCGAGGTGATGAAGTGGGTGAAACGGCGACGGGGGAAATAGCAAAAGAGGGGATTAATCAAGTCTTTGAGAGATGACCGTTGAGCGGCCCTAGACATGTCTTGAGTCTGAGGCTGTCCTTCCTAAGGAAGGTCTGATTTATTCGCCTCTCCTGATGTGCTAAGAGAAGCGCAGCACTGCATTGGAGGCGCTCCCCATGCTGCAACAGACATTGGCCGAGGTGACATTCGAGCAATATCGCAAGCCCAC
>JAOUHD010000216.1 GCA_029865345.1 Nitrospira sp.
AAACTGGGCCAGTTCAGCCAACTGCTTTCGCATCCGTTCAATGCTGCGGTCGAGGGAAATCCGTGTCGATTTGGGAAGGTTGCGCGTCGTAGCCATGGCACCTCCTTAATGAGGTAGAACTATAGATAATACCTCCATCAGAATGAGCGAGGCAAGCCTGTTCGGTCTGCCCGTTTCCACGTGCGAATATATCTCTATCTGCGACCTGCGACTAGGACGAAGCAAACGAAAGACGCGCGCATGCCCCACCGGCAACCGCTGGTGTTGAGGCACAGGTCAAAGGCAACAAGCGACTCACGAGCTCAAAATAAGGTAGGATGTGAAAGACGAATCTCCCGAGGACCCTGCATGAGCGACACCGATCCACAGGAAACGCGCGAATGGCTCGACTCCCTCGAGTACGTACTTGAGCAACACGGCATCAAGCGGGCAACGTATCTGTTTGAACGGCTTCGGGATCGACTGGGCGAACGCGGTGCTCAGGTCGCCCAATCGGTCAACACTCCGTACGTCAACACAATTCCCACCTCTCGACAACCGCCCTACCCAGGCAACCTCGAACTAGAACGCCGAATCCGCAGCCTGGTCCGCTGGAATGCCATGGCGATGGTCGTCAAGGCGAACCAAGAGCGTCCTGGCATCGGCGGGCATATTTCGACCTTTGCTTCGGCAGCCACCCTCTATGAAGTGGCTCTGCATCATTTTTTACGCGGCAAAGAGGGACCGCAAGGCGGTGACCATGTCTATTTTCAAGGTCACGCCGCGCCGGGGATCTACGCCCGCGGGTTCGTCGAGGGACGTCTCCCGGAGGAAGCGCTCCACCACTTCCGTGCCGAACTGGCCCCCGACGGACGGGGTTTGTCGTCCTATCCGCACCCCTGGCTGCTCCCCGACTACTGGGAATTCCCCACGGTCTCGATGGGCCTAGGACCGATCCTGTCGATCTATCAGGCGCGCTTTAACCGTTACCTGCAGGACCGCGACATCAAGGACACGAGCCAACAACGGGTGTGGACCTTCGTCGGCGACGGCGAAACCGATGAACCGGAAAGTCTCGGCGCCCTCTCACTCGCCTCCCGCGAACGGCTCGACAATCTCATCTGGGTCGTCAACTGTAATCTTCAACGTCTAGACGGTCCCGTACGCGGTAACGGCAAAATCATCCAAGAGCTGGAAGCCATCTTCCTCGGCGCCGGATGGCATGTCATCAAGGTGATCTGGGGCAGCGACTGGGACCCGCTGTTGGCAAAGGACAACGAAGGCCTGCTGGTCAAGCGGATGGGCGAGGTCGTGGATGGCTGGTATCAAAAGTATGTGGTGGAAGGCGGCACCTTCACACGACAGCATTTCTTCGGTGCTGATCCGCGACTGCTCAAGCTGGTGGAGAGCTATTCCGACGAGCAGATCCACAAGATGCTGCGGGGCGGCCACGATCCGCGAAAACTCTACGCCGCCTACAAGGCCGCCGTGGAGCACGAGGGACAACCCACTGTGATCCTGGCTAAGACAATCAAAGGCTATGGCCTCGGCGAGGCCGGCGAAGGACGCAACGTCACTCATCAGCAAAAGAAGATGAACGAACAGGAGCTGCGAGAATTCCGAACGAGGTTCAGTGTACCGGTGCCGGATGAGCAACTAACCTCGACGCCGTTTTACCGGCCGCCGGCCGACAGTCCCGAGGCGGCGTACCTCGCTGCGCGGATAAAGGGGATGGGCGGCCCCATCCCCGAGCGGCGCGTCCACGTCGAATCGCTCGAGACACCGGCGCTCGACCAGTTCAAGGAGTTTCTCGAAGGATCGGGCGAGCGTTCGGTCTCCACCACAATGGGGTTCGCTCGGATGCTGGGACGCCTACTCAGCATCAAGGACTTCGGAAAGCATCTGGTGCCGATCATTCCGGACGAAGCGCGTACGTTTGGACTTGAGGCGCTCTTCCGGCAATACGGCATCTACTCGCACCTCGGCCAGCTGTACGAACCGGTGGACAAGAGTTCCCTTCTGTACTATTTCGAGGCAAAAAACGGGCAAATCCTCGAGGAAGGCATTACCGAAGCGGGTGCGATGTCCTCATACATCGCGGCAGGTACCGCCTACGCGACGCACGGCATCAACATGATTCCCTTTTACATCTTCTACTCAATGTTCGGGTTTCAACGAATCGGCGATTTGATCTGGGCCGCCTGCGATATGCGCACGCGTGGCTTTCTGCTGGGCGCCACCGCCGGGCGTACGACGTTGGAAGGAGAAGGCCTGCAGCACCAGGACGGACAGAGTCATCTGCTCGCCAGCGCCTACCCGACGATCGCTGCCTATGATCCGGCCTTCATGTTTGAACTCGCGGTCATTCTCCAGGATGGATTGAAACGAATGTACCGTGACCAACAAAACCTCTCCTATTACATCACCCTATACAACGAATCCTACCCGATGCCGGCTATGCCGCCGAATGTGGAGGAAGGCATCCGAGAAGGTCTGTATCGATTCCGATCTGCACCGGATCGAGCCAGGCACCGTGCGCATCTCCTCGCGAGTGGCCCGATGGTGAGAGAAGCGGTGCGCGCACAGGATCTGCTATTGCGTTACGGAGTGGCATCCGATGTGTGGAGCGTGACGAGCTACAAGCAGCTGCGGATGAGCACACTAGAGGCCGAGCGCTGGAATCTGTTGCACCCAGAATCGGCCCCTCGTACGAGCTTCCTGCAGCAGACCGTCGAGCAGTTTGATGGCCCTTGCGTAGCGGTCAGCGACTATGTGCGTCTGGTTCCGCAGCAGATTGCGCCCTGGATTCCTGGCGGATTGTTCGCTCTAGGAACAGACGGCTTCGGACGGAGCGATACCCGCAAGGCGTTACGCCGCTTCTTCGAAGTCGACGCCGAACATCTGGTCGTGGCGACGCTCTATACGCTATGTCGTCGGGGAACCGTGGCGGCGAACCTGGTCACCCAGGCTACACGGGATCTCGGGGTTTCGACCGATGGAGAGGCCCCTTGGCACCGGTGACCGAGACCGGCTATTCAGAATGTTAGGAATATGACATGAAAGTCGAGCTCCCATTTCTTGCGGAAGGTATCGAAGGCGGCGACGTGGTCCAACTGCTGGTGCGCGAGGGCGATCAGGTGAGCGAGGGACAATCGCTCATCGAGCTGGAGACCGAAAAAGCCACCGTGCCCGTGCCGGCGCCAGCTGGAGGAACTGTTGCCCGCCTCCTCGTTCGGCAAGGCGATCACGTGAAGGTCGGACAAGCGATCATCGAGCTGAACGAAGCTGGGGGTGAGGCGCAGAAGGCTACGACCTCGGCGCTGGAGAAAGCGGAGGTGGCGCGAGTCCCACAGACGCCGCCTGCCATAGAACCGAATGCCGCAGTACAACGGGAACACCCAGAGACCGGACCGACTGCGCCACTGCCGGCACCAGAGCGACCGGTCGTGGAGCAGAAGCCTGCCGTGGTCAGTCCACCGCCAGCGGGCACAGCTATCCCAGCCCCTCCATCGGTTCGCCGGCTCGCACGAGAACTGGGTGTGGACCTTTTACAGGTCAAAGGATCGGAAGCCGGTGGCCGAATCTCTGCTGAAGACGTGAAAGCCTTCGTGCGGGAACAGACCACACGCGGCACCGTCCTGGGCGTAGGCGGGAATATCTTTTCTACGCCCTATGGGGCTGAACGGCGAGAGCCGCCCTCGTCAACCCGTCGGAAGATCGCCGCGAACATGATACAGGCCTGGACAACCATCCCGCACGTTCATCAATTCCAGGATGCCGACATCACCGATCTCATGGCGCTGCATAAGCGATA
>JAOUHD010000078.1 GCA_029865345.1 Nitrospira sp.
CCGATCGTCGGTCCTGGGGCCAGTGTGTGCGCAAAATAAATTCAGCGGGCGACTGAACACGGCGACAAGAAGAACCGGACAGATCACGTGCTCCATAAACCGGACAACTTAACTTGCTATCTACACACAGAAAAGACGACGTAGACCCCGAGAGTCGGCCACAGCGCGATACCGAGAAACCCTATCAGGCTGATCACCGGAAGAAACAGTAAGGGCGCGACCAGACCAAACCGGCTGATAACGCGTTTGGTCACGAACATCTGTGTCAACCACGTCAACAGACCAGTCGTAAAATCGAGCGAGGAGAAGAGGCGTGTCCTGGCTTCAGGCTGATCCAAATATTCCGAGACCAGGCGCGTCTGTTCGAGGTAGAGGAACGTCGCGGTCATGGTCAAAAAGGCCAGATAGCCGCAAATCCCAAGCAAATAGGGTGACGACATCGTCAGACGAATACCAGCGAGAAAACTTCCGCGAAGGGGATCACCTGGTCGCGACTGATGGTGGGCAGACTGTTCGCGACCCCATCGGTCGAGTCGATAGACACATCCAAGGCACAGCGTGAGAAACAGCATCGAGGCCAGCATGAGCACCGGAACAGGAACGATAAATGTCAGGCCTGTCGTGATCAGCGGCCCCACCAACGCGCCGCTGCTCCCTCCGGCCGCAATGACGCCAAACAGCCGTGCCCCCTGCTCCGGTGTAAACAGATCGGCCATAAAACTCCAGAAGACCGACACAATGAAGAGATTCATCACCGACAGCCAGACAAAAAAACTGCGGGCCACCCACTCGGGATACAGATGACTCATCATCAGCATATAGAAGGCCAACAGATTCAGAATAAAGAACGCATAGACGGTCAGCAGCAGCCGGTAGCGGGAGCATCGCGCCGAGAGCCATCCGAATAGTGGCGTGGCCGCGAGCATGGTGAGGAATGTCGCCGTCATCATCCAGGGAAGATGTTTCAATCCCCCTTCAATGGCCATTTCGTCGCGCACTGGACGGAGAATCGAGTATCCGCACAAGAGACAGAAAAAATAGACGAAGGCCCACACCAACGGGACGAATTCTTCCCGTTTCACACCGAGGGAGTACGCCCACCCAGTCAGTCGTGTGTGATTCAATCCAACCATAGACCCGCAGTGTAGCAGGTGTGCCTTCGCCTGCAAGTGGCAGATCTGTTAGAATACCGGGACCGTACGGAATTCTTGGGAGGCCGAACAGTATGATCGATCTTCGTAGCGACACCGTGACCAAGCCGACGGACGAGATGCGGAAAGCCATGGCGCGCGCTGAGGTCGGCGATGACGTGTATGGAGAAGACCCGACTGTCAATCGGCTCCAAGATATGGCGGCAGCCATGCTCGGCAAGCGGTTCGCGCTCTTCGTCCCCTCCGGCACCATGGCCAATCAACTGGCGATTCGGTCACACACTCAACCGGGACAGGAAATAATCGTCGAGAGCAAGAGTCATGTCGTTCGCTATGAACAGGGCGCAGCTGGGGCACTGGCCGGCGTGCAACTTCATTGGGTGACCGGTGAGCGAGGAATCATGACTGTCGAGCAGGTGGAAGCCGCCATCAGACCGAACGACGCGCACAGCATCACAACGGCCTTGATCTGCATCGAGAACACGCACAATGCCGGAGGCGGCACGATTTATCCGCTCTCCACAATCGAAAAAATCCGAGCTCTCGCGGTGAGACATGGCATTCCCATGCACCTCGACGGAGCCCGGCTCTTCAATGCCGTGGCCGCCACCACCCTGCCGCCGACGGTGTACGCCCAACACTTCGAAACTGTCTCCCTCTGTCTCTCGAAGGGGTTGGGCGCCCCCGTTGGATCGCTGCTGATCTCCAATGACCAGCGACTCATGGATCGCGCACGCCGCTTTCGCCGAATGTATGGAGGTGCGATGCGCCAAGCAGGCATCCTGGCCGCCGCCGGTATCTATGCGCTAGAGCGGCATGTCGCTCGACTCAAGACCGACCATGAGCATGCGAAAAAACTGGCTCGCCAACTCCAACACATTTCCGCAATCCAGATTGCGCCGCAGCACGTCGAAACGAATATCGTCATCTTCGACATCGTCGACGAACACCGTTCTCCGGCCGAACTCGTAGCCGCGCTCAAAGAGCACGGCGTGCTTATTAACGCCGTTGGAGGACAAAGCTATCGAGCGGTCACCCATCTGCATATCACGGACAAGCAGATCGACGAAGCCGCGGACGTCTTTGCCAACGTCCTCAAACGTTGACACTATATTCCTCCATCCATAGAATGCCGAAGCGACCAGGTCATTCGCCTGTTTCGGCTCCACGAGGTTGGAGACCAGCGAGGACGACAAACAAGCCATAACCAGTCGATTCAGAAGATTTGCACGCACGATTCATTATCATGGAATTAGAACACGTCATGGACACACAACACACAACCAGCACTCCCACTCGTGAGGAACTGAACGCCGAGCTACTCGAAGTCCCGGAACCGCCGGAGCAGCCCGAGTTGCCGCCACCCCATGGATTTGAAGCGAATGTAGAAGTCGCGTTACGGCATATCAAAGGCCGACGGGGCGGTGACCTTGTCGGCGTCATCCTCATCGGGTCGGGAGCTCGGAAGGCTCTCACGCTCCACAGCGATATCGACTTGATTGCCCTCGTCAAGGGAGAGGCCGATAGTCACGAAATCCTTCGTGTCGGCGATCGCCTCGCGGATATTCGCTACCATGGATACCAGTCCGTCGAGGAAGACCTGGCGTACTCACTTCGGCTCCCCTCCCTGCTGCGAAAAGGCAGGATTCTCTTCGATCACGACGGCATCTGTGTGAAGCTGACTGAAAAGATCCACCACCGCTTTCGCCAAGGTCCTCCGCCAACATCGATCAATGAACAGATTCGGCTGAAGGCCGAATGTTACCATCTGTTGGGGAAAGCACAGGATCTCGTAGAGAAACCAGGAACAGCCCACTACCTATTGACGCTGTTTTACGAGGATTGCATCTCCGCATTCTTTCGTTTGAGAGGGTTTTGGTTGGTCGCTCCAGTAGATGTTCATCGGTTTATGTTTTCACGCGAACCGGCCCTTGCGGACCTCGCTGGACAGTTCCTCACAGCCACCACCCTCACTGACCGGCTCAACTTTGGCCGGCAATTTGCCGATCTCCTCTTTAAGGATGTCCCGAATCCTGCTCGCATCGACTGACGAGAGCCGTGCATTCAACCGGTTACCTCCGCGTTGGGAACGTGTTTCGCGCACAACGTGAGAGGAACCGCACCTGCCTGCAAATCGATCGACGGACGCCGCATTGGCTGTGACCGGCGACAAACCAAGGAGCGCTCTATGGAACTGGGATTTATCGGACTCGGCAAGATGGGGATGAACATGGTGACGCGCCTTCGGCGCGACCAACACCGCGTCGTAGTCTACGACCGCTCGAGCGACTTGATCAAACAGGCCGAGGGCCAAGGCGCGATCGGTTCCTCATCCCTTGCTGATCTTGTCAGTAAGCTCAGTGCCCCGCGTGCTGTCTGGGTAATGGTGCCTTCCGGAGCCCCCACCGAAGAAACCATCCAGGCCGTAGCCGCATTGTTGCAACCAGGTGACACCATCGTGGACGGTGGAAATACCAGGTTTCACGACGATGTGCGGCGGGCTGCCGAGCTCAAGAAAAAAGGCATTCACTACGTTGACGCGGGAACCAGTGGAGGGATCTGGGGACTGCAAGTCGGCTATTGTCTCATGGTCGGCGGAGAAGACGCAGCCGTCAAACGGCTTGAACCGGTGTTCAAGACCCTGGCACCTGAAAACGGCTGGGCTCACGTCGGTGCGGCCGGTGCCGGGCACTATGTGAAGATGGTGCACAACGGCATTGAGTACAGCATGATGCAAGGCTACGCCGAAGGATTTGAGTTGATGTCGAAGAGCGAGTACAAGCTGGACTTGGCGCGCGTGGCCGATCTCTGGATGCACGGGAGTGTCGTCCGGTCCTGGTTGTTGGAACTGGCCGCGGGCGCGCTCAAGGACGATCAAAAGCTGGAAAAACTGAAGGGGTACGTGCAAGATTCTGGCGAAGGCCGCTGGATGATCGCCGATGCCATCGAGAAGGACGTGCCGGTACCCACTCTCACGACAGCGCTCTTTACGCGGTTTCGCTCGCGGCAGGACGAATCGTTTGCTGAAAAGATGCTGGCAGCCCTGCGAAATGCCTTTGGCGGCCACTCGGTCCGACGATAACTGCCTGGCATCTTGAGTAGGCTATTGAAAACACTTCGACCTGGCAGCAAGGCAGCAGCGAGCGAAGAGGCGAGGCATACTCCGTCCCGTATGTTGAACCTCTGAGCGACGCGAGAACAAAGCTGGCGGACTTTTTCAACATCCTGCTAAGGAGATCCTGATGGCTCAGACGAATGGTCAACGAATCGATATCCACCCCACGCAGGAACCACTGCCGCCGGTCGAGCCTTGTACCCTAGTCATTTTCGGAGGTTCAGGCGACTTGGCTCGTCGGCGTTTGATCCCGGCAGTCTATAATCTCCTCCTCGACGGGTTACTCCCGTCGAACTATGTCGTGATCGGCCTGGGCCGTACCCCCATGAGCGATGAAGAGTTCCGAGCCAGCGTCCGCGATGGCGTCGTCAAACATTCCCGACAAGCTCTCATCGAAGATACGTGGAATGCCTTTTCCCAACACCTGTTTTACTTGGCAGGAGGAAACGACGACGCGCAGACCTATGTGCGCCTGAAGGGACGGGCCGAAGAACTCGAGCGTAGGTTCCAACTGCCCGGGAACCGAATTTTCTACCTCAGCATTCCCCCCAGTTCCTTTACTGATGTCTGTGAGGGATTGTCCCGTTCTGGACTGGCAGGAACGCCTGGAGCTCGTTCGCCCTATACACGCATCATCGTGGAAAAACCGGTTGGGCGCGATCTGGCCTCCGCACAGGCCATCAATGAAGTCACCGGCCGTGTCTTTGACGAGTCTCAGATCTTCCGAATCGATCATTATCTCGGAAAAGAGACTGTTCAGAATCTCATGGTCGTGCGCTTCGCCAACAGCATTTTCGAGCCAATTTGGAACCACAAATACGTGGATCACGTCCAAATCACCGTGAGCGAAGCGGAAGGCGTCGGCACGCGAGCAAGCTACTATGAAGAAGCCGGCGCACTTCGCGACATGATCCAGAACCATTTACTACAATTACTCTGTCTGGTTGCGATGGAGCCACCGTACTCGCTCGATCCGAATGTCGTACGCAACGCCAAGATGGAAGTGCTCCGCTGCTTACGGCCCATCACGGAAAAGGACGTGGACAAATTTACCGTGCGGGCACAGTACACAGAAGGAACGGCCCATGGCACACCAGTGCCCGGCTATCGACGCGAAAAAGGCGTCACACCAAACTCCACCACTGAAACCTACGTGGCTATAAAATGCTTCGTGGAGAATTGGCGATGGTCCGGAGTCCCGTTCTACTTGCGGACAGGGAAAGCGTTGCCTCTGCGCGCGAGCGAAGTCGCCGTGCAATTCAAAGAAATCCCGCAGATCCTCTTTAACGCCAACGCACAGAATCCTCAGGCCCCAAATGTCTTAGCCTTGAAAATTCAACCGGAAGAAGGACTCTCACTCCGTATCGTCTCACGGGTTCCCGGCACTCGCGCGCAGACTCATCCAGTTGAAATGAACTTCAAGTACGGAGAAGTATTTGGACGACCGTCTCCAGAGGCCTACGAGCGCCTCCTACTCGATGTGATGGCTGGAGATGCCTCTCGTTTCATGCGGCGCGATGCTGTGGAAGCATCTTGGGCCTGGATCACCCAGATTCTCGAAGCCTGGGACAAGTCGGGACAACGGTGGCTCCCCGAGTATCAAGCCGGTACATGGGGACCGGTGGAAGCCGATCGGTTGATTCAAAACGACGGCCGCACTTGGCGAGTGCTGTAGACTGATCTGCACGGAGACCGATCATCGACCCAACGCAATTCGGATTTGTTTCGCGATCTCATCCCTCTTTCCCAGCCCACCGATAAATTTTACGAACTCCCCGTTGCAATACAACGCCAGTGCGGGAAGCGAGGAGACTTCCAGTTCGGCGGGAATCTGAAAATTTTCGTCGACGTTCATTGCCAGGATGAGTACCCGCCCGCCCAACTCTTGCTGCAACTGCTCAAGCTCCTTCATTAAAGCCTGGCAATGGCCGCAGCCTGGCTTCCAGAATTCGACCAACACCGGAACAGTGCTTACCTCCACCACCCGGTCAAACTCTCGATCAGTGACGGCTTGGAGCATGGAACTCATCGTTGCATGTCTTGCGCCAACAGCGGCTTCAGGATATGTGCGATCTGCTCGGCAAACAGCCGATATCCGGCGGTGGTCAGATGAATCCCGTCGTTCGAATAGATCGCCGCCAGTTGGCCACTCCCCGGATCTGCAGTGGCTGCAAAAAGATCGACAAAGGCAAGGCATTTGGAGCTGGCATACTCTCGGATGAGCTTATTCATCTGACTTCGGCGGGTAAGATGCTCAGCAACCCATTCCTGTCCTTCTTGGCTGCCTGAAGCATCTTCCACTCGAATCGAAGGCACCGTCACAGGAATCGGAACACTGCCCATCGCCAAGGTCTGTTCGTACATCGTGGCCAGATTGTGCATGATTTCGGACAGTGACGCGTTCCACCCCAGATCGTTGGTCCCCCCAAGGATCGGCACGTAGCCTGGCTGATGATCGAGCACATCGCGCCGGAATCGGATGACCATCTCGCCCGTCAACTCACCGCAGATCCCGGAGATGCGAACCTGCCCTGCCCCGCCTAAAAAAGACTGTAAGAACTGCCCATAGGGAGTCTCCCGTCCAACCGGATTATCCTTGGTCGGCGACTGAAACCCAGCCGTCAGACTGTCGCCGAAACAGATCACGAGGGGAGTTCTACTCATAGTGCGGCTCGATTCTAGCGATGCCACTCGTGGCAAACAAGCCATTGGATCACGTACGTATTCGGAGTAATACTACTGCAGAGAACGGTGATTTCCTTGACGAATCTGCGATCTGCCGGTAGGTCTTACGTATGACGACGGACCTCAAAACGGCTCAAGAAATGATGGCCGCCGCAGTCGCCACGCGCACAGCTGAAGACCCGGAGATTCTCTCCGCCAAACGTGTCTTAAAACTCCTGGACAAGACGGCCAAATCGAACCGGACGTACGGCTCAGCAAATCCCGTTGCCTTGAAATTTACCCAGCAGCTATTCGAAGAATTGACCACTCATCTCACCACGTATGCACGACTGGCGTTCCTCGTTCAACGATCCGAATTGCTGTGCAAGGACGCTGTCGTCTACCAGGCAGAACAGGATGGAGGGAGCGAGAATTTCGCCTTCAAACTGTACGCCGACGGCATCCGAGAACTTGTCCTGCACGAGGGACTCACACAAGAAGACCTGTCGCTCTTCCTTGCCTCCCTCTGGAACAACGTCGATTCGAATGAGGATGACGATGATATCGTCACACGCCTATGGGCTCGAAATCTCTCGACGATCACGCTCACAACGGCCGAAGAACTCTCAAAGTCGTCGGTAGGGAACGACAGCCTTGCCAGCAGCATGAGTTCGTCCGATTCAACGCTCAGAGAGTTGCTGGATCGAGAGCGAGAACGGAAAAAGCGGGCCAAAGAAGAGACCAACGCTGAGGGCGGTGGTTCAGGAAACGCCAAAAACCGTTTCCAGTCCGGGCTTGCAGGCTATGAGGTCACGGAAGAAGAACTGGCCGTCCTCGTGCAAGAAATCGAGGCAGAGCGTAAACAGGATAGTCTCATGTATATCCTGGACATGTTGACCGCCATCCTCGCCTCAGAGAAATCTCCCGCGTTGCTGACGAAACTCTTCAATCTGTGGGGCACCGTCGTGGAATCCCTTCTTCGCGGAGGCAAATGGACGGTCTTGGAGAACGTCTTAAGCCTCCTCCATGAAACGGATACCGTGCGACCGGATCTGGGCGATGAACACAAACAACAGTTGGCCTCGCTCCTCAACGGACTCGGCCGCACGGAACGAGTGAAGATGATCGAGGACTATCTCAATCAAAACCCCGACGCCGATGTGAAGGGACTCTCGACCGTCTTACTGCTGATGCAGGCGGATGCCGTCCCCTCACTTTGTTCGCTCCTTGCGAACGTCACGTCTCCGGTCCACCAAGCCATAGTATCGGAAGCCCTGGTTGTCCTTGCGAAGGACCACCCGGACCCCTTGGTACGAGGGTTATCGGATCGTAGGCCTGGGTATGTTCGTAATCTGCTTGTGATCCTCATCAAGTGGAACAATCCCAAGTTCGCCGATTCGATTGAACGACTGACCCGGTATCCTGACGCGCAGGTTCGGCGGGAAGTCACCCGTGCCCTCGGCCTCTTCCGACCCACCGGCAATGGCACCAAACTCGTCGCCCTTTCGACCGATGAAGACGATGGGGTTCGCTTTGCTGCGCTGAAGCTACTCATATCCGGTCAGTACACCGTTCCCTTCTCCCAGTGGTCCCCGCTTCTATCGGCAGAAGAGTTTATGGATCGCCCTATCAGTGAGCGACGAGCGATCTTTCAGGCTATCCGCGCCACATGCGGAGACGAAGCCATTCCCTATTGGCAAGGGCTGATGACCGAATGGACATGGACGAACCGAAAAAAAAAGGAAGAGCTGGCGGTCCTGGGAGCGGAAGCGCTCGGAAAACTCGCCACTCCTGCCGCGATCGCCGCGATTTCACTGGGAGCGAACAAGGGAAACGCCGCGGTTCGTCAAGCGTGCGCCACAGCACTGGCGCACGCGCAACGGCTCCAACGTAGTCTTCCCTCAACCGGCTCCACACCGTAGGAAACACGATCGTGAAAGAAGGCCAGTCACAGTCTCTGCAAAATCCGCCCAGCGAAGATCGTAACCAGCCGATTCTGACACACGAAAAGTCGTTGTCACGGAAGATTGGCCAAGGATCAGAAGCCGGAGATATTCTCGACCAACAGTTGGTGATGTTGGGCTTCCAACTCATCACACAGTTGAATACGCTGATTAAGACATCAAAGATCCATGGACGTGTCAACGCCGCGCTCGACAAACCCGTCGAAACGATGTTGACGCTCATCGAAACCCTCGCACACGACCAACCGGTCACCTTGTGGGTACAGGAAGACTTCCTCTTTCTCGGCGAGAATCATCTGAAAGTGACGGCACAACAAATGCTGGTCGTCTCAAGCATCCTCGATGCCTTGAAGAATTGGAAGATCGGCGGCCTGACGTTTTCCTCATCGGTTTCCTCCAAGGACCTTCGAGAGTTCGCCCACCTCTTCGTCAGTCTCGATCCTGGCACGAAATCGATTGAAGACTTCCGACAGGAATTGAGTAACCTGGCCGTGACCGGCATCGAACTGAAGGACCCTCGACTGCTCAACCTCAAAGAAGATCTTGCAGAAGACAGAAATTCGAAAGCTCGGCACAAAACACGCTCAAAAACCGCCTATGGGAAAGCCGCCGATGCGGTCGGCAATCTGACTCAATCGTCCCGCGATGGTAAAGCGCTGAATTTTAAGCAGGCCAAACGTGCCATTCAAAACATCGTCGACCTGATGATGCAAGACGAGCCGATCATGCTGGGCCTCACCACGCTTCGCTGTCACGATCAATACACCCATAACCACTCCGTCAACGTCTCGCTCCTCTCCATCGCGCTCGCAAACAGAGCGGGCTATCCAAAAGTCGAACTCGCTGATCTCGGCTTAGCTGCGCTGTTTCACGACATGGGAAAGTCAACCATTCCCCTGGAAGTCTTGAATAAACCGGGTGAGTTTACGGAAGACGAGTGGACGATGATGCGTAACCACCCCACGGAAGGAGTCTTGAGCCTCACACAATTACGCGGCATCACCAACCTTCCAACCCGCATGGCTGCAGCATCCTTCGAACACCACATGAACTTGGACTATTCCGGCTATCCCAAATTAAAGACACCGTGGAAACTCTCCCTGACGGGGCGCATTCTGACGATCGCCGATTGTTATGATGCCATGACATCGTCCCGTGTCTACCGCCGAGAACCGATGTCACCCTCAAAAGTACTCAATATGATGCTTTCGAAATCTGGGAAAAGTTTTGACGCGACCTTGCTCAAACTGTTCGTCAATTGCGTGGGAATCATTCCGATCGGAAGCCTGGTCGTCCTCGATTCCGATGCATTCGCCGTCGTACTCAAGCCTGCTGCCGATATCACCGAGAGCGAACGGCCGGTCGTCAAGGTCATCACCGATGCGCAGGGAACTCCCATCGAGAATGGTCCCGAGTTGGATTTGACCGAGAAGGACAACACCGGCGAGTACCGTCACAGCATCTTTCGGTTGGTCGACAACACGGAGCACAAATTCGATACCAGCCGGTACTTCGTCTAACCGTCATAGACTGCGCGCCTCTTGTCCGCAACGTGCTCCTCTTCGCTTGACAGTCTGAATTCCGATCTTCGACAATGCACACATGGGTGGACATGTCGTCATCGAACGATTGGAGTTCCGCAGCCGCTGCGGCGTAACGCCTGAGGAACGCGCTCGCCCACAATCCCTCGCGCTCGATTTGGAATTGGACTGTCGACTGGAAGCAGCAGGGTTGTCCGACGATCTTGTTCACACGATCGACTACGCAAAAGTGGCGCAGCGAGTCGTCGACATCGGGACCGCTCAGGAGTCACAGCTGCTGGAAACGCTGGCGGAACGACTCCTGACAGCCCTCTTTGCTGAATTCTCGATCGATCATGTCAAGTTGTGGCTCCGAAAGCTGCATCCTCCGATCTCCAACGTGACCCGTTCTGTCGGAATCAGTATTGAACGTACAAGGCTCACACAGCACATCCTCCGAGCAGATCCACCACCGGCCCGGTTTCTCGTCCAGCAACTTCAACGGCTTCCCAAAGGCAGAGTCCTCGATGTAGCCTCTGGCAGCGGACGTCACGCACTGTTCCTCGCCTCGCTCGGCTACCAGATCGATGCGGTCGATCGCGATGAACAGGCCCTCACACGACTTTCGGCCAGTGCCCGAATACGACACCTTACCGGCATCAGTTCGCGAGTGCTGGATCTGGAGCCGCCGCCACCGCAGGACCCGAATCTCGGGCATAAAGCGTACGATGCCGTTGTCGTCTGCTTTTACCTGCACCGCCCCCTCTTCCCCTCTCTCATTGACGCGCTGAAGCCCGGCGGGGTGTTGCTCTACGAAACCTTTACCGTCGATAACCACGTCCAGCGACAGCATCCAAAGCGTCGAGAGTTTTGCCTTACACATAGTGAACTCCTACGCCTCACATCCGGCCTCCACATTCTCCATTATGACGAAGGGCTTCACGAGGGAACGAGTGAGTCGGAATCCGTCTACACCGCCCAACTTGTTGCGCAGAAACCCTTTACTCCAGAGCCATCGACATGAGTCGCCTGGACCTTCATCTACATACCACCCACTCTGACGGAAGTTGCACGCCCACTGAAGTGGTGAACATGGCACGCCACGCAGGGGTAACGGCCTTGGCGATCACCGATCACGACATCATGACGGGTGTCACTGAGGCCATGACGGCCGGACAACAGTGTGAGATCGAGATCATACCTGGGGTGGAAATCAGCTCGTTTACCGGCAACTCTGAGTTGCACGTTCTTGGGTACTTTCTTGACCAGCAGGATCCTGACCTGCTTGCTCGCCTGAAGACTCTGCGGGACGGGCGTCACCGCCGAAATCCACAGATCATCGAACGTCTGCAGACCCTCGGAATCGACATTACGTACGATGAAGTCCGCGCACTCGCCGGCAGCGATTCTGTTGGTAGACCGCACATTGCCCGTGCCTTAATGGACAAACACGTCGTCGCTTCTGCTAAAGAAGCCTTTGATCGCTTTCTTGCTGAGGGTAGACCGGCCTACATTCCCCGAGAACTCCCGAGCCCTGCCGAAGCCATTTGCTGGATCAAGGCAGCTCGAGGACTTGCCGTCCTGGCTCATCCGACATGGGTCAAAGTCGCGGAGCAGTCGCTGGTTGATCTGGTTCGACAGCTCAAAGCCGATGGGCTTGACGGGGTAGAAGTCTACTATAGTACACATGCCGCGCGACAGACTCGAGAATACCTCAGCCTGGCTCAACAACTCGGCCTCCTGGTCACCGGCGGAAGCGATTTCCATGGCCTCACGAAACCTGACATCGAAGTCGGTATCGGCAAGGGCACGCTGCACATTCCGACTTCGCTGCTTCCCAAAATGAAGGAAGCCGCCGGACGACTCTAGCGCGATATCCTCTGCATATTATTTTCCAATCCATTGACTCTCCTTCAGTATCCGCTAGACTCTGACTATCTTTTGATCTCGTCACCCATGGTTAACGCGTCGAGCTGGCCCCTTCAATATGTGCTTGTCACACTGGCCATACTTTTGGCCGGTCCCATACTGAGCAAACTGCCGGCGGCGGAGTCGCTTCCTCTCTCGCTGTTCGGCTTGACAAGTTCTCAAACCATTCGCTTCATTGCCGAAGGAATAGGGCTGGTCGCACTCTGCATGCTTTCGCTCCGCGCATTTTTCCAGATGCCGGATAACGGACGAGGTTTCTCGTTTCTGCGACAACTGGTCCTTCCGGTCACCACTCTGTTCATGGTGATCGTGACAGATAAGACCATCCGGGTTACCGGGCTTGCGCTTCTCGCCCCTGTAGGCCCCACACGCTACGCCCTAGCGTATACCGCAGCATTGACGCTGAGTGGGATTTGGATCACCGCTGCCTGGCTTCTGCATCTCGAGGCTCTTCGCCGTTTTTTTGTAAAACCTGTGCAATCGACTCGACACCAAGAACCGGGAGTGTCCGCCGAAGGCACTGCCGATATCGACTCGGAACAAGAGCGGAGCGAGTCCGAGGCCGCGACGCCCATCCTCACCACACAGAACGGTCCACCCAGTACGCTCGGTCGGTATAAGGTGTTCAAGGAATTAGGGCGAGGCTCAATGGGGGTGGTGTATCTGGGGAAAGATCCGACGATCCAGCGATTTGTGGCGATCAAAACCATGCGGCTCGACGAGATCGACGACCACGATAAACTGCAGGAAGTGAAAGCTCGGTTTTTTCAGGAAGCCGAATCCACCGGGCGATTGTCTCACCCCAATATTGTCACGATCTTCGACGCCGGGGAAGAAGACGACCTCGGTTACATTGCCATGGAAATGCTGCAGGGCACCACGCTCAAGCAGTGGTCGCGGAAACCCAATCTCCTGCCGCTCACGAAAATGATTCCGATACTGGCGACCGTCGCTGACGCGATGGACTATGCCCATCAGCAGGGCGTTGTGCATCGCGATATCAAACCGGCGAACATCATGCTGACCACCGATGAGGTCGTCAAGATCATGGACTTCGGCATCGCCAAGATGGCGACATCGTCGAAAACTCAGACGAATATTGTGCTGGGAACTCCCACGTATATGTCCCCCGAGCAGATCTCAGGGAAAAAGGTGGATGGGCGCTCAGATATTTTCTCGCTCGGCGTCGTCATGTTCGAGCTCCTGACCGGTCGTCCTCCCTTTATTGCGGACAACGTCTCAGCATTGCTGTTTGCCATCGCTCACACGCCGCATCCCAGTGTGAAAGCCATCAGGCCAGATCTTTCTCCCATCGTAAAGAAAGTCCTGGATCGAGCGTTGCAGAAAGACCCGGTCCATCGCTATCGCCGCGCCGGAGAGTTCGCCATGGAACTCCGCTCCTGTCTTGAAGAGTTGGCTGCGTAAATACGGAGTACTCCTTCTCTCGACTCTTCGCGAGTTTTCAGCTCGAGCGACTCCTCCCCATCATTATCTCTGAATCGCCCCAGGTTGGCAGTTGAAAGCGATGCAAGCAAAGCGATGAGAGGATTGTGCCTGGCGTGTGAATCGTCAGTTTCGTAAGTGGAGGCGGCCTTTGGGCAAGCTTTGGTAGCAGCCCTCTGAAAGCTCCTGCTCATGCACCTGCAAACATTGCAGGATGCGGCCCTCACCCGGCTGCACGGTTAGACAGACTCGCTTCACATCGTCGGCGCAGGCGAGCCTATACCCTTCAGCTTCCGTCCAACGCACCAGCCGTTGCCGTACGATCTGTTGGCAGGGAGGATCCAATCGTTTTATGCGCTGCACCACACAACGTCGCCTGTCTTCTCCTGAAAGCGAATCGGGACAGTACTGCTGGACCTCGGCCTCACACTTCATTTCCTCGATTTGCCTGGCACGGCTGTCGCGCGGAGCGGATACGCCACCGAGAGTGGCCACCGATTCCGCTTCTCTCGCTCCTGCTAGACTGTCAGTCGGTTGCCTGGTCACACCTGGAATCGTGAGATCGAGCTCAAGAACACGCGGCGCGTCAGTGATCGATGAAGCCGATGGCGCCGAAAAGAGCGCTTCTTTCGATGGGAGATTCGCCCAGATGATGGTCCACACTAAGGTCAACCCCGCCACCGAAATGGAGTTCGTGATCGCATTCCCAAATCGTTCTTGGGTGTTGGTGGGCTTCATCACGGTGAGGATAAAATAACGCGGCGGAAAAATCATCGAAACAGGATTTTTTCGCAGGACCGTGCAATCGACCAAACCGACTGGTGTGAAGAACACAGGAAACACAAAAGGCAGGAGTGCGTGAAACTAGTTGTCCGGCGTTTCGACGATGT
>JAOUHD010000079.1 GCA_029865345.1 Nitrospira sp.
AGACCGTCGAGATCAACCAGTTCCATTTGAGACATACACGGCTCCAGCGCAAAGAGAGAGGGACTGAACCATAGGACGAGGCGCAGTATACCAAAACTTCAGTCCACACCCATTATTCAACAGTCCCTACTAGTATCCTTTCGTGCCGCATCCAGGTTGTCACCTAGTTCTCTTGCCATACGACCTTCGGTATGTCCCCACCGTGAGCATCTGTGCTCGTCGACAGCTTCGTCATGGCCAGTCTTGAAGGGATGCGGACTGTGCCCGAGGGGGCGAGGGCCCGTTCTCTCTCGTGGCGCCTCAGGGAGCGCGGACCGCTTCAACACCTCGAGTCGAAAGGGTTCGGTGGGTGCGATTGACGTCAGAGCTGCAGATGGAGAAAGACACATCATGGCGGGTTCTCTGATCAGAAATACGCCTCGTCTCATGCGTTTAGCCAGGGCGGCGATCGCGATGGTCCTTGTCCTCGGTGCGCTGTTGGCCCTTCGGTCTTGCGGCCACGAACCGGGAATGGCCTCATTAACCTGGGCCGGAGGGTCCCGCCTTTTGGCTCTGTCGGCGGTGCCAAGCTCACAAACCTTCATCGATTGTTCCACACAAGAGCGGGCCGTTTGTTATGCGCTCGTCACTTCGTGATTTCTTGCCAATAAGCAATCAATGCCACAAGCGAATAGGGTTCGGGAGGTCATGCAACTCAAGGAGAGCTCATGACACGGATGGCCTGGCGTCGAACAATAGCACCTCCTCAATTGGTGGTCGGGAGGGTGTGCTGTAGTGCCCCTTTTTGCCCCCACGCACCCCATCAATCTGTTGCAGCTTTCACCAGACCATAATTCTTCGCTCCTCCGGCCAAATGCCCGAAGTAGACCAGTTATCGTGATTTTCCGTACTCAATGAGGTTGTAGAGGGAGAGGTACGCTGATTGCGTATACCGAAGAGCGTCGAACAACGATAAGGCCGGTTGAGGGGTGACGGGATCGTACATTCGGAGCACACGATAGCCAAGTTAGAAAGCGATTGGGTTGACAGGTGCGCTGTGCGGTGTGGCCCATGACCACCGACGGCAAGGATGATTGGTCGTACGAGCGAAGGGGGAGCGCTATGAATGTTGGGAGGGGCTGGTATGTGGTCCAGAAGAACAGTAGGGCAATAGAAGGACTAAGCGGTTCACGTGTCAAACATGGAGGTAAACCAATGATGATCAGATCGTGTTCAGGTCTCGGACTAGCCACGTGCATTGCTGTGACAGGAATGATCCTGTTCGGTGCGGGAACGGGCACCACGTACGTCCAAGCTCAGGAGACGGGCGCCCAACCATCGAAGGTGGAGATCACGATTAAGGATCGGCAGCACGGGTATCAGACTGTCGGTATGACCCATCCGTCGCACGACACGATCATCGTGGTTCGGAACCAGGATACCGTCACCCATGGGTTCGCCTCGAGGCTGTTTAGGGATATCGATGTCCAGGTGGAGAACGGCAAGGAGGTGTGGGGGAAAAATTTCCGGTCGTTCCATGTGGAGCCAGGACAGGTCATGACGCTCCACTTTTCGACGGCTCCGATGAAATTGGGGATCCACGGTCCCGTTGAGAGTATGCGTCACGCAATTTGGTGCGACATACACCCCGAAGTCCGGGGGGAATTGTATGTTGTAGAAACGAGGGGCGATCTCGGTGGCCGCTGAGCGCTCCCCATCAACGGCCTCAAGGCCTCTCGTCATTATTATAATTGCGATGCCCGTCCGGGGGGCGATGTACGAGGGGCCGAGGGGTGGATAATGCGATCGGGAGAAGCACGATGGCGAACGGGAGGGGAGTCTACTGCAGGTCATCGATGGTACTCGTCGGGTTTCTCACATTGATGGTAGGAAATTGCCTGGTGTCGTCCATGGCTCTCGCGGGAGAGTTCCGTCTTATGGTCCATGATGTGAAAGGCGATGCTGACAATGGCCGTTCGCTGATGCTGCCACACCTCGACACTGATTGCTTGCCGCTTGTAGTCTTTCCGTTGGATCGGCTGGTTTTTACTTCGGCTCGTAGTCCTTATAATCGCATTTGCCGTTCCACGACGTGTGTGCTGACGACTTGATTGATCGTCGACTCCACAAACGCCGTGGTGATCGTATTCCCTTGCCGATAGCGTTCACGGAAGTTCGGGATAAACTGACGGTTGTTCGAATGTACGCGTCAGAGCCGTTGGGCCAACGTTGCCTCATCAGGACAGCCAATTCCGGCCACACCGGGCGTCAAATCAGGCGTCACTTCAAGATTCGGAATATCGCGTACGGTAGATGGTTTCGCCGCGAGCAGAATGTACCATCGTAAACGAGCGAAAGGCGACATCATCACGGTGAATGAATCCAAGCGGTTCCCGCATTCTAGCGTACGTAAATTTCCGTTTCTTGTAGGGTCCCCTGGTTGAACTGAGACCTTCGGGTACGAGATGGAGTTGTAGAGAGGGCACACTGATGATGACGCGGGGAGAAAAAGAAAGCAGACAGGTGGTGAGAGCACGTCTGTTCCGTCCTGTGCTCAGAGCCACATGCCTTGCAGTCATCGGGGTCTTGGTTCTGTTGATGCTGGGTGCGGTGCCGGCCGCTCCAAGCGAGGGGTCCGTGGTCTACGTGATCCCGGTCGATGGGGTCATCGATCTGGGTTTGGCTCCGTTTGTCGAGCGCGTATTGGATGAAGCGGCTGCTGCTGGCGCGGCCGCGGTGATTCTCGAGATCGACACCTTCGGCGGTCGCGTCGATGCGGCCGTGCAGATCCGCGATGCCTTGCTGCGGGCCAAGGTCAAGACCGTCGCGTTCATCAACAAGCGCGCGATCTCGGCGGGCGCGCTGATCAGTCTGGCTGCTGAAACTATCGTCATGGCTGAGGGCGGGACAATCGGCGCCGCCATGCCTGTTCAGATCGGGTTGCCAGGCGCGCCGGCCCAGCCGGTTGAAGAGAAGACCGTCTCCTACATGCGGAAAGAATTCCGCGCGACGGCCGAGAGTCGCAAACGGCCGCCGGAGTTGGCCGAAGCGATGGTGGATGCGGATGTGGAGATTCCCGGCGTGATCGCGAAGGGCAAACTGCTCACCCTCACGATGGAGGAAGCGCTGCAGCAGAAGCTTGTGGACGTTCGCGCGGACACGTTGGAAGCCGTACTCAAGACGCTGAATCTCTCGGAGGCCGAAGTTCGCCGGGCCGAGGAGACCTGGGCGGAGTCCCTGGTCCGCGTCCTGACGAATCCGGTTGTCAGTTCGATCCTGATCGCCGTCGGCATGCTCGGCATCATCGTGGAAATTCAGAGCCCCGGGTTCGGAGTGCCGGGCGTGTTCGGCCTGACCAGTCTGGCCCTGTTCTTATGGGGACATTGGTTAGTCCGTCTGGTGGGCTGGGAGGAAGTGCTCCTGATCGGGATTGGGCTGATCCTGCTGCTGGTCGAAGTCTTTGTCATACCAGGGTTTGGAATTTTTGGGGCGCTTGGCATTGCGGCGCTTCTCGGGGGACTTGGACTGAGCCTCGTCGGGACGGGCGCGACCTGGGCCGTCGTCCTGTATGCGGTGGGACAGGTGATCGCCGCCGTCCTGTTGGCCGTCGTGCTGGCGCTCGCGTTACTGCGGTTCGTGCCGCGTCTGCCATTTGGCCGGAAGCTCATTTTAGATACCGAGTTGCAAGCAGCGGGGGGGTATGCCTCCCAGTCAGAATCGGACAGCCGATGGCTCGGCGCACGCGGGACCGCCGCCTCGACATTGCGACCGGCGGGGGTTGCCCATTTCGATCACGAGCGTGTGGACGTTGTCACCGAGGGCGAATACATCGAAGCCGGAACTCCGATCGAGGTGTTGCGTGTGGAGGGAAATCGTATTGTCGTCCGCCGCTCGGCGCCGGATGGTGAAAGGAGCGAGTCATGAACGAACTAGAAACCGGTCTGGTGGGAATTCTGACGACCTTGATGCTGACCGTGGCCGGGATGGCGCTGTTGTTGTACCTGATTCCGCTCCGGTTGTGGATCGCGGCCTGGGCCTCCGGTGCCTACGTCGGGCTATTGACCCTCATTGGGATGCGTCTCCGGCGCGTTCCCCCCGACACGGTGGTGACCGCGCGCATCAGCGCGGTGAAGGCCGGGCTTACCATTCCGCTCAACGATCTGGAGGCCCACTATCTGGCGGGCGGCAACGTGGTGAATGTCGTCCTCGCGATGATCTCCGCCGACAAGGCGAATATCCCGATGCCGTTCAAGCGGGCGGCGGCGATTGACTTGGCCGGGCGCGACGTGTTGGGCGCGGTCAAGATGTCGGTTCTCCCCAAGGTGATCGAAACACCGCGCATCGCCGCGGTTGCCAAAGACGGCATTCAGCTCCACGCCATTTGTCGTGTGACCGTTCGCACGAATCTGGACCGGCTCGTGGGCGGGGCAGGAGAGGAGACCGTGCTGGCACGGGTGGGCGAAGGGATCGTGAGTACGATCGGCTCGGCGGAGACTCACAAAAATGTGTTGGAAAATCCCGATCACATCTCGAAGCACGTGCTGGCGAAGGGGCTGGATGCGGGAACGGCCTTCGAGATCCTGTCGATCGATATTGCCGATATCGATGTCGGCGAGAACATCGGCGCCAAACTGCAGATCGATCAGGCTGACGCCGACAAGCAGATCGCCCAGGCCAGAGCCGAGCAACGGCGCGCCATGGCCGTGGCGCTGGAACAGGAAATGCGCGCGAAAGTGGTGGAGGCCGAGGCCGA
Source organism: Nitrospira sp. (assembly GCA_029865345.1). Taxonomy (GTDB): domain Bacteria; phylum Nitrospirota; class Nitrospiria; order Nitrospirales; family Nitrospiraceae; genus Nitrospira_D. Next base: position 4,733 of record JAOUHD010000079.1, read on the forward strand.
AGTGCCGAAGGCCATGGCCGAGGCATTTCGTCAGGGCAACCTGGGCATCATGGATTACTACCGCATGAAGAACGTGCAAGCGGACACCTCCATGCGCGACGCGATCGCGGGGACGGGCGAAGAGCCGCCGACCGGGCCGACTCAAAAGGAGCACCGATGATGAGCGGGGAAGAACTCGTACTTGCGGTACTCCTGATCATGGCCGTGGTGGCGCAGTTCGTGCGTGTGTGGAAACAACGAGGGTTTGAACCGAAGGAGGAGGAAGCGGACAGAGTAGTGAACATTCTCCTCCAGGAGAGCAAGCGGATCCCTGTACGTGAGCCCGGGGGTCTGACCCAACAACCGGGCCTGGCACGACCCGCCACGGAAGCATTCTCGGCGAGGCGTCCTCCTACATTCCGCATCGACGCGAACGCGCGCACCATGAGACACGGGATCATCCTGATGACGATTCTAGGGCCTTGTCGCGGGGTCAACCCATTCGAGTTTCACGGCTAGCAGAGGGAGAGCACTTCTTGGGGCGGCAGTGGGGCGCGGCTCGGCCGCGCGCCACAACGTGCCATCATCGCCGTGACGATGACAGAGGCCCACTGTCATCGCTTTCTGTACCATCGCCCCTGAGTCTCTCCTCACTAATTTGTCTGCAGCGCCTGTTTGATCCACCGTGCCTCCTCCACATGCGCCCGCAACATCGGCAGGGTCCTGTACGTCCAATGGAGCACATCGGGATCCTCCACGGTCTGCATGCCCTCCTCAAACTCGTGCACATCATTCTGGTGATCCCGGAGAATGTAGTTCATGTACTCGCGATCGAACGCGTGTCCTAACAGTGGCGAAAGGTCCTTCAGTTTCTGCTTGTGTTCGTCGCGTAACCCCGAGGGCAACGGAATGCCTTTCTCCTCAGCCAGCTCTTGTATCTCCCGGCTGATTCTCTTGTGGTCAGCGATCAGGTGCTCGCCGAACTCCTTCACGCGTGTATGGGTTGCCCGTCCGTCGACGAGTAGGGCGAGCGAGATTTGGGCGTGCTGCATTTCAGCGGCTTTCTTGAGAAACGCGTGGGTGTACGGCCTCGATTCCGGTGTGGCGCTTTGCGCCCATGCGACTGCCGTTGCGGCCGTAATAAGACCAATCACGATTATACGAATCATGGGCTCTCCTTGTGCGAGCGTTGGGAAGGTTGAATCTCCCTTTGCCGGTCCAGTCTCCAATAACAGGCATCCAGCTTAGGCGGAGCGCATATAGGGTGAAGCGCGAGCAACATCTCTCCTCCGTACGGATGCCACCGAGACTGGGGAGGGAAGCGAGGAGCGTGAGAGGCCCGGTCACCATGGGCCGATGCACTCATCACTATTTCGAGATGCCAGCCTGTATTGCCACGCCGTCCAGTTTCTTCTGGAGGAATATCGCCAATTCGCGCGCGCGGGCAACTCATCCAGTTGCGGATTACAAACACCTGCTCATAGTCCTTTTAGGCGCAATCAATAACCTCAGGGAATAGTGGCTCTCCGGCTGGAATAGAGGCAGGAGCCGGTGGGCTCCGACATTCAGCATCCACTCCGTCGGCCCCGTCGGACTGGGCCGGAGCAAGATAGGCGTCTTCACTCCAAGCAACCGAACGCTGTCCACCAATTCTTCCAGAGTGCCCTCGCAGTACGGTCATTTCTTGATCGCCGGCTTCACTTGCACAGTTGCGCCTTCGGGAACGTCTACTTCTATCTCGCCGCTCCCGGCAAAGGGATGCCAGGCGAGCAGCTTGTGCTTGCCGGCCGGCACGTCTTTGATCTCGAAGGTCCCGTCCTCCTTCGCCACGGCGTAGTAGGGATTGGTGACCGGGAGAAAAAACGACTGCATGAACTCATGCTGATCACACTGGAGTCGGACATAGGCCCCGGCCTGCCGCAAGATGATCGGTTTATCGAGCGTCGAGCCCTTTTCGGCCAAGCCGATGTTGAAGATGGTAGACGAGCTGGGCCCTTTCACCGCGAAGGCATGAGGATTGTGCAGCACGCCCTTGACCGATTTTGGATCGTCTGGGTCCGCATCGCGATTCTCGACGCGGAAGTTCTTTCTGTTGACCACCACGCCGGTATAGGGTTGGAAGTCACAGAAGACGGCGGCCACGTCGGTCCCTGTGTAACCGTCCATGAAGGCCTTGTCTTCAAGATCGGTCACGGCAATGACGGCCGCCTTCAGTCCGCCATCTTTAGCGATTTGGATCTTCGGCAGCATCCGTGTTTCACCTTTCACCAAGTCCTTGTCCGGAGTCTTGGGGCAAAACCTCGGATTCGGGAACTTCGCAAAGAGGAATTCTTTCGCTTCAGCCTGGCCGGTATAGGTCACTGTTCCGGCGATGCTTCCTCCAGCCAGAGTCTCAGAACCAGCAACCATAGAAATCGCGATGGCTGACAGGCCTGCAGCAATCCAAATGGTCAGTCCATGAAATGCCATACTGACACCTCCCTCATTTGAAAATGGATTATGTGTTGCTGATAGGGCACGGGAAGTCTGGCAACGAACAACTCCTCATGATCAGCCGAAGCCAGACATCGGCCTGCATTACGTCGGTAGCTGGCGGCTCAGAATTTCCCGCTCGGCATCCACCCAATCTTGCAGGTCGCAGCCGTGCCGATATCCTCGTTCCTCATGAAGGGCATAGGCACGGGCAGCGTTCCGCTCGTGCATCCCATTCGAGCCGGCAGTTGGAGGACGGTTCTGTTCTGTCAGGACGGCCTTGTTCACCGCACTCGTGCCCTTTGATGATGTAAGGCCGGTGTCTGAGTTGGATTTCCGAGATGCCATCGCAAACCTCCGTTTATGTGAACGCCAATACCTGATTAGCAGTGCGTGGAACCGGGTATGGAATGAACGGTTGATCGAGACAGTGCAGGGGAAAGGCCGGGGTTTTACCGATGCGGCGGATCGTTTCGGCGATCCGTTCCGGCTTGCCCCAATCGCTCCAGAGCACACCCGTGAGCTCCATCACCGCCACGCGGTCGGACAGTTGTTGGAGCAGGTCGGAGGAGAAGTTGTACCTCGGCATGAACCGGTACCGGCCTTCGAGAAGGGCGGACTCGTCCTTCGCATCCCAGCCGTGCATCAATTCCTCGAAGTGCCGCATCATGTCGGGGAAGCAGCCCCATCCGGCCTGCCACAAGGCTTCCACCGTGGCCGTGAGAATGAGCGTGTTCCAGAGGCCGCCCGAACGCAGGGCCACATCGGCTTGGGCAGGTCCCGGTTTCTCAAGAAAGGACGAGACGCCATGGACCGGATACCCAGAGGAGCCGTTGAGCGAGGCACCTGGCTGAATCCATCCGTACTCCGTTTCCAACCGATCCGGCTGGACACCGAGCAGCAGCAATCGGGTCGGCATGGTCTCGGCGGACGCCAGGGTGTGCTGGACCGTCGTCAGAAAGCGTGGCTCAGGATAGATAAAGTGATCCGACGGCTGGATGACGACGATCGCCTGCGGATCGCGGGCTCGCACATAGGAGAGAGGCAGAAAGATACCGGCGGCCGTGTCGCGGTTTATCGGTTGGTGAATCACCTTGTGAATGGAACGCCCGAGCAGCTGCGCTCGCGTGTACCGTTGATGCTGGTGGGCCGCCACGACCACGGTTCGTTCCGGCGAGGCGATCCGGATTGCGCGATCGACCGTATGCTGGAACATCGACCGGTTCCCGACAAAGGTGCAATATTGTTTCGGCTGGTGTCGGCCCAGCCAACGCAGGACGAACGACTTCAACCGCTCGCCTTCACCTCCGGCTAACACAATCGACCACACGTGCTTTCCTGCAAGAAGCCGAGCGCTCATGATCCGGATCCTTTCTTCTCTGCTCCGGCTTCGTATGCCGGGGCCTGTGCGTTGCAGATGGTTCCTTCCTTGAGAGTGATCACCATGTCGCTTTTTCTGTTCCGTCGGCTCGCGCCTACCCCCTCCCCCTCCACCGCCGTTTACCAGAGAGTGCTGAGGGGAGCCTCGGGGTGGAGTTGGTATACTCCGTCTCTCGGCGGTTGGCGCGGATCGTCCCATCGACCCACTCGCCACAATTGATGCAACGCCAGGCTGGAGGTGGTGATGTCTCGGCCATCTCCACCACCAATCCATCGGTGAAACTCGGGACCATGAATCCCCGACAGCGTTCGCAGACTCCTTCCTCCAGCGCGTGATGTTGTTCGGAACCTTTCAGGGGGCTCATGTTGACCTCCGTTCATGTTCGATGGCTGACGGATGAACCGAGGCGACAGCATAGATGCTCTCATCATCGCGGGCGTCCCTCTCGACGCATCCATGACTACGCCGTCCAGGTTGTCTGATCATCCGATCACCCCATGTCGGTTGGATGCCAGCGGGAGAAGCATGAGCTGTGCCGCGTCGGCATGAGTCGGTGCGATCATGATCGAAATGGTGATCGCGAATAGAAAAGGGCGTCACCGGAAAGAGAGAAAGAGAGATGGGGGCGGTATCTCGTTCCGTGAATCGGTCTGTCCTGGCGCGAATGGCGACAACAGCCGCACTTTCCTGAGGCATGTCGCCCCAGAGGAGTCGCGGTGAGTGATGGCCCTGTTGAGACGCAGCCGGTCGCATCATGCGAGGCAAGGTAATGCGTGTGAGTGAAGCAGGCCACTGGGAAACAACCCAGTACACTCGGCGGATGTTCCCAGGGTGTGAGGGAGGACTACGACCGGACCGATGTGGATCCATTATGAGGAAGCTGAATCACGTCAAGGCAGAAGCGGCCGGCAACGGCGAGAAGACGGCGACGACTGCCCAAGGTGAAGAGCGCTGGACCGCCTAATACTCAGAGCAGGCCGTTGGAACTCGTCGACGAGCGTTCGCGTATGAAGAACGAGCGCCAGAAGGGCAAGCCATAACGCAGAGGCGCGAACAGGCACCGCTGAGATGGCGCTGAAACAGGGAATCCGATGCAATGATGGCCTTCGGCTCGGAGTACAACGATGGCAGCCAGGACACTCCTGGTATCGATGGGCTACAGAACCGGGTCGTTTCCTAGTTCGATAGTCATTGAACAATGCAGTAGAGTTACGTGTCACGAGAGCATGAGAGGAAGACCGTTCTGATCGTGGTGTGGTGAACTGAAGGAGCTGAGCCAGTGAGGGGGGTTGTTTGCACAGACACAGGAGGTGGTGTCATGCACATCTCGTACATCTCGATGAGTGCGTGCTCGTTCGTCGCTGTTGTGCTGTTCGGAGTTTCGTTCACATTCGCGAATCCGTCGATGCTGCCGACACATCCCGGCTACCCGATGGGTAAGGCCGTGGATCCCGTGCGCGGCCAGTCCCTCGCGAATGATCCTGGCCAGAGCAACGCAGTCGGCAACAACGCTTTGCTGGAAGCAGCTGGGGCCGGTGATGACCATGTGAGGCAGACATTGCCGATGAACCAGCAGAATCGTCGGATTCTAGAAAAGCCGGGTGCGGGCCTCCTTCCCAAAGTCGACGGGCCGGTTATCGCGATCGAACCGCCGGTCAACGAGGCGACGAAGGTCCTGGTCGCACCGCAGTAATGCCGGCCCGGCCGTTCTAAAGTGCGCCAATGAGAAAGACACACTTCCGTGTCCGTGCAACAAGAAACCAAGGAGGAAATCAATGAAACATATGATGGCAATGGTCATGGCAACTCTCGGCGTTGTCTGCTTTAGTCTGCTCGCGATGACAGGGCTGATCGCCTGTGAACGTCAGCAGCCTTCTATGGAAGCCAAGCCGGAAGCGCCCGCGCCCAAGGTGGAGGCTGCGCCTGCTGTGGACTCCAGGCCAGAGATGGCTCCGACTGAAACCACGGCCGTCTTAATGGCTCCGGAAGGATCGGCGGGGCGAGCGCATAATGAAGAAGGCGTGGCCCATGCCCGGCAAGGCCACTGGGATGTGGCGGAAGGCCACTTCCGCAACGCCATTCAAACCGATCCGAAGCTTGCGGAGGCGCAGTTCAACCTCGGCCTGATGCTGGTCAAACTGGGGAAGCACGATGAAGCCAAGGCGGCCTTCAAGAAGGCGGTCGAACTCGCTCCGGACAATCCCAAAATCACGGAGTCTCCCATCCTGAAGCAACATATGCCCACGTAAGTGGGCACCCGTGGAGGCGTGGCTTGTCGTACAGGCCACGCCACTGGAGAGCAGCCATGAGTATGAATTGCGTTCGACGGGTGCACCCCAAGCGGCTGTTCATTGTTGGGGCAGTCTTCTGCGTGCTCCTCGTCGGGACGGGGGGAGCAGTACTGGCTCACGGTGAAGAAACACCGGAAGCGCGCCCATCCAGTCCATCGACCTCATCGAGTCTATCGAGCCCTGAAGAGGCTGGGCTCCAAGCGGCCTGCTGGTTTGTCACCATCCCGTATGGTGCCGTGAAAGTTGCCTATGCGATCGGCGGCGGCATTGTAGGCGGCCTCGCATGGGTGATAACGGGAGGAGACACGGAGGTAGCACAGTCCATCTGGATTCCCTCGATGACCGGCGATTACATCGTGCAGCCGCAGCACCTCACCGGGGAGAAGCCTCTCCGCTTCGTGGGCGTGACATCGAACGACCCGCCGTCCTAGCCTCCGGTCCAGGACAAGAGGGGTCCGGTTGTGATGCTATTCATCAATCGTGTGCGTGGCCACATCAGGTTGTCAGCGTCGAGACCTTGGCAGCCGGGATACGGCTATAGGCACAGGCCAGCACGCGGGCGCAGGCCGGACAGCTATCGTCCCGTCGTTCCAGTTCATTCCAAGCGAGGCCATATTTCTTGAGGTAATGGTTGGCATCAGTCCAGAGCGTCTCGCCATCTTCCGCTTGGATTGCGTCGGCGAGATAACCGCATCCCACGCAAAAACGCACCCGAAGAGGCTTCACGCGCACCTGTCTCTCCCTGAGGCAGGAAGCGGAGAGAGACACCTGGTAGCTGGAATTCGAATGGGAATGACGCTGAAGCACCAGACGACCATCTCTCGACATTTCATCGACAGCGGAAAAGACCTCACTCCTGCAGGGCTTGGGGAGTGACCGTACCACGTCATCTATCGTGCAAGGACCTATCTGTGCCAGGATAGCGATGACAGCGTCTTGGATACCCGCTTGTGTGGGAGACATGATCATACCTCCTGTTCCAATGACATCAAAACGGCCTGCTTCGAGATCAGCGTACTCTGCCCGAAGGCGATCGAACGAGGAACTAGGCAGCGACCTAGTTCGACGACGAAATCGCACCAGTTGGGGAGTTCCTACCGTATCGCCTGATGCCGTAGCCCCCACCTAGGTGATCACCTAGTGCGCCGAAGGTTGTTTTAGGCATAGACTGCTCGAGTCCGGCGCAATCCCCACGCCGCTCGTTGCTGTGCGGCGTATCGCCAAGGAACTTGGTGTGTGACCCCAACGAAGACTCAGACAAAGCCGATTGGCTGGATCATTGCAGCAGCAGCAGCAGCAGCAGCAGCAGTTTTTGCTATCGATGTGCTGCTTCCGATTGGCTATCCGGTCCCGATGCTCTATGTGTTGCCGGTGATGATCACGCGGTACGCTCCTGGTTGGTGGAGCACCGGCCTGATGACGGGCATGGCAGTGGCGCTTACGTGGATTGGGATGGCGCTGTCCCCTGGCGAATTAACGCGTCAAGTCGGTGTGAGTCGGGCCATGGCTTCAGTGTTGCTCCTCCTTGTCGCCGGACTGGTATTCAAACAGAAACACTTGGCCCAGCAACGTGATGCGGATCAGGAGGCGTTGCGCGAGAGCGAGGAGCGTTTCCGTTCGTTCTTTGAGAACGCCGCCATCGGCGCGGCGCAGATCAACTCAACGGGTCGATTTATCCATGTCAATGACCGGTTTTGCCAGATCACGGGCTATTCGCACGAGGAACTGGTCGGCAAGTTGGGGCCGCTCGATCTGGACCATCCGGAGGAGGTCGAGGCTGATCGCAAGCGCATTGCGGACTTCTTCCGTCAAGGCACACCTTATCTCCACCATGAGAAGCGTTATGTTCGCAAGGACGGAAATCTCGTGTGGGTGCGCGTCACTGTGGCGCCCGCGCGTGATGCGCAGGGCGTCGTGCACGGGACCGTGGCGATCATCGAGGACATCACAGAACGCAAACGGGCTGAGGCGGCACTACGGGAGAGTGAGGAACGGCTGCGGTTGGCGTTGGAGAGTGCCAGATTGGGCACCTGGGATTGGGACGGCGAGACGGACGCGGTGCTTTGGGACCATCGGCAGTACGAATTGTTCGGCATCAGGCCGGAAGGCTTTCACGGCACGAGCGCCGACGCGCTGTCGAGGATCCATGCTGAGGACCGTCCGCGTATGGAAGCAGCGGTTCGCAGCGCGATGGAAAAAGGCGTGACTTTTCGAGAAGAGTTTCGGGTTGTCCATGGTGACGGCTCGGTGCATTGGCTGTTTGGGGCGGGTCGACCCATGCGGGTTGATGGTGGTCGCAATCGACATGTGGTCGGGGTGAATCTGGACATCACCGAACACCGACAAGCCCAGGAAGGGATACAGCGCCTGAACGAACGCCTTGAGCAGCTTGTGCGCAAGCGGACGGCGGCACTGGTCGAGGCCAACGAGCGGTGGGATTGGGTCGTCCGTGCGACCAATGACGGAGTCTGGGATTGGGATCTGGTTCACGACACGGCCTATTTTTCTCCTCGATGGAAAGAGATGCACGGGTTCGACGAGAGCGACCCACCAGAATCGGCTACGGACTGGTTGTCCAGAATTCATCCGGAGGATCGGCCCCGCGTACTTGCAGCATTCGACCGGTGCCGAGAGGGCAAAGGACTCCAGTTTTATGAGGAGTATCGCATTCAAAAGAAAGACGGGGCCTACTTTGGGGTGCTCGACCGGGGCATCGCTGTCTTCAATGACGAGGGCCGTGCCATCCGTATGATCGGGGCAGAGTCGGACATCACCTGGCGAAAAGAAGCCGAGGAGGCGCTGCGCCGGAGGGAGCACGAATTTCGGACCTTGGCCGACAATGTGCCGGCCTTCTTCGGCTACATCGACCGGAACCGGCGCTACCGGTTCGTCAACAAACGGTACGAAGAATTCTTCGGCCGCTCCGACGAGGAGATCGCAGGGATGACGATGCGCGAGTTGTTCGGCCTGGACGGCTATGCGGCTGTGGAGCCGCACCTCGACAGGGCCTTTCAGGGTGAATCGGTCTTGTTCGAATATCGTCTGGCTGTGCATGGCGAGAACCATTGGTTCTCGGCGCGCTACGTGCCCGATCGAGACGAGCGGAGACAGGTCGCAGGCCTGTTTGTGTTGCTCGCCGATGTGACGGAACTGAAGACGACGGAACAGCAACTGCGTGAGCGGGAAACACAGCTCCGCGACCTCGGAGCCCGGTTGTTGCAGGCTCAGGAGGAAGAACGGCGCCGGATCTCGCGGGATCTCCATGACGATATCATGCAACGGATGGGGGCGCTGACGTTGGACCTGTACGGCCTGGTGTCTTTCGCAGCCCCGTCCGGCGGGGAGCTGCAAGCGCAGCTCAAAGCCTGCGGGGCGTCGGCGGAGCAGCTGACCACGGACCTCCAACGATTGGCCCATCAGCTCCATCCCTCGGTCCTGGAGTATGGAGGACTGGAGGCGGCCATGCGCGAACACGTCAACGAGTTTGCCTCGCGCACCGGCGTCACGGCGGAATTCGTGGCTCGGGATGTGCCCAAGGATCTTCCGCTCGAGTACGCCACCTGCCTGTACCGCGTGATGCAGGAGGGGCT
>JAOUHD010000080.1 GCA_029865345.1 Nitrospira sp.
ACCGACTTAAAGAGCCTTGTTCCGTATCAAGACCAACGAGCGCCGGAACGGGAGATCGAACTTCATCTCACCGGCCACATGCAACGCTATATGTGGTCATTCGATGGCAAGAAGTATTCGGATGCACCGGAGCCCATTCGTGTTCGCTACGGTGAGCGCCTGCGGCTTACGTTCGTCAACGATACGATGATGGAACATCCTCTCCACCTGCATGGGATGTGGATACAGCTCGAAAACGGATCAGGGGCGTACCTTCCACGAAAGCACACCGTGGTCGTCAAACCGGCGGAACGGTTGTCGGTTGTGGTCAGCGCCGATGCACCTGGGTCCTGGGCCTTCCACTGCCACCTTCTCATGCACATGGAAGCGGGAATGTTCCGGGTCGTCAAGATCTCTGCCTAACGAGTGGGAGAAGCCCTGGTGCGTCTCATGTCCCAGGCCGGTCGTGTCACGCTCACAGTGTGGGTGCTGAGCGCAGGTCTCGGCACGACCAGCGTCTTGGCTGAATCCGCGCATGAGCATGTCGCTGTGGGTTCAGGGAGGATCCCCATCGGTGGACCTCTCCAAGAGCGAAACCAATCGCAGATGAGCTTACTGCCAGAACAGGACTGGCCCAGTCCCGTGGGCGACCGGGAACGCCGATTGTTCACGTTGGTGGATGTCCTGGAATATCGGCCTCGCACGAGCAAAGGCGAAACGCACAGTGATTATCGCTGGGATATCGAAGGTTGGTACGGAGGGGATTACAACCGGCTGTGGTTTAAGAGCGAAGGTCAGCAGGATACGGCCTTCAAAGCGGACTACGACGTTGATTTCCAACTGCTCTATGGCCGGTTTCTGTGGAAACATTACGACATTCAAATCGGCGGCAGGATGGAAACCCAGTCGTTTCAAAATCATAACGTCACGCGTGGCTTGGGCGTAATCGGGATTCAGGGCATCGTCCCCTACAACTATGAGTTCGAGTCCTCTCTGTTTATTGATCAGCGAGGGGCCGTTTCAGCCCGTCTCTCGTACACAAAGGATTTTTTGCTTACGCAACGACTGATCCTGCAAGGTCGCTTCCAAACAAACATGGCGATCCAGCGGGTCGAAGAGTTTACGACTGGTTCGGGGTTGAATAACCTGGAATTCGGGGTTCGCCTGCGTTACGAAATCCATCGGAAGTTTGCCCCGTATATCGGCCTGTCACTCGACCGAAGCTTCGGTCAAACGGCGACGCTGGTGCGGCAGCAAGGCGGTGACCCGAGCCAGCTACGATTCGTGATGGGACTGAGAGCATGGTTCTGAAAAAATGGATGCTGCGAGATCAGGGATGTTATTGGACGAGGCGGTTCTAACCGGCATGGTTTTCCGGCTTCGCCTGATATTGCGGTCGGCGCTGACGGTGGCTCTGGACGCACGCTATTACTTTTAGCAAGCAGCCCTGGTTTCGAAATCCAACGACCACTAGCGACGGTCGTGATCGGCGGACTGATGTCGTTGACGGCATCGACGTTGATCGGGTTGCCCGTTTTATATTGGTGGGTCGAGGACCGAATCCTGCGACGGCGCGCGTCCTGAGCCGGGACAGTGGGCAGAAAACAACGATGATGATGAGGCTGTGCGCAGGCACATGGAGAGAGCAAGATCGAGGCATGCGCAGATGAAACGTTTATTCGAAGGCATTCCGTCCGGCATCTGGGTGCTGGGCTTTGTTAGCATGCTGATGGACATCTCGTCGGAAATGATTCATAGCCTCCTTCCCTTGTTCATGGTTACGACACTCGGTGCAAGCACCGTCGCCGTCGGCCTTGTCGAAGGATTGGCTGAATCCCTTGCTCTGGTTGTAAAAGTATTCTCCGGCACGCTGAGCGACTATCTTGGGAGGCGTAAAGGGCTAGCCGTGTTTGGCTATGCCCTGGGCGCATTCACCAAGCCACTCTTTGCGCTCGCTCCGGGGGTGGGCATGGTCTTAACCGCACGATTATTGGATCGAGTTGGAAAAGGAGTGCGGGGAGCTCCCCGCGATGCGTTGGTGGCGGACATTGCGCCACCGCAGCTCCGAGGCGCAGCATTCGGCTTGCGGCAGTCGCTGGATACTGTCGGCGCGTTCATTGGTCCACTGGTTGCCGTTGGGTTAATGCTCCTCTGGGCCAATGATTTTCGGGCAGTCTTCTGGGTCGCCGTCATTCCAGGGTTGATGGCCGTCGCGCTCCTGGTGTTCGGGATCCAAGAACCTGGGCGCCGTCACACCGAGACGAAGACAAACCCGATTCAAAGGCATAACCTCCGACGACTCGACTCTGCCTATTGGTGGGTGGTGGGAATCGGATCGGTGTTCACGCTGGCTCGGTTCAGCGAGGCCTTCCTTGTCCTGCGTGCCGAACAGGGTGGGATGCCCATTGCCTATATCCCTTTAGTCATGGTTGCCATGAATCTGGTCTATGCGGCATCGGCGTATCCGTTCGGCAAGCTCTCTGATGCGATGAGCCATACGAAGCTGCTCGTGCTGGGCATGCTGGTTCTCATTGCCGCTGACGCAGTGTTGGCGATTAACAATCATTGGGCTATTGTGCTAGTGGGCGTTGTCTTGTGGGGCCTGCACATGGGGATGACGCAAGGCTTACTGGCAGCCATGATCGCCGATGTCTCACCTGCAGATCTGCGCGGGACAGCATACGGCTTCTTCAACTTGGCCTGCGGGCTGGCTCTGCTTATTGCAAGTGTACTTGCGGGTATTGTCTGGGAACAATTCGGCGCGCCGTTCACCTTCTATGTGGGGGCAATGTGTGCCGCTTGTGCGATCACGCTGGTTGTCTATAAAGAGAGTCAGCCGTCTGGTGTTTGAATCCACTCCCAATGAGGCTCCACAGTGGTGGCCGAGTATCCTCGGAAAGGACGCAAGAATGTCCGTCGTTAGTTCATTAGGATTGTTTGTACTCGCCGGCTTGTGTGAAATCGGCGGCGGGTACTTGATATGGCTGTCATTCAGAGAGGGACGACCTTGGATGTACGCCGCAATCGGTGCCGTCATTCTCATCCTCTATGGGATCATTCCAACCCTCCAACCGGCGCACTTTGGGCGTGTCTATGCCGCGTACGGTGGAATGTTCATCGTGTTGTCCTTACTATGGGGTTGGGGTATCGACGGGGTTCGTCCGGATCGCTATGACGCGATGGGAGCTATCCTCTGTTTGGCCGGCATGATTGTCATCATGTATGCGCCCAGGACATGAGAGGAAAAGCCGTGGGTTGTCACAGATGCCCGGGCTTGGGAGCGGTCGCTGGACGTAGACAGAGGTGATATCAACGAGATCGCGTACGAACTCGGCTCAGCGCTCGATCCGGAGTGTCAGATCATCGAAATAGGTAACAGCATCGGATTTAGTCCAAAGTCCAACCTGGCCCGTTGAGAAGGTCTGATCACACAAGTCAAACACCTGCTTGTGGTCAAAGGAGACTTGGACCTGGCACCCTTTCGTGACGACGCGGAGGGTATGCCACTGCCGGACATCAATGATGTGGTCGAAGTTCTTGAGCATCTGCCGGACCCCATTCACGACCCGATAGATTCGAATATTCTGCTCCAGCGGATTGGCCCTTGTCAGGTAGTAGTTGCGGTCGTCTGTGGCCCGCCAGATCAGGCCGCCTCCCATATCGGCTTTGCCGTCGATTGGCAAGAATGAGACGTGGAGAGCGAGGTCGGACGCCTTGATCCCGTTTATGAGCACCGTTTTATACGCGTGCTCCGCGCCCTTTCCCATGAGCTGCCCGAGCACGCGAGGTGAACTCTTCGCTCGTTCGGTTTCAATCACCTTCCACTTCCCGGCCGGCCTCCCATCAAATAAGGTCCCTATCTGGAATTCAGAGGGAAGAGTCTCCGGTGGATCATTGTCAAAGGTCCACACATGGGTCGTGCTCTCAAGTCCGTACCCAACTACTGGCGCAGCTAGCAACAGGATGGTAATCAAAAGAAGCCGTTGAAGAGATGTACTCATCCTTAGCGCCAGGTGACTTCTTCCCAACAGAGATGAACAAACGTCTCAAAGGGAGGAAAGTTGTTGGCGTTTTGTTCCTTCGACCGTACCCAGAGATCGATTTCCATGCCGGCAGGATCGGTTTCGCCACCGGGCATAGTGCGCTTGACTGGGTAGCGGACCTCATGCGTCTTTGGATCGCGAGAGCGTTCCATGACCATGAAGTGTGCATCATAGTCTTTGTAGAGCACCTGATCATTCTTATACATCGTCGCAGTGCCCCAGCCCCCCAGGTACAACCAGGTTTTCGGATAGAGCGGATCACCATTATTGGAATCCCCATGTTCGTAGATTCTGGTGGCCACACCGCCGCTCTGAAGGGGAGTTTTTGCGGCAAATCGATCGAACATCACGCGATACTGGTCAGCTCCCTCGACGAATTCTGCGACCACTCGTCCCGTATTGGTGTGTTCGTTCACCTCGATCTCAATCGTTCCCTTCACCGCGTTCAGGTGTTTGCCCGCATAGTCGAGATGATCCCAGGGCGTCGTATCGCCCATGCTTCCAACGAGCGTTGCTCGATCACCCTTGAGGAGAAATTCAGCGCTATAAAATGGATGCTCAGTGGCTTTGAAAATCCTGGTGCCTTCATCCGCCTTGGGGGTTCCAAACTTGCTTTCTTCGGCATGCCCAGGGGAGACAAGAATTCCTGACGCCGTCGTCAACAGAAGAAAGGCAACGAAGCTCGCGCGGTGTGGCATGGTCTACCTCTTGGATAACAGCCAAATCGTACAGTGAATAAGAGTCGATGATGATCGTAACACACTGGTTCGCTGGCCGACCAACTCACCATTGGCGGCCTCGAATCGGCTGGAGTTGGTGCGAAAGCCGGGTCAGTATTTACACCCTGCCTGGTGGTGGGTACTATCGTGCCAGTACACTGTTGCTGATGTCATATCGAATTATGAATGCGTGAGCCAGTTGTGCATGATAGGCTGGCCACGGCAATTTGAAAAGTTTAGAACCCGCTCATGCACAAGAGGCGTATTTGTGAACAGTAGCAGGCTCATGTTGCAGATGGTCGTGTGGGGAGTCCTGAGCAGCCTGTTAGTTCCCGGTTTGGGCTTGGCCGGCAGCCAACAGGTTCCTGCCGTGAACGGTCAGGATTTGCAGAGCCAAGTTAAGGGGACGGCCACTAAAGTCATTCCAGCGGTGGTGAGTATCGCATCGACGGTCATGGTGCGCGACCAAGCGTTCAGCGACGAAGCCTTGCCGTTCGGGCTGTTCAAAGAGCCTCCGTCGCGTCGCCAATATGGGCAGGGGTCTGGGGTGATTGTCTCGCCAGACGGCTACATCATCACGAATAACCATGTGGTCGCCGATGCCGTCGATGTGGAGGTGATCCTGGCGGATCGCCGTCAATACAAAGGGAAGGTTGTCGCGACGGATCCAAAAACCGACGTCGCGGTGGTGAAGATTCACGCGTCGAATCTGCCCACTGCGACCTGGGGGGATTCGAGCCATCTGGCCGTCGGCGACTTCGTGCTCGCCATCGGGAACCCGCTGGGCTTGAGTCGCACCGTCACGTTCGGCATCGTAAGTGCGGTCGGTCGCGCGGATGTCGGCGTGGCGGACTTCGAAGACTTCATCCAGACAGACGCGCCGATCAACCCTGGAAATTCAGGCGGAGCGCTCGTGAACATCCAGGGCGAGCTGATCGGGATCAACACGGCGATTGCGAGTCCCACCGGCGGAAGCGTGGGGGTCGGGTTTGCGATTCCCAGCAACATGGCCCGTGCGGTCATGCAGAGCCTTATTAAGACGGGCCGCGTGGTGCGGGGATTTTTGGGGGCTTCGACGCAAGATGTCAGCCCTCCGCTGGGGAAAATTTTGCGTCTGCCGGATGTCAAAGGCGCGATCGTGACGGATGTGCAATCCAAGGGGTCGGCCGAACGAGCCGGCTTGAAGCGAGGCGATGTCGTGGTGCGCTTCGATGGGCGGGATATTATGGATAGCGGCCAGCTGCGGAACTTGGTGGCACAATCACCGATCGGCAGCAAACATCGCCTGGATCTCATCCGAGATGGGAAGCTGTATCAAGCGGAGCTGGCCATTCAGGAAGCCCCGCGTGAGCGAACGAAGAAGACTCAGGCCGCCTCTACCGCGTCCACCGTCCATCCCCTCGCGGGTGTGGTCTTCGATGATGTGACGCCACCTCTCGCACGCCAGATGGATTTGCCGGTGAATAGCGGCGTGGTGGTGACGGATATTGAGGAAGGTAGCCTCGCCGAAGCCTCCGGCTTGCAGCCGGGCGACGTCGTGCTGGAATTGAACCGACAGCATGTGAACAGTTTCGGGATCCTGCAACGCCTCGCCGATCCGCTCAAACCCACCGACCTCGCTCTCCTGCTCGTGAACCGTCAGGGCAACATCATGTATATCCCGATTCAGGGAGAGTAAAAAGAGACTGTGCTTCGCGCAGGCACGCGCAGCCTCAACAGGGACCTTGGATAGGCGCCATGCTGGGCATCTTACCGTTTCCTGAATGAAATGACGGTCCGCCTCCCCTCTATCGTTGCCTGCCACTATGCGCAGCAGAAGACACCGCCATAGCAAACTTCCTTGCCAACGCTTGTGCATGGGCGAGCGAAAACGGTCTCATGCCACGTCTAAGGCAATACAGAAGACTCCGACTGTTACATACATGTTCATGGGGAACCTTGATAAGGCTTGGTTTGCCCTTGCCGCGATACCTCGCTGCCACTGGAATATGTGCATGCATTGGTACCAGAAGGTAGGCTGTTGTCTCCCCTCGAGGTAAGCAAGTTGACTCACGCTACCTATAGATGGCGCCAAATAAAAGGGGCGGCTGGTAAGTTGCCGCCCCACACGACCAGCTGATGTTCTTTCTCGTTTAGTCGACGGGTACCACGATCGTACGGGATCGGTCTCTGGCTTCAGGCGTCCAGGGTATCCGAATAGCCAGCACTCCGTTTTTACATGCGGCCTCCGCTGTAGAAACATCTAAGCCCTCAGGCAATGTCACGCTGCGACGGAATGCCGCGTAGCGACGACTGTTTCCTTCGCCGTTCCCGTCACGCCACTCACGCTGATCTTCATAGCTCAGACAGAGTATGCCGTTTCGGATTATGACGTTGAGTTGTTTCGGGTCCACTCCGGGGACGTCGACACGGAGGATCACGTGCTCTTCCGTCTCGTACATCTCGATCCCAGAGCCAAACCCCGCAAATCGAGACCATCCCGTTTCAAAAGCTGACATCAGAAAATGATCAAATAGCTGATTCTTGTCATCGCGCAACGATATCACTTCCTGTGTTTCGACCGGTTTGCGTTTCCAAGGAATCATCTCTTTGAGCTTCGTCATCAGTTCCATCGCACATTCCTCCTTTCTCAGGAATTGATAGCCGGTTCACTGATTTCAATAAGCTTCAGAACGGCCCGGACAAGACCCTCTCTTCGCTCAACAGCGACCAACTGTGTTTGAAACCAGCATGCATGATGTCTTCGCACGGTTTCCCCCGAGCGATGACTCGCCCCTGCGGCAGCTCCGCTGCTATTGGCTACTCACCTGTAGTTGAATACTGTCCGTCTCCGTCAGCGCAGGATTGATGGTGACCGTGTACGTGTCTGCTGAAGCCAATGTGACAGGGTTGAGGGTAAAGCTCGATGCTGAACCCGTCCTCCCAGCTAGCAGAATGCCATTCGGGCTATAGAGATTCACGGTCACGCTGCCAAGCGTATTGTTGGTGACCTTGATCATAGCCTGCTGATTCGCAGCACCTGTAAACGTATAGCGTCCATTCTGGCCTGGGCGGCTGACCGCGATCGGCCGAGGGGCCGCATTCAGCTTTAATGAATCCGCAACTTCGGTCGAAAGAGTCAAGGTCATTTTGCCGGTGTAGCTGCCGACAGGGTCAATGAGAACCGTGTACGTGCCGGTGGTCGGCAAGGGGTTTTGATCTTCGAGGCTCCCATCAGCCGTACCCACGGCGGTCGAAGCTAGGATGGTTCCCTCCGATGTCATCAGCGTGACGGCGGTGGATGTAATACTCACTGACGTGAGCCCGAGATTCACCCATTGCCCAGCGTTGCCATTGAAGGTATAGCGCGCGTCATCGACGGCAGTCAGATCGCCATAGCGACGTGTCAGATGGCGTACCTCGATCATGTAGTCTCTCCGAGCTGGTGACGTTTTCAGTCAGTGTTCCCCACTGATCGACAAGAAAATGGTGCTGTTCCCTCTTTTCACTAAAAGCAAGACAGGCGAGCGCGGAGCAAGTTGGCTCGTCAGGCGCTCGAAATCCTTCACTTCTTTGACGGGCTTCCGGTTGATTTCATGAATGACATCCCCTTTCTGCAGCCCTGCCCGTTCGGCCGAGCTCTCGGGTTCAATGTCCGTCACGACGACGCCGGAAGGCGCCTTCGAGCGACCAGACTGACGGGCATTTTCCACGGTAAGGCCGGCGAGCGCATGCTCTCCTTTCCCGCTGCCTTCTCGACCGGCCTTGGCCAATTCTTTGGGCAGCTCACCGATGGTGATGTTGAGATCCAAGGGTTTCTTGTCGCGCAAGACGGACAGACGTGCCGTCGTTCCAGGCGGAGTCTCCGCAACCAAGCCACGGAGGTGATTCGAGTCTCGCACGGGGACTCCGTTGTACGCCGTCAAGATGTCCCCCCGCTCGAGCTTGGCTTTCGACGCCGGGCTGTCTTCCATGACATCTCCGACGAGCGCCCCCATGTTCTCGGCCGCCCCGAATTCCTTCGCCAAGTCTGGCGTGATATCCTGAATCGACACGCCGAGCCATCCACGGATCACCTTGCCATGATTGATCAGGCTCTGCATCACGCTCTTGGCCATCGTGCTTGGAATGGCGAATCCAATACCCATGTAGCCGCCGCTTTGAGAAAAAATCGCCGTATTGATGCCGATTAATTCACCTTTGAGATTCACCAGGGCTCCGCCGGAATTCCCAGGGTTGATCGCTGCATCAGTTTGGATAAAGTCTTCATAGTCCACGATGCCTACATTGGCTCGGCCGATCGCACTGATAATTCCCATGGTGACGGTTTGGCTTAGCCCGAATGGATTGCCGACCGCTAAGACCATCTCACCGACTTCCAACTGAGAGGCATCGCCCCAGGGGAGTGCTGGGAGGTTTGAGGCGTCGATTTTGATCACGGCAACATCGGTCTTGGGGTCTGTTCCAATAACCTTGGCTTTGAACGTTCGTTTGTCCGGTAAGGACACGTTCAGTTCATCGGCCCCTTCCACGACGTGATTGTTCGTGATGATGTAGCCGTCCGATGTCACGATCACACCGGAGCCCAAGCCTTGCTGCTGAAATTCGCGTGGAGCCGGCATCCGACGCTCAAATTCCTCTCCGAAGAAACGGCGGAAGAAGGGGTCATCGAAGAATGGGCTTTGGAAGCGCTGGCCCTCCTGCTTTGCTTTCTTGATAGACGAGATGTTCACAACAGAAGCCTTGGCGCGTTTTGCTATCGGGACAAATGGCTGTCCTGACAATGCCCCGTCCACTGTGGGTGCGTTCGTGAATTGAACCGTCCCCGTCAGCGGTTGCGACACAGCTACATTCGGAGAGGGCGAGAACGTGATGACGCCAGAGACGACCAGAGCTCCTCCGCAGAGCAGGGCGGCCAGAGTATGCCAGTATCGTATTTCCATGATACGCTCCCCATATTTTGACATTGATCGCAGAATCCGTCAGAGACTGAACGTTGAGCGTCAAGATCCAAAATCATGAACAGCCAACGCGGAGATAGTTCCGGCGCGATCTGTTCCAGCCTCAGAAAAGACCATGGGCTAAAGGGGTCTCGCACCACTCGACTGCATGATCATCATCGTTCTGGGATCGGCTTCCTCGCTGCCTCCGCCGGAGCCGGTAAAGTCTATTCGAAGCTCCAAGTGCGTGACGTCCTCCCAGTTGTCGTTCTCGCTGCTTACAATCGGAGCGCCATCGTGTGAACCACTGTTGTAATCTCATGGTTGTCCACGCTCACTTTCTTCACATCCCTGCGAGCTGTCCTCTGGACCGCACACCTCAGTACCCTGCCTTGTGTTGCGTGAGCCTGGAAGCAGGATGGGACCGCACTGAGCGTGCGGCACGAGTGCGGCCCCTCATTTGCTCACACTGGAACAGGGATAACGATTGTCTAGGTTTCTTCGATCATGATGCGCCGACACTTGGCCTCTTCCCGTTTTGGGAAGGTAATCGTCAATAGGCCATGCTTGTGCGTGGCGGACGCCTTGTCGTGTTCGACAAAGGACGGCAACCGGAAGAGCCGTGTAAACCGGCCGTCGGCAATTTCGCGGACGTGGTATTTCCCCGAGTCTTTAAGCTGAACATTCCGTTCACTCTTTACGGCCAGGATCTGGTTATTGACTTCCAGGGTGATGTCCTTGGGGTCCCATCCGGGCAGTGCCATTTGAATATAGAACCCATTGTCATCTTCCCAGGCATTCGAGGCTGGAACCCATGTCTGATCGCCTGCATCAAAAGCTCGCACGGCTTCATTGAACAGCCGGTCAACCTGACGATCAAACGCCTCCGTTCGGATGGTTGAAATGGCGCTCGGTAAATAGCTGGTCATAACACTCCCTCCTCCTCTCTACGAGAGGTTTTGTTATGGGTTAAGAGTTGAGGCTAATGGACTGTGGCGTAGGCCAAACAGGGAGTCGGGGCAATCTCTGCCGCCAGTACTCCGCCAGTGTTGGGCCGTACCCCAATCCACCTGGTTAAGTATCAGCAACGACAACCAGATAAATTCTTTCAAGAGGAAGTCAAGAGGGGGCGCTCCATTGCTGGGGAATCCCACAAATGTTGCACCGAGAGAGGGGATTTCCCCAGAACTCTGGCCTGTTTATAGTGGCGCCTGGGGGATATCTCGCCAGAAGGAAATAGCTGGAGATTGAGGTCGTTCGGTGAACCGGACAAGTGTGATGGCGATCAGTCCTCGGTGATTTCACTGCAAGCATCAATGGCCATGCTCTTTCCTTGATCTGCTTTCAGGCACTGATTGAACTGTGAGTCCTTGTCTTGACAGGAAGTTAACCGTGCCTCTAGATACTCAGTACGGAGGGAGCTATGAATGTACTCGGTTATACGTATGCCCATTCGCTGGATCAATTCAACCTGCAACCCATGGAGTTGCCTGATCCAACGCCCAGCGGTCGAGATCTATTAGTTGAGGTGAAGGCCATCGGGTTGAATCCTATCGACTACAAGATTCGAAGCCGGCGATCCGGTTCCGCCGGGCAGCCTGTCGTTTTGGGGTGGGATGCAGCAGGCATTGTGCGGGCTTGCGGTCCGGAGGCGACACGGTTCAATGTCGGCGACGAAGTCTTCTACAGCGGGGATCTCAAGAGGGCCGGCTCCTACGCGACACGCCAACTGGTGGATGAACGGCTGGTGGCCTTGAAACCGAACACCCTCTCCTTTACGGAAGCGGCAGCGCTTCCGCTGACCAGCTTGACGGCCTATGAGATGCTCTTTGAAAAAATGCGACTCACCGGGTCGGATCGGCGGGCGATCCTCGTTATCGGTGGCGCAGGAGGCGTTGGGTCGCAAGCGATCCAGCTGCTCAAATTGAAAACCAACATGACCGTGATTGCCACAGCCTCACGACCGGAGAGTCGGCAGTGGGTCAAAAGTCTTAGCGCCGATCATGTCGTGTCCCATCAGGCGTTTGTGGATGATGTACGGAAACTCGAGTTGAAGTTTGTCGATTTCATCTTTAGCACGACTCATTCTGGGCAGCATTGGTCGAAGATGGCGGACATTGTTGCTCCATTCGGGGAAGTCGGGATGATCGATGATGCAGATGGGTTGGACCTCTCCGTCTTCAAGCCAAAGTCTGTGAGCCTGCATTGGGAACTCATGTTCACGAAGTCGAGTTTCGACTATCGTGCGGCCTCTCAGGGGGAAATCCTCGAGGAAGTAAAGAGCTTGATTGAATCTGGCAAGATGCGCACGACGGCCAACCGTGTGTTGACTGGACTGACGGTCGAGAATCTTCGCGCCGGCCATACGATGCTGGAACAGCATACCAACGTCGGGAAGGTCGTTGTGCAGCTATGAGTGCCATCCTGCGCTAGTTCGTTCTGTGGCCCCTCGACAGTTTGCCGATGGGCTCATCTATATTAAAGCGTCTGACGGGGCTTGGTTCAACATCGCTCACGGTATGGTTGCGAAGGTGCTTTCCTATGATTCGACTTCTCGCAGGGTGACGTTTCTCGTGCGTATTGCCGCAGGGACGAGGTATGCGCCGCATCGCCATGCGGCGGCAGAAGAACGCTGTGTACTCGAAGGGGGTTGTCTCTGTGGTGGGCGTGAGCTCGCCGTCGGCCACTATCATCGCGCCGAAGCCGGGACGGAGCACCACGATACCTCGTCCGATGACGGATGTCTGCTGCTCGTGATTTCCTCTCCCCAGAACGAGATGTTGCAATCGCGCTTCGCCTGACGCCGTTTTCCTTTCGCTCATAAATCCAAACAAACAGGTCGAGTCGTAGAGTAAAGAGGAACAGTGCCATCTGGGTTGCGATCTCTGCCGAAGCGTGCTACGAAAATATAATTCATGCTACTGATGAGAGGGAGGCGGTATGGACGAGTTGGTTCGGTTCGGCGTGTCGTTAGATCAGCGTCTCTTGGCGGAGTTCGACCGTCATATCAGGCGGAGGCATTACACGAATCGCTCGGAGGCACTCCGTGATCTGATTCGCAACGATTTGATCGGAGATGAGTGGGATGACGATAAGGAGACGGTCGGCACCATTACGTTTGTGTACGACCATCATGTGCGGGACCTGGCGAGCAAGTTGACCGATATTCAGCATGATTATCACGGGCAGATTCTTTCAGGGATGCATGTGCACCTCGATCACAATCATTGCCTTGAAGTACTGGTGGTGAAGGGGAAGGGAACGGATATCAAAAAGGTGGCGGATGCGTTGGTGTCGGTCAAGGGTGTGAAGCACGGGAAGTTGACGATGACCACGACGGGAATATTTCTTCGCTAGCAGTTGTCCGATGAACCATATATTGAGCAAACGATTGTTGTCCGTGACTTTGTGTGTGTGCCTGGTGTCGGCCCTCTGTTGGGGAGACAGTGCATCGGCGCATGATCCCGACGAGCCTGAGCTGGAAGTGCCGGAAGTGGCCGTGCTCGGTGAAAAACCTGTGGCGGCGTCTTCTCAACAATTCATCCCTGACAAAGAAATTATCCTGCAACCTCAAGGACGTCCTGCGCAGGTCCTTCGGCTGATCCCCGGCTTTGTGGCCGTTGAACATTCCGGTGGCGCGGGGAAGGCGGATCAATACTTTCTTCGAGGCTTCGACGCAGACCATGGGACGGACGTCGGTTTCTTCCTTGATGGGATGCCGATCAACCTGCGAACCAATGCGCATGGGCAAGGCTACACGGACCTCAACTTCATCATCCCGGAGACGATTGAAGGAGTTGATGTCCACAAGGGCTCGTACTTACCGGAGTACGGAGACTTTGCGACAGCGGGGGCGGTGAATTTTCGGACGCGTAACATGGTGAAAGAAGGAGTCATTCAGGGAGCGGGTGGGGAATATAGCACGCAGCGGTACCTGCTCATGTTCTCTCCGACTAAAGACCGCGTGCGTACCTTATTCGCCGCCGAGGGGTTCTATACGAATGGCCCGTACCTCAACGACAATCAATATTATCGGACCAATCTGTTGGGCAAGGTCACGACGAATCTGACAGGAAGAGACGAGGTGAGTTTCAAGGCAACCTTCCTTCATTCCAAATGGGATGGTTCCGGTGAAATTCCCTTCCGTGCAGTGAGTACGGGTCTTCTGGACCGGTTCGGTTCCATCAATCCGTATGAAGGAGGCAACACACTCCGAACGACGGGGAACTTGAACTATCACTATGACACCACCACAGGTGGTCAGTTTTTTGCGAATGCGTACGGCCAATACTATCGACTGGATCTGTTCACGGATTTTACATTCTTCCTCAATGATCCGATCAATGGCGATGGTTTTGCCCAGTTCGATCGCCGGGCTATCTATGGTGGCGACCTTGGTTTCAAGCAGCGGATCGAACTGCTGGGCATGCCGATCATTGGGACGGTGGGGTTTCAGACGAGAGTCGACGATGTTCATACAAAGTTGGGGACTCAGACCCTGCGGACTCCGACCGGGACCACCATAGACAGTGATGTCCGTAGCGTATCCTATTCCCCCTTCGTCAAGACTGAAGTCCAGCCGTTTTCCTGGCTGAGGCTTTCTGGAGGGGTGCGAGGGGAGTTTTTCACATTTGATGTGAGCAACCGTTGTACGACTTGTGTCGAGCAACCAGA
>JAOUHD010000218.1 GCA_029865345.1 Nitrospira sp.
CCAGAAATTAGCCAAACAGCTAGGGGCAATCTGGGTCGGTGGGGCAACTGAGATGCCGCCCGATAAGCTGCATGGGTCGATCATCTTTGCGCCAGCCGGCGAACTCGTGCCTCCGGCACTGCGCGCGATTGAACGAGGCGGGACACTCGCCCTGGCTGGCATCCACATGTCGCCAATTCCTTCGCTAGACTACGATCGCGAAGTGTTCGGCGAACGAGTGATCCGCAGCGTGACCGCCAACACCAGACAGGATGGCATCGATCTCTTGCGCGAAGCGGCGGCGATTCCTATCAAACCGCATACCGTCCGTTTTCCGCTTGAAGAGGCGAACCGTGCCTTACAAGAATTGAAAGCCGGATCCTTTCAAGGAGCAGCAGTGCTAACGATGTGATCCACGAACGCTCGAGTGAATCTTGAAGCTGCTCGAAGGCGCCCCGCAACGTATCAACCCTATCGTTTTTGATGGAGTGCCTTCGAGACTTGCTCGGACACTTCTTTGACCAAGACGCCCATCTTCGGATGCGACGGCTCGAAATCAACCGGCCAGTGATGATGGCGCAACCGTTCGCTGGCGGTCGGACCGATGGAAGCCACAACCATCTTTTTCAATGCCGTTTGAAAGGGCTGCACCTTCCCATCCTGCTCCAACACCTGCATGACATGATCGACTTGAATGGCGTTGGTAATCAACACCACATGGACGCGACCGGCCATGATTTCTTCGAGTGCATGGCGAATCGGCGCAAGATCCTCTGGCAACGCCCACTTGTAGATCGGAACCGGGAACACCTCCGCACCACGCTGCTCCAGCGCGTTCAAAAGATCAGGGTTGGACACTCCATACTCTTGAAGAACGACTCGCAACCCCTTCACAGGACGATGTTCATCCAGGGTCCTCATAATGTCATGCCACGTATTCGGTTCTGGCACCGTCAGCGTGGCGTGGAGGCCAGCGGCCTTGAGGGTGGCAACCGGCTTGGGGCCACGTGCAACGAGGACACACCGTTGAAGAGCCGTCAAAAGTATTGGCCAAGAATAGCTGGTCTTGAGCAGGTCGAACAACGTGGTCGTGCCTATACCGGTCAGGAGAATCAGCAGATCGACGCGGCCAGCCATGAGCCGTACCCCAAACTCCTGCACCGCATGATTGTCGTTCAGCGGGACTTCTCGCAGGACAGGAGTGACAAGCGGCCGGCCGCCGTGTCGCTCGATCAGACGGGTAAGCTCCGTTGCCATCCGGGTTTCGAACGCGGCAATTGTCATTCCATTGAATGCCATAGATGCTCGGATCGTACCATAGCCGTCACGCCTTAAGCTGGAGCCGATTTCCCATTGACGGCCTGGCAGTCATCTCCCTACTATGCAAACTTAGGATCCATTGACGAACAAGTTGCTTGCTATGACGACTCCACTCCATCGCGGCCTTCGCCATCTCGCGCTGCGCGTGCTCGATCTTCCTCGATCTCGTCGTTTCTACGAAGAGCTACTCGGCATGCAGGTGGTCTGGGAACCGGATCCGGAGAACGTCTACTTCAGTTCCGGGGTCGACAACCTGGCCCTCCATCAGATCTCGAAGACAGAATTGGACTCCTACGATTCTTCGAAGACCCAACTCCTCGATCACATGGGCGTGATCCTCGACAGCCCAGGAGCGGTCGATCAGCTGTACCAACACATCGCCCCCAAGATCGCATCAATGGGCGGGCGTATCACGAAAGAACCGAAGCAGCACCGGGACGGTAGTTATTCATTCTATTTTGCCGATCCTGACGGCAACGCGATCCAAGCGCTCTATGAACCGGCGATCAGCAAACTTCGGTTCAGTACCAACCTCTAAACCCCATGTGGACCGGCATTCCCAATAATCATTACGTGGCCCTGGCCCCCTGGTGTTGGGTGCAACTGGAGAGTGCGGAGCCGCCGGGTCCCTTCCCCTTCATCGGTGGTGTGGCACCGGAGGTCGTTGCCAGTCTCCAGGAGGCCCATAGTCTCCTGTCCAGCGCGATCGACACGGCGATCAGCGATGTCTTCTCAAATCGAGCGCCGCTTGATGACCCCGATCGTCAGCGCCGAGTGGAAGACGCGTATGCCGAGCTGGTCAACGCACGGCCTTACCTGAAACAACACATTCACTGTGGACGCCAACCAGACGGAACCTTTCAGTGGGACTTCCCGACTGATCCTGCCAAGTCTGCAACTGTGACCAACGGTGGTCTCCGCATCTTTCATGCAATCAATCACCAAGCCCTCCCGTTCGGGTTCAATCAACTTCCCCTAGGCCCCGCCGTTGGGAGATTACTCGGCCAGCTCGATGGGACGCATACAGCCGACGAGATTCGCGCCGTGGTGTCAGCACTACCACGTGACTCACAGGGCCTACTGACAAGACTCCTAGAGCTCCTGCAGCTGCAGGGATGCCTGATCACATCGACCACCGCTTCGATAAGCCGACACTGGTTCGATGTCGTTCAGGATCAGGACACGGTCCACTTGGGGCACGCGGCCCTGCTCTACCGACAACGTGAGACCATATTCCTCTTCGACCCATGGCTTTTGCCGTGGTTCGCCGAGTCATCGATACCATCGCTTTGGGGAGGGCTCTTACCAAGACCCGCCGCAGTGTTCTTGACTCACGATCACGATGACCACGTCGATCCCCGTACTTTGCTCCATTTACCAAAAGACACACCAATCATTGTGCCCAGTCGGCGCAATCGAACGCAGTTGTTTTTCGATTATCGCGGACTGCTTGCAGAATTAGGGTTTGAACACGTCATCGAGCTCGCGCACGGCGAAAGCTGGGCCTTTGAAGGCGGCGCGGTCGTGTCCGTGCCGTTCTATGGCGAGGACCCTTGCGACTTGAATATGCCACGGAATTGCTACCTGATCTCAGATCGTGGATACAATGTGCTCGTTCATGCGGACAGCGGCCCGACGAACGACGGCCGATCCGCCCTCAAAGACAATGTCATTCAACAATTGGTCGGGCGATACGGACCGATTCCGCTGGTGTTCGCCTCACAACAGCAGCTACGTGAAATCCGGAGCCATGCCGCCCATGCTCCCCTCTCCCACCCAGGCAGATGGTTGGATGTCGGCGAAAATGGTTATCTCACGAATGCTTATCTGGCCGACGTCTGCGCAGCTGCCCACGCGCGGTTGTTTGTGTCATACGCCACCGGTGGAGCCGACTGGTACCCCGATCACTTGTCGTTCATGTTCAGTCGCCGCAATCCCGCCAGAACGGCGCTATTGACGGCACACTGGGAGCCACCGGAGGAATTGAAAGACCTTCTTGCTTCGCAGGAATGTCGATATCATTATACTCACGCACTGGATCTGTACCGAGCAGCGGGTAACCGTGAGGTTGAAGTGATTGCCGCAAGGGATGCTCTCGCTCCACTGACTCTGTATCGGTTGGATCACGGCGATCCACCGTTTCTAAAGTCCGGCAAGAGACGGTAGCATCTTTTCTTTCTTAAAGGAGTAGATATGACTGGAACGCAGCCGCCGATTCTTGTCACGGGCGCCGCGGGGTTCATCGGATTTCACGTGGCCAAACGCCTCTTGGACCGTGGCGATCAGGTGATCGGCCTCGACAATATCAATGACTACTACGATGTACGATTGAAACAGGCTCGGCTCGCCCAGTTGACGCCGCACGAACGATTTAGCTTCGTCAAACTCG
>JAOUHD010000219.1 GCA_029865345.1 Nitrospira sp.
CGACTCCACTTGCCTTGTGCTTTCATGCTGTCCAGACGCGAGCCGATATTCCATTGACTCTGTCACTATCGGCGCGTCGGCTTGCTTCCGGAACAGGAGCGGCGGTCGGTGATCGACGGGAGACTAATTTGCCGTATCATGTGTTTGAGGACGGGGGGCGTTTGATTGCAGATTTTTGCGATGTCGGCATCTTGGTGATAGACAGCGCACAAGGCAGAGCAGATGGCTATCTGATCAAGCCTCGGACCATGCATGAAAGTCTGATCGAATATTTGTTTCATCTAGCCTTGATCGAACTCATGCGACGCCGGGGGCTATATACGATTCACGCCACCGCATTGGAAAAGAATGGCCGTGGGATCCTCATTCCAGGGAACAGTGGTCGCGGTAAAACGACTTCATTTATCTCACTACTTCGCTCCGGCTATCGGTATCTCTCAGATGATCATCCATTACTGCGAGATGCCGGAACCCATGTGGATCTGCTTCCTTTTCCTATCAAGATCAACGTAACCGAAGATACGGTGGCATTTTTCCCGGAACTGCGAGAGGCGCCGGATCATCTGCTTCACCCTGGTTTCCCCAAGCGAGCATTTTATGCAGAGAAACTCTATCCGACCTCGATAGGTGACTGTTGTCGCCCTGCTCTTGTATTGTTCCCACACGTCATCGACGCTCCCCATAGCCGTCTCGAATCCCTTTCCAAACCCAGGGCTTTAGAACTGCTTCTCCCGCAGGCATTATTGGTCTACGACGCCGATGTCGCCAGGCGAGAATTTCAGGTATTGGCGAAAGTCGTCCAGCAGGTGGATTGCTACCGCTTACACTTTGGCCGCGACATCCTCGATCTCCCAAAGCTCATTACCCCGCTTCTTGAGGAGGTCACGTGATGCCGGCACGAGCTATTACGAAACAGTTCCCTTTGCTGCCGGAAGCAGAACTGCTCGTCTGGTGTGCACGTACGGTCGTGTCTGATGAGCTCAAGAGATCCATTCGGCGCCGCGTGCAAGAGTCGCTGGACTGGTCCATCGTTTTGGGTATGGCTAGGTATCATGGCATGTGCCCGTTGTTATATAGAAACCTGGCCGCACTGTGTTCTGACCTCGTGCCTGCCAAACCACTCACGCAACTACGCCAAAAGGTTCAAGCCGACGCCTTGCTTAATCGCTCATTGGCTCAGGAGCTTGTTCTTCTCTGTGATGCGTTGACTTCGAATGGGCTCCCCGTCATCCCTATCAAAGGAGCAACTCTCGCAGTGTTAGCGTACGGTGATCTGGCCCTTCGCGAGTTCACCGATCTGGACCTCCTTATCCCTAAAGGGTCTATTGCGGAAGCACAGAGGGTGATTCTCTCGCAGGGCTATGAGAAGAAAGCCAATGGTGTTGAGGGGCATCAACTTGAAGATAACGAAGGACCGTATCATGTACTAATTAAGAAACGTCCGATTTCTC
Organism: Nitrospira sp.; assembly: GCA_029865345.1. Lineage (GTDB taxonomy): Bacteria > Nitrospirota > Nitrospiria > Nitrospirales > Nitrospiraceae > Nitrospira_D. Next base: position 1,452 of record JAOUHD010000219.1, read on the forward strand.
GGGTCGACCTTCAATGGGTGATGGCACATCAGCACTTCACCTTCCGATTGGATCGCCCCGAGTTTTGGCGGTCTCAGATTCCAGTGATGTTGGAGGGGAAAACGGTTCCAGGGTTAGCACCAGAAATTCTGTTGATCGTTCTTTGTGTTCATGGGTCGAAGCATGCATGGGAGCAACTGAAATGGGTATGTGACGTGGCAGAGTTGCTGCGAGCACATCCAGCGCTAGACTGGAATCAGATCTTTTTGTACGCATCGAACTGGCGCTGTCGAGGTATGCTCTGTCTTGGATTGTCGCTTGCTCATCAGTTACTGGATGCTCCTCTTCCCGAGATGGTATTGGGACGGCTTAAGAGTGATGTGGGCACACAGACACTTTCACTCAGGATGCCTGCGGGCTTATTGAAGAATTACCAAGAAGGAATCAATGAAGAGCAGGCCGGAGCACTGTATTTCTCTCTGAAAGACTCTTGGTGCGAGCGTTGGTGGTTTGGACTACTGCTTTGTCGGGCTCATAGTCCTGCTGCCACAGATCCCCCCTTGTGGTTTCGCTGGCGAACATCTCTCAAGTGCCTTGCTCGTCTCATTGTTCCACTTCATCGAGTAATAAAACGCCTCCTTTCACCTGCAATTCGCGGGACTCTCAATCGTTGGGTCCCAAGCGGGTAAGTACTGCAGCAAGACATAGGAAGAGCTCACTTCCCTGTATTGAAAGTGCTGTGCGAACTATTGAAACAGCGTGAGTGATGTCTCGAATACTGAACTATCGACAACATCATTGAGACAAAAATGCAGGGTGTATCATGCTAGCCGTTATTGGAAAATATTGGATGGTGTTCTGCGTGGGACTTGTGGTGCTCAGAGTTCGCCTCTTGTTGCATCTCGATAGTCTGCCAGCTCTGATCGAGCGATTGAACCCTGGATCGGTGACAAAAGACTGTGACGATGGGAGGATCAAGACATTAGTTGGCTATGTAGATCGCTGGCTCAAGTTGTTTCCTTACAATAAAAGGGGAAACTGTTTTCCACGGTCATTGGCGCTCTATAGGTTTGCTCGGCAACTAGGGTATCCGGTCGTGTTTCATTGTGGGGTACGAAAGGAAGCATGGGGTCTAGATGGTCATGCCTGGCTGACGCTAGGATCTGAAGCATTTTATGAGGCAAGTCCCCATTGGCAACGCTTCACTGTGACGTTTTCGTATCCTTCTAATTCGGCAAGGGATGTGTGCCAAATCTCCGCCATGTGAGGTTGAAGACTCTGTGGCTCCACTACTTATGAAAGTCAGCAAGAAAAGCCTCGGTTCCTTTCTTACGACGGTCCGCTGGGCACTCTCGCTTGTATGGGAGAGCAGTCAAAGTCTAGCTGTCGCCAGCATTGTCGTGCGCGTCGTCCAGGGGCTCCTTCCGTTGGTGGTACTCTATCTGACGAAGCTGTTGATCGATACCGTAACCGAAGCACTTAAGACACCAGCCGACGACCCTTCGTTCACCCGCATACTCAGCATTCTTGGAGGCATAGCCGGTGTTGCTGCGGCCACAGCCATGTTGACCGCCTTAGGTGGTCTGATTTCCAGAATTCAGGCCCAAATCGTTACCGATCATATGTACGCGCTTCTTCAGGCCAAATCGATTGAGGTCGATCTTGAGTATTATGAGAATGCACAGTATCAAGATACGCTCCATCGTGCACAGCAGGAGGCCCCCTATCGCCCAACGGCCATTCTCAATGCTGTGCTTCAGTTAGGCCAAAATTCAATTTCATTAATCGCAATGGGCGCGGTCCTCTGGTGGCTGCATTGGGGCGTGATCCCGATCCTGATCCTGGCGGCAGTCCCGTATTTCATCGTCCGTCTGAAGCAATCTAACCGATTATTTGTGTGGGAACGTGATCGGACGCCACTTGAAAGGAAAGCCTGGTACGTTCATATGCTGCTCACACAAGCCGGTGCTGCGAAGGAAGTCCGGTTGTTCGACCTTGGTGCTCGACTCCGACAATGGTTTCTGGATGCGCGATCGGTGTTGTGTCGAGAGCGAATCGCGCTGGAGCGGCGTTGGGCACTCTCAACGTCCGTCGCTCAGCTGATCGGCGTGGTGGGCATATTTGGGGTCTACAGTTTTGTGGCGATACGAACGCTTCAGGGGCAGTTCACGGTGGGAGACCTTGTCATTTGTTTTCAGGCGGTGCAGCGCGCTTCCGGGTTCTTGGAGAGTGTTGGGCAGAGCGTGGCG
>JAOUHD010000081.1 GCA_029865345.1 Nitrospira sp.
CAAACGCTGGCGCGGTATCGCCACCCGATACGCCAAACATACCGCGTCATTCCTGGCTGCCGTGCAAATCAGGTGCATCGCTCTTTGGGCGGCTGTCTCGTGACGACACTATCTAGCATGCTGCAAAAAGACTCGCTTACTCGTACGGGCAGCGAGCAGCGCTGTTGAGCTACTTAATCAGAGGAACCGTCTGGGATTGCGCGGGTTAGGGCGTTTCTGACGAGGTGAGCGAAGGTAGCGTGGTTAACACGAGTGAGGCGGCCGGGTCGTCGGGTTTGAGCGAGGGAAACAGCAGTGGCCGTTGCTCCTGGGTGAACTGAGATTTCGCCGCCCAGGCGACTTTTTGGCGCGCGTAGCTGGCGAGCTCTCCCAATGTCACCATTCCGTTGCGGTTGGTATCGGCCTCGCCTCGGAGTCCCTTCAAGAGGTAATAGGTGAAGAGGCCGTGGCGGTGCTGGTCGTCTTCCAGCCCCTTCGTCAAGTCTTCGCCCCCGATCAGTCCGACCGTATTGCCTCCGCCGAGTTCCCACCGGGGTGATGCGGTCTTCCCCTTGGCATCGCCGCGTAGTCTGGACACCATGCCGTCGAACAAGAAGATGATCTGTTTGGCCTTGAGCCTGGCGAAGGCGGACTCAAGATCAGTGAGCGGGTAGAGTCGGGCCGAGTCCGCAGCGCTGCCATCATAAAGAGCGAGCAAGACGTCGCCGGTGGGTGTCACCATTGCCTGTCCTGAAAAATAGACGATCACGACGGCATCTTTGGCCACATGTTGTGGGAGCCAGCCGAACAATGTTTCGTGGATATCGGCGCGGAGTATCTTCTGGTTGTGTAACAGCCGGACGTTGGACGAGGGCACACCTCCGAGGGACTGAAAATAGGCTGCGACGGTCTCCGCATCCGTTGCGGCGTAGCGGCGGGGTGCGAGTTTGGGATCGCGATAGACCCCGACCCCGATCGCGACGAGGTAGGTCTGAGGTTGGTGAAAGCCAGGCACAGGAGCGGGTATTTGGTTCACGTCATCCGTGCCGGTTCCGGCTGGCTGAATGGTCAACGAGAGGGTTTGGGGCGGTGCGGCAGCTTTTCCAGACTCCGCGACGGTGACCTGGATCGTGGCTGGTTGGGCCTGCTTGGTCGGGGGCAGGGTCGCGATGAACTCCAGGGATTTTGTTTGGCCCGGTTGGAGTGGCGGGATCGGCAGAGTCGTGGTGGGGAATTGCTCGATGACAGTCGAGGTGCCGGTGAGCGAGGCGGAGGCGTTCTCAACTACTCTCGTCCCCGCATTGATAACATCCACTCGCACCCGCACATGCTCGCCTCCCTCAAAAATCAGGTTGCTGTTTTCGTCGAAGAGTGTGGCCTTGGATTGAAGATCCGGCGATGCTGAAGCTGAAGGCGCTCCCATTTTTCCTATCGGAGCCTGGTTCGGCTCTATCAACGCAGCGGGTTCTTGGCCACCGGCCGCTTGCCTGGCATTCAGCGAGACGCGTGTCGCAAAATCGATGACGGTGTCGTGGACGAAGGGGTCGATCAGATAGTTGCAGTTCTTGGAGAGCTGCTCGAGCCGCAACCGTTCATGACGGGCAATTTTGATGTCCGCTTGACGGAGCAACGTCCCTTTTCGATCATAGATGCGAGCAATGGCATTGACTTCTATGTTCGCCGGCGCTCGGTCGTACAGGGCCTCCTTATTGAGGTCGAACGATGAATCGACGAGATCAACGTGAACGACATAATCAGGTGTGGTGGTGTCGCTGGTGCCGTCGTCAACCGTCGTGTTGAACGTTTGGCGAATACCTTCTCGTAGAGCCTCCTGGAGTCGATCGCCCAGGGGTATTTCTTGCAGTTGTCCGCAGGAATCGCTGTAGCGAATCGTCAGGTCTTTGATCGATGGGGCAATGTCTAGCTTGGCGCTGGCGGGTAACGGGTCCCTCAGTGGAGACAATTCCAGAGGTTTGACACAAGCGGCGAGCAGCAACGCGCAGACGATCCCAACCCCCGTGACAAGCCTGGTATGATTGAGTCGTTCCGTTGGAATCACCGCATGACCTATGGCGACCATTTTGCTGCGGCCGTCCGCCACCGTACTGGAAAGATCGGATGAAAGGCAACCGTCTGGCTGGTATGACTGGCTATGAGCAGAGTGGAAGTCTTTGTGGCGGTGAGAAGGTCTTTGATTAGATCTCTCTCATGACAGACTGTGCTCGTAATAAAAGGACTTTTCCTCTTTGAAGCCCGTTGAAAGAGTAGTGTAAGATGAAGTGTTCGATGTGTGGAGATGCTTGTTCCCAATAGCACTCTCGATGAGAGTCACATCCTGGAGGAATTCAGATATGGTCAATTGGACTCAGCAAGCGACAAACGTGCTTATTAGCAGTGGCTTGGCCCTGTGTGCTCTTGTCGGAAGTGGATGCGTATCACCTGTCTCAGCTGCCGGCGTTCCTCCGGCATGGGCTCAGGGCTTTTCGGAGATCGTGAAAAAGACCACTCCGGCTGTCGTGAATATCGCGGTGACGGGTGGAGGAGAAGGGAGCCGGAGACGCGGGGGAATGCCTCCTAATCCATTCGGGACCCCTCCTCCTCCTGGGGATGAGCCGGGAGGAGGAGAGTTGCCGACTCCCCCGCCAGGCCCGCATGGTCCACCCGCGCCGCATGGCCGCCCGGATCAGAGTGCGGGATCCGGAGTCATCTTGGATGCCAACGGGTTCATTGTGACCAATAATCACGTTGTTGAAGGAGCCACTCAGATTACGGTGACCTTGAGCGATCGGCGCGAGTTTTCGGCGAAGGTGGTGGGCACCGATCCAAAGACGGATTTGGCGGTCATCAAGATTGAAGCCAAGGATCTGCCGTCGCTGAAATGGGCGGAGTATGAAAAACTGCAAGTCGGTGATCTTGTGCTGGCGGTTGGAAGCCCGTTTGGCCTGAGCTCGACCGTCACGCTCGGCATCATCAGCGCCCTGGGGCGTGGGAATGTCGGCATTGCGGACTATGAAGATTTCATTCAGACCGACGCGGCGATCAATCCAGGAAATTCTGGCGGTGCGCTCGTTAGCATGAATGGCGATCTGATCGGGATCAACACCGCGATTTTCTCGCGAACCGGCGGATCAGAAGGGATCGGGTTTGCGATTCCCAGCAGCATCGCGCTCGATATCGTGGACAGTCTGCAGAAGACGGGCAAGGTCGTACGCGGATGGATGGGTGTTGCGATCCAGGAAATTACGCCGGGCTTGGCGAAGTCGTTCAAACTCCCGGAGCAGAGGAAGGGGGTATTGATCAGCGATGTCAATGAAAATGGCCCGTCCCATGCCGCGGGAGTGAAGCGAGGCGATGTCGTCGTGGCCTTTAACGGCAAGGAGGTGCAGAGTGTCAGTCAGCTGCGCAATCTTGTCGCGCGAACGATGGTTGGAAAAGACGCACAGGTCAAGGTATTGCGTGAAGGCAAGGAGCAGCTGATCTCGGTGAAAGTTGCCGAACGCCCATCGGATGAACTGCTGGCCAAGAAAGACTCGGCGCCGCCGAAGGACGCGGGCGAAACGATGAAGCTTCCGGACAATGTCCTCGCGTCGTTGCGTGTCCAAACGTTGGATAATGCGTTGATGAGTCAGTTGAATATTTCCGCGAAGACGGCCGGAGTGGTCATCACCTCCGTGGAACCAGGTGGGCCGGGAGAGGCAGCCGGGCTCCAGCGTGGTGATGTCATCCAAGAAGTCAATCATGAGCCGATCAAGACGCTCGGCGATTATCAAAAGTCCGCAGAAAAGATCAAGAAGGACGAACTTGCCGTGTTGTTGGTCAATCGGCAAGGGAACAGCCTGTTTGTCGCGGTGAATCCGAAGTAGAAGCACAGGGGAATCTGTTGATCTGTCGATTTGACGATTGGCGGAAGCCCAATCATCAAATCGTCGGGTCGACGGATTCCAAAACTTGCGAGGCTCTGTGCTGGACAAGCTGAACCGGTGGCTGCAAGACTCGGTCTTCAAGCCGCTGGAAGACAAGAAGATGCCGGTTATGGAACACCTCGTGGAGTTCCAGGTCCGGCTCACCCGTGCAGTGATCGGCCTGGCGGTCGTGTTCATGGGGACGTTTTTTTATGCCGACGTTTTGGTCAAATGGTTGCGAGTTCCGCTCCAGAATATGTTTGTGCCGAGCCAATTATCTTGGGAACCCACCGATTTGCCGACGGTGCCGTTCGTCTTTCTCGCGCCGGCGGAGGCGCTCTGGCAGAACGTCAAGGTAGCGGGACTGTTCGCTATTGTGCTTGCCATGCCTTATCTCTTGTATGAGATCTGGCGGTTCGTCGTTCCGGGACTGCATGCTCAGGAGCGACGGTTTGTCGGGCCGTTTGTCTGTGTGAGCGCGTTGGCATTCTACGCCGGAGTCGGGTTCTCGTTTTTTTTCATTCTTCCCTTCGCCTTGAATTTTTTGATTTCGTACGGAGTGAACGCGGGATTCGTGCCGCAAATCTCGATCGCCCAGTATGTCGGTTTTGCCCTGTGGTTCTTGACGGTCTTTGGGCTGATCTTTGAAGTGCCACTGGCCATCACCCTCATGGCCAAGTTGGGCTGGGTCGATGCACCGTTCCTGATTCAGTATTGGAAGTGGGCGTTGTTAGGATCGTTTATTATCGCCGCGATTCTGACGCCTACGCCGGACCCGTTTAATCAGATGTTGATGGCTGGCCCCATGTTTCTTCTTTACTGGGTCGGCATCTTCGGCGCGAAGGTGTTTGGCAAGAAGGCATCTGCTGAAAATCAGCAGGCAGGTGTTCCGACAGTCGCCATGGCTGGGGTAGGGGCCGGGGGAACTGCTTCGGGCATGTCGATGCCAAAATCTTCGGGTGATGACTATGTCGGCGTTCCCGGAGGGCGACACCACTAACGACGAGGGCGAGCGACACTAATGGTCGGAGAAAAGAAATCCTATGGCACGTGAACTCAATGTCATCAATACCGGAAGCGGGAATAGCGACGCCTGTACGTATATGTGGGCCTGTGCCATCTGCGACGAAAACGAGCGATGCCAGAAGGATAAAGAAGGACATAGCCGATGGCTGGTCGCCAAGCGGATGGAGCGCATCGAGCACAAAGTGCTCATCATGAGCAATAAGGGCGGTGTGGGGAAAAGCACCTGCACGACCAACATTGCGGTGAGCCTCGCGCTCAAGGGATGGCATGTCGGAATCTGTGACATGGATATTCATGGTCCCAACATCCCGAAAATGGTCGGCGCGGAAGGTCAGAAGCTCAAGGTCAGCACGTCCGGGGGGATTATTCCCTTCCAAGCCTACAATTTGAAGATCGCCTCGATGTCCTTTCTGTTGCAGAACTCGGATGACCCAATTATCTGGCGCGATGCCTACAAGTACGAATTCATCAATCAACTGCTCGGAGGTGTCGATTGGCAGGATTTGAATTTTCTCCTGATCGATCTCCCGCCGGGAACCGGGAACGAGTCGGTCACGACCATTGATCTTCTCGGCACGGTGAGCGGCGCCGTGATTGTCACGACGCCACAAGAAGTGGCGCTGCTTGATTCCCGAAAGTCGGTGACCTTTTGTAAGGATAGCGAGGTGCCGATCGTCGGGATCGTGGAAAACATGAGTGGGCTCGAGTGTCCACATTGTCATACTCAGGTTGATGTATTTAGAAAGGGTGGTGGGGAAGCGTCCGCGCTTGATATGGGTGTCCCATTTTTGGGACGGATTCCGCTCGATCCCGATGTGGTGACACAGTCAGACGCGGGTGAACCCTTTGCCCTGTTCAACTCTGACTCGCCGACTGCGGAAGCGTACCACCAGATCGCCAATCAGGTTGAAGCCTTTTGTAAAAACAGTGCCTCGCTGCTGAAAGTGGGGCGGACGATGACAGGATTGCTGAAGGGAGATCGTTAGTGAAAGCTGCGGATCCGATGACCGGATTGACCCAACTCTACGAGGCGCAAAAGGTGGTCCTCGATGCTGCGCCATTGTTGGGTCTTGAAAAAGTCTCGATTCTGGACGCCTTGGGCCGCGTCCTGGGTGAAGATATCGTCGCGGAGCGCGATAATCCGCCGTGGGATAACTCAGCCATGGATGGGTTTGCCGTCAGATGGGAAGATATCAAGCAGGAGCACGCCATTCAGAAACCAGTCACGCTCTCGGTCATTGAGGATGTTCCTGCCGGGACCATGCCGTCCAAGACAGTCGGTTCTGGTCAGGCCATCCGGATCATGACCGGGGCCCCGATCCCCCGAGGGGCGGATACGGTGCTGAAGGTTGAAGATACGGAACAGGGGCCTGATTTGGTCCGCGTGTTTCAGGCGGAGCCCAAGGGGGCTAACATTAGGCCGCAGGGAGAAGACGTCAAGAAAGGGGACTGCATCATCGCGAAAGGTACCAGAATTCTGGCCGGCGAGGTCGGGATGTTGGCGATCCTTGCGAAGTCGTTTGTGTTCGTCCATCAGCGGCCACGGGTGGCGATCCTTTCGACCGGTGATGAGTTGGCTGACTTGGACGAGCGGTTCAGCGAGGAGAAGATCATCAATTCGAACAGCTATGGGATCGCCGCGGCTGTGCAGGAAGCGGGAGGCATTCCGTTCTTACTCGGCATCGCCCGCGATACACCGGCGGCGCTCAAAGAAAAAATTTCTCAGGGGCTGAATGCGGATGTTCTGGTGTTGTCCGGCGGCGTCTCGATGGGGGACTATGATTTTACCAAAGCGGTGTTCCGTGAGCTCGGCGCCGAGATGAATTTTTGGAAACTCGCCATCCGGCCTGGGCAGCCGCTGGCCTTCGGGAAGATCCAGGGCAAGCTCGCATTCGGTCTCCCAGGCAACCCGGTTTCCTCGATGGTGACCTTCGAGCAGTTAGTGAGACCCGCGTTACTCAAAATGAGCGGGTGTCGGAGCTATGGGCGTCCGGTGGTTCAAGCCCGATTCCAGGAACGATTTTCCAAGCGTGGCGATCGTCGGCATTTCCTGCGCGGCATACTCACGAGCGAAGACGGTGTGTTCAAGGTTCGAACGACTGGAGCCCAGGGGTCCGGTATTCTCACCTCTATGGTCAAGGCGAATTGTCTCATCGATGTGCCGGTGGACGTTGAGCGGCTCAATCCTGGCGATGAGGTGACGGTTCAGTTATTGAGCGGTGAGGCATGGCCTGCGAAAACCGAGCATGGGCATACCGAGGCCCATCGGCTCTCCTGCTGCTAGATTAACCGCACGTAACGGTCACACATGTCCATTCCAATTGTTTCGTTTATCGGCCGGTCGAACAGCGGCAAAACGACCTTGATTGAACGCCTCATCCCCGAGTTGGTCAAGGCCGGGTACCGGGTGGCGACGGTGAAACATGCTGGCCACGGGTTTGATCTTGATACGGAAGGGAAGGATAGTTGGCGCCATAAACGTGCCGGCGCCAGTAGTGTCGTGGTGGTCTCGAAGGGGAGCCTTGCCTTGTTTGCCGATGTGTCCGAACAGTTGAAAGTGGAGGAAGTACGGGATCGTTTCGTGGATGCGTCCTACGACCTCATTATCGCCGAAGGGTGGAAAAGCGAAGGGTACCCGAAGATCATCATCGTTCGTGATCAGCTCGGTGAAATTTCATACTCTCTCGACGGTCTTCTGGCGGTGGTCTCCGACAAGCCGATCACCCTGCCTGTGCCGGTGATTCATCTGGACGATGTGGCCGGGGTCGCCGCCCTTTTGCTCAAGCAGTTCCCTCGTAGACGACGGGAGCATGAGCTGGAAGCCTAAGGCCACGCTGCTGCTGACTCTTGTCATCGGAGCGATGGCTCTGGTTGGAACCGCGATACCGCTTACCGATCACCCGACGTTCTGCGCCGGATGTCACACGATCGCCCCTGCGTATGAGAGCTGGGCCAAGTCTTCCCATAAGGACGTCACCTGTGTCGCGTGTCATGTGAGGCCTGGTGTGCAAGGCTGGTTGTCCGATAAGGTCGTGGCGGGAGTCAGGGATACAGCCATCTACGTTTTTGGAACGCCGACCGACGCGCACAATCTCAAGGCCAAGGTGGATTCCGGAGTCTGTCTCAGTTGCCATCGTCATATCCTTCGTGTGTCCGAGACGGCGCCGCGGGATCTTCCATCACCAGTGAATGAGGTGGGGTTGGTCATGAAGCATCGCCAACATATGGAGGCGTTCAGCGTTCGTGGACAGGATGAAGGTTGTACGACCTGTCATGCTGGGGTAGTGCACGATGCCCCCATCAAGGGGTATCCCATTGTCATTCCACGCGGACATGTCTCGGCCGACAGCCAGCCGTGGCACCCGACTCATCCAGAGGGCTCCTATCTTCGCGAGAGGGCACTCAGTGATTGTTTCCGCTGTCATGATGGGAAGGCGCAGTATGGCGGGAAAGTGTTGGACCGAAAATGCGAGACCTGTCATATCCCGGAGAAGATCACCGGCACCTTGTTGTTCAATTGATCGACTGAATCCGCCCACGTGATGGCTATCCCAGTACTGAAAGCGTCAGCTCTGACCAAGCGGTTCGGCGACTTTGTGGCGGTCAATGAGGTATCCTTTGAGGTCAGGCCTGGGGAAATTCTCGGACTCTTGGGCCCGAACGGAGCCGGGAAGACCACGACCATTCAGATGCTCTTGGGACTCGTGACCCCGACGGCTGGTTCTATTCACATGTTCGGGCTGGATCTCTCGACTCATCGCGAAGAGATTCTGCAGCAGGTCAACTTCTCGTCCACCTACATCTCCATGCCTCAGGCGCTCACGGTAGAAGAAAATTTATGCGTTGTCGCGCGTCTCTACGGGATTTCAGATAGGGCGCGGCGCGTGAACGACATCATCAAAAAACTGGAGATGGAAGAGTTTCGCAGCAAGATTACCCGCAAGCTGTCGTCAGGGCAGATGACGAGACTGACATTGGCAAAGGCGTTCCTGACAGAACCGCGCATTCTGTTTCTTGACGAGCCAACGGCGAGTTTGGATCCCGATATCGCGGAGAAGATCAGGCTGTTGCTGAAGGAAGAACGGCGAGCATCTGGACTGAGCATCCTCTATACGTCTCATAACATGCGTGAGATGGAAGAAATGTCGGATCGCATTATTTTTCTTCAGCGTGGACGCATTGTGGCAGAGGGAACGGCACGGGAAATTATCGATCGATTTGAGAAAGCAGATTTGGAGGAGGTCTTCTTGAAGTTTGCACGAGAGCAGCGGCAGGCATCATGACAGATGGAGTAGCCAATAGTGTTGCCGGATTCATGACTGGAGGGCTTGCACTCAGCGCGGCCTGGGGTCTCTTTTGGTTGGCGATCAGCCTGGTCGGGCTGAGCCGCGGCACGTGTGGTTGGCGCGTGGTGTTCATGAGTGTGGTGGGAGGATGTGTCCCACTTGCGTTGGCGATTGCTCTTGTGTGGTGGATGGGTGGCTTTGAGCGCATGACGTCCGTATTCGTAATGGGACTTCTGGGGATGCCAACGGTGCTGGCTGGCTTTGGGCTGCGGCGGATGCCAGACGGTCAACGGGCGGGGACGCACCTGGCTGCTGGAGTCCGGCATCTCAGGGAGAACCTTCTTGGTGTGCATCAGGGATGTGGTGGCTGTCACGATGGACATGACCAGAAGACGTGCCGATGAAACTGCATCGCATCGCGGCATTGCTCGTCCGGCATCTCTACCTCTATCGCCGCAGTTTGCCACGCATTATGGAAATCTTTTACTGGCCTTTCCTGGATCTCGTGATCTGGGGGTTTATCACGCTCTACCTCGCTCGATACCAAAGCCAGGTTCCAGGATTCGTGACCTTTTTTTTGGGCGCATTGATTCTCTGGGACATGTTGTTCCGATCGCAACAGGGGATCACGATTGCCTTTCTCGAAGAGCTCTGGGCACGTAACTTGATGAACCTGTTTGCCAGCCCGCTGAAACCGAGCGAGTTTCTGACCGCCACGATGGCCATGAGCGTGATGAAAGTGACGGTCGTGTCGATTGTCATGGCGGGTAGTGCTCTTCTTTTTTATTCGTACAATATCCTGATCGTCGGGGTATGGCTCATGCCGTTCGTGCTCAATCTGGTCATTACCGGTTGGATTATCGGCGTGTTTACGACCTCACTGATCATGAGGTTTGGGCAAGAAGCCGAAGTACTCGCTTGGAGCATGGTGTTTCTCTTCCAGCCGATCTCCTGTGTCTTCTATCCACTGGAGGTATTGCCCACGTGGCTGCAGATGATTGCATGGGCAAATCCAGCGGCACATATCTTTGAGGGCATGCGGACCGTCTTGAGTGGAGGGGCCTCGCCTCTTGGGAATCTTGCCTGGGCAGTGTGTCTGAACGGGGCGTTCCTTGTCGTCGTCGTCGCATGGTTCTATCGGACGGTCGCCTATTGTAAGGAACACGGGCTTTTGGTTCGAGTCGGGGAGTGATGTTGTAATCCAGATGGCTCTGTGCTAGGGTAGTACAGGCTCATGTCGCCCTGGGTCTCGGCGATACCGAGTGTTCATCAGAGGAGACCCACAATGCCGATGTTGCCTTGTCCGGGAATCTTGTCGGAAGTCAGACCTAAGTCGCTGCATCGATCGCGTCTTCGGCCCGCTCCTTCCCCGTTCCTCGTGTTCAAGACAATGTCATTATTTTAAAGGAGGAACCCCGATGGGTTCGAAGATTTATGTCGGTGGGTTGCCCTATTCGGCGACCGAGCAGCAATTGAGTGACTTATTCGCAGCCCATGGCGCAGTCGCCTCGGCGCGGATCATTACGGATAAGTTCACTGGCCAATCCCGTGGGTTCGGCTTTGTGGAGATGTCCGCAGATGCTGAAGCCCAAGCTGCTATTACGGCTCTCAACGGGGCAGAGATGGGTGGTCGGACTTTAACAGTCAATGAAGCACGTCCGCAGGAACCGCGCACTGGCGGCGGCGGTGGTGGGGGACGTGGTGGATTCGGTGGAGGCGGTGGTCGGAGCGGTAGCGGTGGTGGTGGTGGAAAGCGCGATCGCTGGTAATCCAAATAGCATAGAACTCAGGATGGAATGGGGGTGCCGCAGAATGTGGCACCCCCTTCTTTTTTTGTCATAGCAACCGAGATAGGAATTTCAACAGTGCAACGATTTTTTGCGAACGGGGCAATCCTTAAGTCCGTCGTAAGTATATCAGCTTTGGCGGATTAGATCGCTTAGACTGCCGTTCAATGAAGCTTGAGGAGGTGATGGGTCCGCGCCGTGAGCTAACAGGTCAGCCATTGCTGAAGCGATCGGCATACCGGTAAGAATCTCGACGTAAAGAAACTGACCTTGAGGATTGACTTCAAGGAAGACATATTCCCCTTCGTGCGTGATCTTCAAATCAATAGTGCCATAGACCAGTCCCATAGCTGCCATGAAGGTCAGAACGCGTTCATGAATCTGGTCTGGCAACTCATAGGGCTCATATGGTGCATCCATGTCCATTCGAGAATCGATCCCTGCCCTGCTGCGATCCGTCAAAATCCTAGCGGTAAAGACTCGCTGGCCAACAACAGTGATCCGCAGGTCCATGGGGCCGCAAATCATCTCCTGGAAAATCGTTGGTGCAAAGGTGAGCGCCTTCAGTGCCGGTCGGTCACCTTCATCCCATACGCGCGTATCGATCAAGCGATCTCTGGGAGCGGTCATCGCCTTGTGGATTACCCGACCATGATGTTTTTGGATGAATGTGCTCGCGTGGTCCTTATCGGAGGTGATGAGTGTGTCCGGGATCGCCCAGCCTACCTCTCGCGCCACATGTAGTTGCCGTGGCTTGACTGCAGCGTATTCCGCTAACATCGGGTTCACGAAGCGCGCATCAGAATTGAGGAACAGTCCCTCAAGCAGGTTGGCCCATTCCTGTCGGCAGAAATTTCTGATGGCTGGATTCCGGATGTGTTCAGCAACATGCCCTAACCGAGGTCGGCGGTACCAGATGCAAGTGGCTCGGTCAAAACTTACCGTTTGACCAGATGACAGAACTATAATTGGCGCTTCGCCGAGGGGATAGGTAAGCGTAGAATCCATTCCGAGCGACCCTGCGTCGAAAATAGTCACCTGGTGTCCGTGGTTGTTGAGCACATCAGACACGCGTCGAGCGTGTACGTCTCTGGCACTCGCGAGAATAAAGATCATTCCAGTCCGTGCTTCAATCGATAGGCCTGCTCACGCTCACGAAATCGAGGGGCATCCTGCATCGGCGGGTAGTTCTTGCGGACCATGTAGGCGAATGGTTCAACTGGACGTTCAAGCAATGGTTTGTATTCATCAGCCGGCGTACAGTCGAGTAGTCTTGCCCCTCGCTTGGCGGTTACTCGCACGGGAACAGCAAGACTCGTTATGTCCGAGTCCCGCTCTTCCACATCGATCACCTCGAGAATATCGTCGACAGATAACTCCAACAGGAGGTTGCCGGCAATGATACGGACAGTTTCTTTCGAACCCTGAAGCAGATACCCATCGATCAACAGACCATGGTTTTGAGAGTGGACCGCTAAGCCGGAATCGAGTTTTGCCAGCAAGTGCTCAAGTTCGGTAGACTCCATTTTGCAGTACCGATCAATCTGTATCACCAACGTGGTATGGCCTGTGGTCGTCTGTCTGGTCTGCGACACCGCCTGAAGCACAGGTGGTATCCATCCCAATATCTTCGCTCGTGGAAGTTGAAGCGCCGCCATCTTGGCCGACATTTGGAAACCCACCTGGTGGGACTCGTGGTGGCCAGGTAAAGGGCCCAGGATCAGGCAACGTACCAGGGGGTACCGGGTGCACGAGATCAGGCACTCGCCGCAGGTGTGTGATCCGGTCACCGTTACGAACGTCGACCAGTACTTCAAATCCGCTCCGTCCAGGAACCGAGGTGATGCTCTCAATCTCGTTGAAGGGAACGGAGATGATTCCGGTCGCAACAGCCAGGTGGAGACTGTCACTGGTTTTGCCGACTGCCTTTGCGCGAAAACTCAACAACCCATATCCTTCTGCCGAACGGGTTTCCAACTTGTCCAGAATTTTCTGGAGATTTTCCTTCGTCACGCTAGGATCGGCCATCGGTGCACCTCCAAATGACAGTTGAGGTTTATGCTCAGGAAGTTCAAACCACCATAGTCAGAGGTACGTATTATGGCAGGACATATAGAGTTGTCAATACCCGTTCTAGGCGCACCATGCGTGGAGACATCTGCGGTTGCTTCAGCAGGCTCAGGCGACGGTGTGAGTAGAAAGGCAGGGTGTCTTCTTCCTTGTCGCATCGCCGGATTAAACTAAATACCGAGTGGTGTGCCTTGCACGGGAAATTAGGTCCAGTGTTCAGATTGTCGGAGGTACGTGGCATCCTTGTCTTTTTTTGCCCATAGGATCGGAGGATAATATAGCCAAGGGGAAGATGATGAAAGGTTGGACTCAACGCAAGGATTCTAGAGTAATATGACTATCGCGCAATCAACCATAAGACTGGCTGGTTTACCGTCGTTTTCATTTCAGAGAACTCCGGTGCTGGTGGTGGAGGACTTTTGGTCTGCTGAGGAGTGCCGATTCTTCCGAGAGGGGATGAATCAAGCCATCTGGAAAAGCCTTTCCGACCTGCCGCATGTTCAGGAAGACTTTCCGAATTCCGGCAACTGGGCCAAAGCTGAAATCGGCCCAGAGGAAGGGCAGCGATTTCTGTCGCGGCTACAGATTCCCTGTATTCGAGATCACATCGAATCGTTCCCGAATATCATTGGGCGTCATGTAGGATTTAATTACTATTCCTATTCCGCCGGAGACTGTCTGTTGACGCATGACGACACGGATCAGGGTCGGCTCGTAGAAGGCCGTCGAGCGCCAAAGCGCCGGATCGCTGTCGTCACCTACTTTCATGAGGAATGGCAGCCCGATTGGGGAGGGGAATTGATCATCTATGAGCGACGAGCAGATCGT
>JAOUHD010000082.1 GCA_029865345.1 Nitrospira sp.
CGTGACCGTTGGATTGTTCGTCCTGGGAGCGTCTCCCCTTTTCGTCGTAGACGTGATCCAGACGGCCATCGTCGTGCAACTCGGCAAACCCGTTCGAAATATCACCGAACCAGGGTTGTATGTCAAAATGCCGTTCGTCCAGGAGGTCACCTACTTCGAGAAACGTCTGTTGGATTACGACTCGAACGCGCAGGATGTCATTACCTCGGACAAGAAGACGCTGCTGCTGGACAACTTTGCGAAATGGCGGATCGTCGACCCGTTAAAGGTCTATCAGAACTTCCAAAGCCAGCGCGGCGCGCTCCAACGGCTTCACGATATCATCTATTCAGAGCTGCGCGTGGAATTGGGCCGGCATGAGTTGCTGGAAATCGTGTCCAGCACGAGAGCGGACATCATGCGGGTGGTCACCGAACGGGCGAACGAGAAGGCCTCGGCGTACGGCATTGAGATTCAGGATGTCCGAATCAAGCGAGCCGATTTGCCCGAACAAAATGAAAAGGCGGTCTTCGCCCGCATGCAGGCGGAACGGGAACGACAGGCGAAGCAATATCGAGCTGAGGGCGCGGAGGAAGCGCAAAAAATTCGATCGGAAGCCGAAAAGGATCGCGAGATTATCCTGGCCCAAGCCTATAAAGAATCAGAGGAACTGCGCGGGGGCGGCGATGCCAAAGCCTTTCGGATCTACGCGGATGCCTATAAGCAGGATCAGAAATTTTTCGAGTTTACCCGTTCGATGGAAGCCTATAAGCGTGCGTTCAAAGATGGCTCAACCCTCGTCATGAGCCCGGACTCGGAGTTCTTCCGCTACCTCAAGCAGCGCTAGCCGTTCCTCAGCTCAATTCCGTCAGACCCACATCACTGTCCCTCGTTGAGACGTTGCTTTTCCAACGTCGGCACGATTTGACTCTGCACGTCCTCCGTGATCGAGTATCGCACGTAGGCGTTCTCGACCATTTGGTTGGCATAGAGCCGACCGGTCGGCGCCTCGACCGTCAGATCCACGCTGGTCTGCTTTTTCGGTTCAATCGTAATCGTCCGCTCTATCTCGTCCCTGATATACGGATGCCAGACTTTCACCTTATAGGTGCCGGGTGGAATGTCAGTCAGCTGGAACCGTCCCTCGTTGTCGGCCACTGTATAGTATGGATGGTCAGCGACCAACGCCCAACTCTCCATATACGGATGGAATCCGCATTGCATGGTGAAAATGTTCCGGTCTCTCGTCATCTTGACCGATTGGGTCACAGTAGCCCCTTCGTAGTGCTTATGGAAATGGGCGCTCAACCCGGCTTCACGAGGATATCGCTTGCTGATCGGCAACGGAACATTGAACAAGACCCGAGGCCCCAGGTTCGACGTCTCATAGGCTTGAATGTCGTGAAAGGCAGGGTCCATGTTGACGACGACGACATCGTGGCGGTCCCGCACGAGCGCGATAAACGGCTCAAAGCGGCAATCGATGGCTTCAATTCTCGGGGGCACATACTCTCCGAACGGTTTTCCCTTCTCGATTCCCTCAAGAAACACAACGACGCGTCGAAACTCGCCCTTCGGCCCCACGTCGAAGGGCTGCAGCAATCTCCACCCTCTCCCGTCGGAAATCCGCCCGCAATAGACCGGGTCCGGCACAGTCGTGAGATTGTACCCCTTTGGCATCGGAACCTTGCCATCCAGGACGACGCTTCCCGAGAGTCCCCCTCCTTGAACGACCGAGGCCTCTTCATACGCGTACACTGTTGGCGTGATCGCTAAAATCAGGGAACAGACTCCGATGACCATCAAGCTTCTCCGTACAACCGTAATCATGACTGCCTCCTTACTGTGCACATGGAAGTTGAGGAAGCCGTTCGGCATCACCCTGTTTCATCGAGATGAATGACCCCCACCGGACTCATTGAATGGAACGGATCTGAAAGATCTTGCCAGACATTATATCGAATGGTTCCGGCCCGCTGAAAACACGCGCTGACATAGTTGCCGGCACGAATAGTCACGAAATCCTTGATGTCTCCAAACCAGGTCTTCAAGCCCTTTTCGCAACTGACCTCTTTGACAGGGTTGACTCCTAGGAATCCCAGGTGGATCGGAGCTTCGAGAAGATTATGCCACCGAATTTCATCACCTACAGTCGCATACAATTCGACCGGAGTAATCAAGGCATGGCCGCTGATGCGGATGTCATGAATGCGCGCCGACCTGTCTACCGTGGAAGGTGTCGCACAGCCAGTGAGCAGAAAGATCGATAAGGCGCAACTTACAGCTCCGTAGTTCAACATGGTGATGACTCCCTCAGGATCGAAAGAGGATGTCCTTCTCTGCCCCAAGAGCCGCCTGGGCTTCTTCCAGCAGCTATCGATGACCACTACGAATAGACTTGGAACTGCAGCGGCGCTTTGGCGGATCAAAACCGTGTCGGTAGACAAAGACCATCAAGTCTCGAGGACGAAAACAAATGACATTGTGAGATACGCAGTGCATTTGACTCTCTTGGGCCGGAGCCGCCACCGGCGTCGCGACTGCCTACGGATATTCTATTCATAGCTCCATCTAGCCGCTTATGCAACCTTCTCCAGACCTTTCCATGGGAAAGTGATGGATTCTGCACCAGGAACCTAGTGCCGGTCCCGCTTTAAAGAGTAGGACAGCTCAGTCCCGATATCTGGGCCTACGCAGAACTCACCTCGAATCATGTCGTGCTTTATAATCTTCGTGCCAGTCTGGCCTAAGCGGGGTCTAGGGATCTTCCAAACACATCCTAGGTTGTTTCCTAGTTCTCTAACCATGCCGTATCTGCGAATGTCTAATTCAATGGTCTTGATAACAACCATCACAGCCGATGGCCCTCTGATGGCACGTACGGAGGACTAGGAAGGAAGGGGCGCTGCATACCAGAGGTCCCTGGCCCATATCGGCGGGAATACCGCCGAGCTCAGACGCTGGGAAGAAGCTGAAGGGACGGCACCAACAGTGCAAAACACAACTAACAGCAGAAAAGAAAAAAGGAGGAACCAATGGCAAACCATGTAGAGAGCTATGACGTTTCTCAGTGGTACGATTCGAAGCCGGCGAAGCTCGGCTGGTTGGGGA
This sequence comes from Nitrospira sp., assembly GCA_029865345.1. GTDB lineage: Bacteria > Nitrospirota > Nitrospiria > Nitrospirales > Nitrospiraceae > Nitrospira_D. Next base: position 3,091 of record JAOUHD010000082.1, read on the forward strand.
TGTTGGCGATCGGAGTGTTTTGGGTAGTGTACCAGCGGACGTTCGGGTACTCGCACGGCCTGGACTCCATGACGCCGGAGTTTGACTCGGTGTGGATGGGGCTGTGGCGGTTTAACATTCTGGCCAACGCCGTGTTCTTTGCCACATCGATCGGGTGGATCTGGGTGACGCGGGACCGGAACCTGACGAACCTAGACCCGAAGCTCGAGCTGAAGCGGTACTTTTATTTTATGGGCTGGTTGGTGTGCTACATCTGGGGCGTGTACTACGCGGGCAGCTACACGTTGGAGCAGGATGCGGCGTGGCACCAAGTGATCATCCGGGACACGAGCTTCACGGCGAGCCACATCGTGGCGTTCTACGGGACGTTCCCGTTGTACATCACGTGCGGCGTGTCGAGTTATCTGTATGCGCAGACCCGGTTGCCGCTGTACAGCCAAGCGACCTCGTTTCCGTTGGTGGCGGCAGTGGTGGGGCCGATGTTCATTCTCCCGAACGTGGGACTCAACGAGTGGGGCCATGCGTTCTGGTTTGTGGATGAGCTGTTTGCGGCGCCGTTGCACTGGGGCTTTGTGACATTGGGCTGGTGCGGGTTGTTCGGGGCGGGCGGCGGCGTGGCGGCGCAGATTGTGTCGCGCATGTCGAACCTGGCGGACGTGATCTGGAACAACGCGCCCAAGACCATTCTGGATCCGTTTCCCAGCCAGGTGGCCGCTAATACCAAGGCGAGCGCGTACTGAACCACGGGTGGCAACTCCACGGTCTGACCTTGCATGAGCAGGGTGGAATATTGATCACGGGGACGGACCTAAGGCTCCGGATAACGAAGCCTTGGGTCCGTTCACCGGTTTGTATTATGTCCAGCTGGCGACCTGCGATGCGAGGGTTCTCTGCCTAAATTTTTGTGTAGTCTTTCAATGGCAACCAGCCCAGGAGCCCTCCCGTTGTTGATCCGATCAGAATCTTACGTTGGCTGAGCGTAGCGAGGAATCACGGTCGAAGCCAACTCTTCGAAAAAGAGCGACATCGTGTATCTAATCCCCGTGAGCACTCCAACAGCCCCAGACCGAGGCCATGACCCGCTATCGGGAAACGCGGCAGCGCTGCCAGGCTCAACACACGGAGACACGGAATACTCAGAACTCTCCGGATATTTGGTTTGCATCAGGTATGCCTTTCGAATTCAATCGGCAAACCATTGTGCCATTCACGATGTATATCCAGGCGGCTACCCACCGAAGAGCGCACCGTTCATCGTGAGATGAACGGCGATACTCGCGGCATAGCCCAAGGCAATCGCCCAGATCCATTTCAAGTGGGCGGAGAATGTATAGATCCCCCGTGCCTGCCCCATGAGGGCCACGCCCGCTGCAGAGCCAATGGACAACAGCGATCCGCCGACACCGGCCGTCATCGTCACCAACAGCCATTGGCCAAGACTCATATCCGGGTTCATGCTCAACACGGCAAACATGACGGGGATGTTGTCGACGACCGCTGAAAGAATCCCGACAAGGATGTTCGCGGGGGTGGCTCCCAAGTCCTTGTAGAGAACATCGGAGAGTGCGGCTAAATACCCCAAGGCGCCGAGCCCGCCGACGCAGAGCATAATGCCGTAAAAAAACATCAGCGTGTCCCATTCCACACGCTTCATGCTGATGAACACATCGAACGGCTTGACCGCAGGCTTGAATTCTACGCCCAAATTGACCGAGCCATCGAACGCGGGAGCTTCCGTCCACTTATTCAGTTCCTTGCGCCGAATAAAATACCCATAGGATTTCAGTATTCCCAGTCCGGTCATCATGCCCAGAAACGGGGGGACCTCAAGAACATGATGCAGAAACACCGTGCCAGCGATGGTGATCAGAAAGAGCATCACAACGACATAGCCGCCGTGCTTGACCTGTACAGATTCTGTTCTGCTTGACGGCTTCTCATACGGAATAGTCAGGGACATCAGGGCCGCCGGAACAAGCCAGTTGATAAGAGAAGGGATGAACAGCGAAAGAAAATCGCCGACATGCACCACGCCTTTCTGCCAGACCATGAGGGTGGTGATGTCACCGAAGGGACTAAAGGCGCCGCCCGCGTTGGCCGCCACCACCACATTGATACAAGCCACGCTGATGAATCGGCCGTTGCCTGCCCCCATGGCCATAACGACCGCTCCCATCACCAGCGCCGTCGTCAGATTATCCGCAACAGGGGAAATGAAAAACGCGAGCATGCCGGTCAGCCAGAACACGGCGCGCAAGGACAGGCCTAACGACACCAGACCGGTCCGCAACGCCCCAAAGATGTTCCGCTCTGCCATCGTATTGATGAACGTCATGGCGGAGAGCAAGAACAGCATCAATTCGGCATATTCCAGCAGATTGTGGCGCAGGATCTCGGCCACGAGATGGGATTGCTGTTGAGAGGCATAGGCGATGGCCGTCAGCACCCAGATCACGCCGGCCGCCACCATGACGGGCTTCGATTTTCTGAGATGAAGACTCTCTTCGACAATCACCAGAATATAGGCGGCCAGAAACACGGCAAGCGCCGCATAGCCTATCCAATGATCCGCAAAACTTATCATTGCACTCTCTCCCTCCCTCTCTGCACTCATGCCGGCTTTAGGGGGCCTCCGGGACTTCGCAAAATCTGTCCGGCAATATCCGGGGTTCCGTCGAGGCGATGGACAAGAAAACGGATGACGGCTTCGATCTCATCCTGGTGCTTCAGGTAATAGCGAGCCCGCGATCCAGCCCCGTGTCCGACACGCACTCCCATGATGAGTCCTTCCCCCAAGCCAAACACATCTTCGTCCGTTTCATCGTCGCCGACGAAGAACAGCCCTCGACATCGCAGGTGGACCATGAGCGCGAGCGCCGCCGCTCCCTTTCCTATGTTTCCTGGTGGCAACGCGTTCACCGAGGCTTTTCCGCTGATGAGCCGTGGCGCGGGCGTCAGTCGATCGAGCAGAAGGACCAGCGTGCGTTCGACTGCGGCCAGGTCTTTGGCACACCGATAATGGAAGGTGAGGGTGTATCGTTTGTTTTCGACCTCCACGCCTGTATCATTGAGCGGCTGGGCCAGATCCGTCTCCACCTGCTTCATCCATTCAAGACAGACCTGCTCCGCCACACCCAGCGCAGCCGCCGAAGTCAGCGGACTCTCCAGCCCATGGTTCCCGATCAAGTATGGAACCGCACCGTTTACCCTCAGCGTCAAATCGTTGAGGGCGCGTCCCGACACGATAGCGCAAGGCGCGCGCGCCGCAAGTTCACGCAACCATTCATGGGTGGAGAAAGACAGTTTGACGCCCCCGCGATCTCGCGAAATCTTCGCCAATGTCCCGTCGAAATCGAAGGCATACAGGACGGGACGGCTCGCGACCGTCCTCAGCGCTTGGCGCCCCTCATCCGACAGAAGATAAATCATACGTGCTCCAGTCTGCCTACTCGCCATCATGAATGGATTAGCCTTAGTCCCACCCATGGTCACGTGATCGGGACACAAATAGACGCTCACGCGGTCCGCATCCCGCTCCAGAATCAGGTCTATGCGGTACGAAGGGACGACGGATCTATCGGACGGGAGGGCGGAAGAGCATTGAGGCGAACGCCATCACGTACTCTAACGAATCAATTTCAGCACACGGGTTGGATTCGGAAGACAGTACCAGTTGAGGAAGCGTCGGCGGGGCCGAAAACCCTTCCAGAACCGAGGCTGCGATGGTATCGGAGACGTCGGCGGCATGAAGCAGCGTCACGGGCACGCCGAGCATCTGCATCATGACGCACAGGCACAGGACTGTCACAATGAACCAAAGACCGCTGCTCGCAAGGCGTTCATGATGTGGCATAACCATAACGTGCGGTGAATCTTAACTGCTCTTGTCTTGTTCTACAAGAAGCTTTCACTCGTTGCGTTCGGTCCCCATGCAGGCCCGTGTAAGCGATTGGCAGGAACGAGGTCCTGCCGCGCCTCGGGGCGTTCGCTGTGACGACTGTTACCGTATCGTCGCATCACCCTGCGTGGTCGCCGTAACGAGCGGCGACCTTGCTCGGCACCCTTGTCACGATGCCGCGCATCAGGCGCCCGAGCAGATCGCTTCCTGTAATCAGCCTCGGGGTATCGGTCCACAGCAGAACGGTGTCATAGGTAATGATGTGATCTCCCGGAAGCGTCGTATCGAACCTGAGTTGCGCAATGACGCTGCCCAGAGGCGCTTTGCGGTCCAGAATAATCACGGGCCGGTGGCAATAGTCCGCAGGGTCTGTCGGCTGTTCGGTGAAGAGGGCGTGCCGCAGAAATCCGTCCGCATCCATCATCAAGTGGGGATGATCGTGTTCGTCGGCAATCACCACCCAGGATTTTCCCGAAGCGTTGATTCGTTGCAGAAACGGGTCGTCGGCCGACTTCTTGAACGGGGGAAAATGCGGAATGCCGTTCCGCAGCGGGAGCCGGATGATGCTCTCAGGGTCGATTGGAACTCCCTCTTCTTCAATGGGAAGATCGTCGATAGACAGAAAGTTCAACGCCCCGATTGCCTCGATTCGGTCCACCTCGGATTCTTCGGCGAGCATGTGGCGCCGGATGATCTCCTTGAGTTCCGTTTCACGAAAATACCGGATGGCTTCCTTGCCGAACCACGCATCCATCATCATTGCCGACGGTTTTACCACCGGATACAGCAGCACCCGGTACCCCCGCAGCAGCGGCGAGCAGACTGATGCCATTTTCAGGGCATGACTTGAGAAATACCCCTGTGGAAGGATTTCGCCGAAGAAGGTAATCGCCACCGTGGAGAAGAGAAAGGCTCCCGCCCCCGTGAGCACGGAGCTGGAGAACAGCGTGAGCAACACGTTCACGCTCACATTGCCCCAGATGATCGTGGCCAGTGCCCCGTTGGCATCCCGTCGCAGCTCCAACACCCTGACGGCATCCTGGTTGCCGTCCGCCGCCTCTGCTTCCAACCGAAGGCGGCTCGGTTTGAATACCGCCAGGTTTAACCCTGCAAAGATCGCAGACTGGCTCAAGCACAGCACAATCCCGATCCAGATCAACACATCAGTGTTCATTACCTCGACACCTCGGACACCGTTTTGCCGTCAGGCCGAATCAACCTGCTTGCCCCTGGTGTTTTTCGAGTGCCCGTATTTTTTCAAGGCGTCGCTTGTGCCTCTCCTCCCCGATGAATTGCGCGGCAAGAATTGGCGGCGATACAAGCCCCGATGCTGCTGCCGAAGATCGAGATTCCCCGGTGCACGTCCCCGGTGGCAACGGCCCGCACAAGCGGGGCCACGAAATCGGGGTAGTCGTCATCCAGATCCAAGCGATAAGCGCCATGGTCGACAATCTCATGGCCCGAAGCCTTGAGGTCTAATAATACCTACTCCTTCACCGTGTAGCCCGCGTGATCCGCAGCGATACCAATGTGCATGATTCGTTACCCCTTAGCAGACTGCAGGGGTCCGCCGATCTCAGCCTTCCGGTTTCCACACTCCGACCAGTTTGCCCCCACGGTATTCACGATCGCCGCCGCCACTTTTTAACCGCTTCCATGATGACGAACGGCAGGATGCCCGTCGCGCCCATCAATATCCAATCTTCGATCGGCAACGAGGCGACCTTGAAGATCGGCCTAACGGCTGGGACGGTGAGCACCGCCACCTGCACAATAAGCGAAAGGAGGAAGGCCCACACCAGCGCGCGGTTCGTTCCGACACCCAGCTGGAAGAGCGAGAGCCGTTCGCTCCGGCAGTTGAAGACGTGCACCAGTTGCGCCACCACCAACACCGTAAAGGCCACCGTCCTGGCCTGCTCGATCTCTTGATGCAGACCATAGAGGCTATAGCTGAACGCTCCTAACGCAATCAACCCCAGCATCAAGCCCTCTCCGCCGATAGCCAGCAATCGTCCGCCGTCCAGCAGCCGAGCCTCCGGCCGGCGAGGCGGACGCGTCATCAGATCGGGCGCCTTGGGATCGACTGCCAGCGCCAAGGCCGGGATGCCGTCCGTAACAAGATTCATCCAGAGAATCTGAATCGGCAGGAGCGGCAGGGGCAGGCCCAGCAACGCCGCAAACAGCATGACCAGCACTTCGCTCAGGTTGCACGACAGGAGGAAATGGACGACTTTCCTGATGTTGTCGAAGACCCCCCGGCCTTCTTCCACCGCCGCCGCGATCGAGGCAAAGTTGTCGTCCGTGACCACCATGTCAGCGGATTCTTTCGTCACATCGGTTCCGGTGATCCCCATCGCGATGCCGATATCCGCTGCCTTGATCGCAGGCGCATCGTTCACGCCGTCTCCCGTCATGGCTACAATGGCGCCGCGCGCCTTCCAGGCTTTGACGATGCGCAGCTTGTGCTCCGCGGAGACCCTCGCATAGACTGTCACCTGCTCCACAGTCCGGACCAGTTCATCGTCGGACAGGCGATCGAGTTCCAGCCCGGACAAGGCCTCCACATGGCTGTCCATCCCGTGGAGCTCTCCCGCAATCGCCACTGCGGTGTCCTTATGGTCCCCCGTGATCATCACCGTGCGTATACCGGCATCGCGGCATGCTTGAACGGCTGCCTTCGCTTCCGGCCGCAGCGGGTCCTTCATGGCTGCAAGCCCAAGAAACACCAGCCGGTTTTCCAGCTCATCCGCGCGATAGGCATCAGGCTCGCGCTCCAATCGTCGATGGGCCATTCCCAGCACGCGCAACGCCTGATGCGCGAATGCCGCATTGGCCTCGAGAATGGCGGCACGAATGGATTCCGTCAGAGATTCGACCGTGCCGTCCGCCGCCAGCCTGTGCGTGCAGTGCCGCAATAAGACATCCGGCGCGCCTTTGACATACGCGGCCAGTCCGTCCGGCGTCCGCCGCACGATCGTCATCATCTTGCGCTCCGGATCGAACGGCACCTCCCCGAGAAAGTGAGAGGCCGAATCGAGTGTCTCGATCGTGAGAGCCGCCTTCGCCGCCGCCACAAGCAACGCGCCTTCCGTCGGATCACCGATCACCTGCCATGTTCCATGCTCCTCTCGGTACGTTGCACCGTTGCACAGCACGGCGGCCGTCAGCAGTTCGCGCAGGGCCGGAAGTTGGCTCAGGTCTATGTTCTGGGTGTTGAGTTCTGAGTTGTCGGAGCGAAGCTCAATTCCTTTTCCGGATAACTCAGAACCGGTTTCTCTCACCTTTGACGTCTCACGGATTTCACCGACTGGCGCGTACCCTTCACCGGTCACGTCGAAGGCCATGGTGCCAACGAACAATTTCGTCACCGTCATCTCGTTCTTCGTCAACGTGCCCGTTTTGTCTGTGCAGATGACCGTTGCCGATCCGAGCGTTTCAACTGCGGGCAGCTTGCGGATCAGCGCATGGCGTTTCACCATGCGGGTGACCCCCAGCGCCAAGGTAATCGTCACCACGGCGGGAAGGCCTTCCGGCACAGCCGCCACAGCCAGACTCACCGAGGTCATGAACATGGTCACCAACGGCTCGCCGCGCAGATAGCCCAAGGCGAACACGACGGCGACCACAGCCAACGCCAGCCACAAGAGGGTGTAGCCGAACTGCTCGAGTCGACGCTGCAGCGGAGTTTCCGTCCGTTCGGCCTCCGCGGCTGCTTGAATCATCGCAGCAATCCGGCCCAGTTCTGTTCGCAGCGAGGTTGCGACGACCAACGCGCGAGCTTTTCCTGAAACTGCGATGGTGCCCATAAAGGCCATGTTCGTCCGTTCGGCCAGCGGCACGTCGGTTCCGGCGATGACGCCCACGTCCTTCTGAACCGGCGTGGATTCGCCGGTCAGCGACGCTTCTTGCGCCTGAAAATTCGTCGTGTAGATCAGGCGAGCATCGGCAGGGATACGGTCGCCCGCTTCGAGGAGGATCAGATCGCCGAGTACTAATTCCCGCGCGGGTATGGACCGAATGGCGCCGTCACGGATCACTCGCGCCGTCGCCACTGACATCTTCCGCAGCGCAGCCAAGGACCGCTCGGCCCGGAACTCTTGCACGAACCCGAGCAGGCCGTTGAGCAACACAATGGCCAAGATCGCCGCCGCATCGAGCCAATCTTCCAAAAGACCGGAGATGAGCGCCGCTCCGATCAGCACCCATACAATGACGCTCGTGAACTGGGAAAGGAACAGCTTCACAAGTGACGCTGGGGGCGCTTCGGGCAGTTCGTTGGGGCCGAATTTGGCGTGACGCCGCTCGACTTCCTGGCCGGCGAGCCCATGCTCGGCATCGGTGCCAAGGATGGCTGTGAGCTTATCCGGTGTGAACTGCCAGGTCTTGGTCGCCTCATTCTCTAGCAATTGAGGCATAGCGGACATCTTTCTCATTGAAAGAGCAACCAGAGTCCGAGGCAGTACCCGAGGATGATCAGGAAACTGTCGGGTTCGATCAGCATATACCGTTCCTCAACCCGGTAGATGATGCCCATCAACGCCGTGCTCATGAGCAGGATGCTCCACAGCGCCGTCATGGCATGGGCATCCGAGATGGAGTTGAAGAGAGGCCCGCCGCTGTAGGCCACGTCCACGAGGAAGAACGCGGCCATATTGAAGGCGTTACTGCCGAACAAATTGCCGACCGCCAAATCAAACGCGCCGAGCCGAACCGCCGCGATGGCTGTCACGAGTTCCGGTAGCGACGTGGTGATGCCCAAGAGCGCGGTACCGATGAAGGTCGCGGAAATCCCGGATTGCTCGGCAATCGCGTTGGCCGATCCGGCCAGGAACGGCGCCGCCACGAGCAGGGCCAGCGCTGTCACGGTAAATCCAAGAGAGGCCCGCCTGAGCCCCTCGCGCTTGCTTGGTTGTTTTGCCTCTTCCTCTGACTGCCCCTCCACCACAAGTTCGATTTCGCGCTGACGCCGCCTCATGTTTTCTTGCCGGAACACGAGGCGCATGCCGAAGATATAAAAGAGCAGCAGCAGCATGCTCCCGAGTCCGACTCCGCCATGTTTGACATCCGATCCATGGAGCACGAAAAACGCGGCAAGTCCGGTGAGGAAGATCGCCAAGCCGGCGCTCAGGGCATGATCGAGCGTGGCTTGTTGCCACACTTTTTTCTGCCGATGGAAGAGATCAATAAGCGCCAGCGTAAGCATATTGGTCATCCCCGCGCCGAAGAGGTCGCCTGCAGCGAGGTCCGGCGAATCAATCAGGGCTGCACTGACCGTCGTGAAGACTTCCGGCAAGGATGTGGCACCCGCCATCAGCACGCTGCCGATCCAGAGACCGCCCAGGCCGGTCAAGCTCGCGATCTGATCGCCATAACGGGAGAGTTTCGTCCCGGCATAGACGATCACCGCCGCGCTCAGCAGAAAGATCGCCCACGGCACGAGCCCTTCAAGCCAGCCCATCTGTTTCTCCTCTAGCGAGGCGTCCGCCTCACGACCAACACCGAGCAGGGCGCATGCCGTGCGACCTTCCCCGACACACCCCCCAGCAGCATCCGTTTGAATCCTGTCAACCCACGTGAACCGAGCACGATCAGATCGGCACGCTGTTTCGTGGCAAGCCGGAGAAGTTGTTCTGCTGGGTAGCCATTCACGATCGACGGTGTTACCGTCCACCCATGGCGCACGAATCGCCGTCCCACTCGCTCCAACAACCGAGCCAATTGGCGCTGGCGCACGCGCACCGCCTTCGCCAGCGCTTGGTGAAGATCGGGCCGCCCCTTCGCAACAAACCGAGCCATGACCTCCTCAACCTGCTCGTCGACATGAGCCACCGTGATCCGGGATGAACGAGGCAAGTTGAGTCGGGGTAAAAAGGTTGCAGCAGCATCTGCATCCTGCGAGAAGTCGGTGGCAAAGAGAACCCGTGGCTTGCTGCTTGGGACGGTTCTTCGCCGACTCCGCGCGATCAACACGGAACAGGGCGCCACACTGAGCATATGTTCACTCACACTCCCGAGGAAGAATCGCGCGACGCGGGGATGCGTATGGGGGCCCAAAATGACCAGGCCGGGACGGAGCCGGCGAATCGCTTTTACAAGATCCCGTCTTGGAATTCCCTTGACCACGCGCGTTTGAACCCGCACACCACTGCCACGAAGTCGCGTCGCAACAGAGGTCACAAGCCGGTTGGCGTCGGCGAACGCCTGTTGACACCAGCTCTCAAGCGTGCGGTAATAGCCGGGATATTGCGGGGCAAGGCGGGGGAGTTCAACAATGTGCAGCACGGTCACAATTGAGTTATGCGGCAAGGGGATGGTCTCCAGGAACTCGGCGGCGACCTTGGCGCCGCGAGATTCACTGATCGCGAGGAGAACCTTCATCGTGTACTCCTTGGTTTAGTCGCTACGGGTCATGGACTCATCCGTTCGTGCTGATGCTCACTCCACATTCAGGGGGGAAAGGCTGACGTGGCGTCTCAGCCAGGTTCACTGGGCGAGCCTCTGTTCCGCCTCCAGAATGGCCGGCGTCGTCTTGATGACGGCATCGGGGTTCAAGGAGATGCTGTCGATGCCTTGCTCCACGAGAAATTGCGCGAACTCTGGATAATCGCTCGGCGCCTGCCCGCAAATGCCTATCTTCCGCCCCGTCGCCTTCGCCGTTTTGATCACCGCTGCCACCATCTTCTTGACCGCATCGTTCCGCTCGTCAAAGAGATGGGCCACGATTTCGGAATCGCGATCCACGCCGAGCACCAGTTGCGTAAGGTCGTTCGACCCGATCGAAAACCCATCAAAGATTCCTGCGAACTCCTCGGCCAGGATCACATTGCTCGGAATCTCACACATCACGTAGACCTCCAAACCGTTCTCTCCCCGTTTCAACCCATGCC
>JAOUHD010000083.1 GCA_029865345.1 Nitrospira sp.
TGTTGGCCAGCAGCTCATTGCCCAGGTTAACTCTCCCTGTTTGGCAAATAACATCTGCTTCTATACTCTTATGGCTGCCGAATAATGATTCTTCACTCTCCGTTCTCACAAGGGTGGCCCGGTTGAATCCAAAATTGCGCGCATGGAACGACCACGTCGTTCTCATTCAATGGAATACGATCGGCAGACGTGGGGGTTCCGCGAGCACCTGGATCAACCGGGCCGACCTTGTCCCATCTTACTCTCCGTCCCCTTCCACAACCGCTCAATATTCCCCTTGTGCTTGATCACAATCAGACTTGTCACCAGCACGGAGAACAAAGCAAAGGAAGCCGTCGGTCGAAGAGAGGCAGCAAGGAGGGGAAAGAGTCCAAAGGCGGTGAGCGCACCACCGGAAGAGTAGCGCCAGAGAGCCACTGCTCCGATCCATGCGAGAAGAAGTAACAGCCCAATCATTGGTGCAACACCAAGGACGGAACCAAGCGCGGTCGCGACTCCTTTGCCTCCTTTGAATCCAAGAAACGGCGAAAAGAGATGGCCCAGAAATGGAGCGAGCGCAATAAGGAGAATAGCCCATTCATCCTGCAGCAGATGCGTCGCCGCGAAGCCCATCACCCACCCTTTGCCCATATCCCCAATCAAGGTGAGGATGCCGGGCGTCTTGCCCGACACACGGAGAACATTCGTAAATCCGACGTTCTTGCTCCCGACCGTGCGTGGATCTGGCAGGCCCATCGCCTTCGAGATGACGACGCCAAAGGGGACCGCGCCAAGCAGATATCCACACACCATAAGCCCAATGATCAGTCCGAGATGCTCCATAGTCTATTTGAAGGTCTCGCTGCTGTTTATTTCCGCATTACCTACCACAAGCCTGTGCCTGAACGTCATTGGAACTTCTCTGGATGCGTAAAGAACTCCAGCATCACTCGGTTCAGATTCGGCCAATCGCGATGGCTGCCCGCCCCCTCACAGTAGAGCGTTGCACCGCCTGAGGCACAGCCTTGGAACATGCGGCAGTCGCCCTCCACTGGTTTCATCTTCGCCACATCACAGTGATTGCAGCCCGCCCACCAGGCTGACGTTTGGGCTCCCCAGCCTGGAAACAGCTTGTCGTTCTTGCCGTGCATGATCATGACCGGGATTGGAGCGCGGCATTGATACGCCTCAAGGTCTTTGCCGGTCACCCCAGCAGCACTCGGCGCGATTGTGGCAGGCACTGTTTTCGTCTTCTCGATCACAGCCAGCATCAAGGATGCCGTGCCTCCGTCTGAATGACCGGTAGCGGATACCCTGCTCTCATCGACGCACCATTCCTTTGCCACTAAACCAGGAATGGCTCCAAGCTGTTCAATGGTCGAAATATTCAATTGCTTGTGATCGGTATAGGCCACGACAAACCCCGCGCCGGTCGCTGCAGTCGTAAGGCCTGTGAGACGCTCAGACGTCCAGCGACTCTGCCCAGCCGGAGCGTAGACCATCAAGAGCGGGTGTGCGAATGTGGGATCGTAGTTCGAGGGCGTCCGAACCATATACCGAATGCCGGACTCAGAAACTTTTCCATCCGTTGCCCCTGGAGAACCTGGACGTGAGCCAGCGGGACAATGTCCTGTTGCATTTGGATAGGCGAATGCTTCGAGCTGTGGAGGCGTCGTGTTTTCGCTGCAGGCAATCAACGTGATGGGAAGAAGAAACAACGCGCAGGCAGATCTGAAAGGTCGCACGTTGCCCACCACGTCGAGGCTAGACTAGCGAAACTTCATCAGTTTCAAGATGACAGTGAGAACACGATGCCGGACTCAGAAACCTGTCTCTGTTGCTGTTCCGTCACAATCCCTTCGCGACAACCTGCTTCCAAAAACTCCAGACATACTGGCCACCGGAGAGATAACCCAGCACCAGTGATAAATACAATGTGACGGTGCCGGCTAAGTGCATATTGCCGAGTGCTGAGAGTCCTGTCCCTTCCAAGATCAATAAGATGATGGCCACGACCTGGAGCGCCATCTTATACTTCCCGGTCGTCTCCGCCGCGATGATCATCCCTTCGCTCGCAGCAATGGCACGGATTCCTGTCACCGCCACTTCTCGTCCGATAATCAGCAGCGCGACCAACGCGCTAACCCGATCCACGTTCATTAGAAGTATCAGTGCCGACAACACCAGGAGTTTGTCTGCGATCGGATCGAGTAGTTTGCCGAGTTTCGTTACCTGGCCTGTTCGGCGGGCAATATAGCCGTCCAACATATCCGTCACCGCCGCAACGGTAAAGACAATCGCCGCCGCGAGCGACTGGTCTGGCGTTGGATTGACGAAGAGAATGATGAAGACCGGGATCAAGAGAATGCGGACGAGCGTCAAGAGATTGGGCAGATTGAGCGACTCCGCTCCTATCTCTCGCCACATTGCCAGAACGCGGTTCATAGTCCGATTCGTCTCCTACGCAGACGACTAAAACACTGCTTCGACCTGATGGCACCCGCAGGATGGTCAAAAAGGTCGTCCAGCAAGGCCAGAGCGAGCGAGGAGGCGAGGCGTACGCTTCGGTACGTTGAGCCTCTGAGCGATGTGAGAACGCCGCTGGCGGACTTTTTCAGCATCCTGCTACACGATTCCGTTCTTTAACAAGTCATGTAAATGAATAACCCCACGGATGTTCCGCCCATCCTCGGTGACCACCAGCGTCGTAATCGAAAATCGCTCCATCATCTCAACAGCCTTGGCGGCCAGTTCGTCCGGCCCAATGGACTTGGGATTCGTGGTAGCCAGCTCTTGCGCCGTGGTATTGACCAGATCGATTCCCCGTTGGATAAACCGCCGTAAGTCGCCGTCGGTAATCACTCCGACCAGCAATCCCTCCTGATCCACCACCGTGGTCATGCCGAGCTTTTTCGCCGTCATTTCCAGCATGGCCGCCATCCCACCGACGGTGGCTTGGACCATCGGCATCTCGGAGTCGGCATGCATGAGGTCCTTCACCCTCACCAGCAGCCGACGCCCCAACGTACCGCCGGGATGGAATCGGGCAAAATCCTCTTCTTTAAATTCCCGTTTCTGCAGCAGGGCCACAGCCAACGCATCGCCCAACGCCAGTGTAGCGGTCGTGCTGGCGGTCGGAGCCAACCCCATCGGGCAGGCCTCTTCCTGGACCGACACATCGAGTACGACATCGGCATTTTTTGCCAGGGTCGACGTCATCCGTCCTGTGAACGCAATCACCGGAATGCCGAGCCGTTTCACAAACGGAAGCAATTGCAGCAACTCCTGCGTCTCGCCACTGTTGGAAATCGCGACTAACGCATCACGTCGTGCCAACATGCCCAGATCTCCGTGCACGCCTTCGGCGGGATGCAAAAAGAACGACGACGTGCCGGTGCTGGCGAGCGTCGCGGCGATTTTTTGACCGATCAAGCCGGACTTCCCCATGCCCGACACGACGACCTTTCCCTTACACTGAACAAGAAACTGCACCGCCTTTGCGAACTTGGCATCTAACCGATCCACAAGCGATTGGACGGCTCGCGCTTCGATTTCGAGCACGCGCCGACCGTCGGCCAGACTCTCTTCTAGTTTTGAAATTTTCGAATCCCTGCCAGATGGCTTCACGGTCATAGTGTCGCTTCGCCTTTTCGCAACCTTCAGGACTGGATTAGCTGCCTTCACCTTCGTAGATGGACCGCGCCGCGCGGAAGGTTTCAGCTTCTCGGCTTGGCTGCGTCGCATATGCGTAGAACCCGTTCCAGTAAGGACTTGAGTTGATGTAATGGGACCATATTGGGCCCATCAGACAGCGCCTCGTCTGGATTTGGATGGACTTCCATGAAGAATCCATCGACACCCGCTCCGGCCGCGGCGCACGCCAACGGCTCGACAAATTCCCGCTGGCCACTGGATTTCGTCCCACCACCACCCGGCAGCTGAACGCTGTGCGTCGCATCGAAGACGACAGGATACCCGAAACTTCTCATAAGAGGAAAGGATCTCATATCCACAACAAGATTGTTGTAGCCGAATGACGACCCACGCTCGGTGAGCAGAAGCCGATGGCTTCCACATTCTTCGACTTTTTTGACCGCATTGCCCATTTCGATCGGCGAGAGAAATTGCCCTTTCTTCACGTTCACGACTTTTCCTGTTTTTGCAGCGGCAATCAGCAAATCTGTCTGCCGACAGAGAAAAGCTGGGATCTGAAGGACATCCACCACCTTCCCCGCTTCGGTCGCCTGCTCCTCCGTATGCACGTCGGTCAAGACAGGCAGAGCGAATTGGTCCTTTACCTTCTTCAGTACCGCTAGGCCCTTGTCGATTCCAGGACCACGGAATGAAGCAATGGACGTTCGGTTGGCCTTATCGAATGATGACTTGAAGATGTACGGAATTCCCAGTGACTTCGCAATGTCCGCAACATAGCCGGCCGTGTCCATCACGAGCTGCTCGCTCTCGATCACACAAGGCCCGGCAATCAGAAACGGACGCTGTCCCTGACCGACTTTGAACGAACCGATTTCGACGAGTTGTGCCATAGCCAACAACTAATGCCCTAGCTTCTTGCGCAATGCCGCTCCCACGAATCCGCTAAACAAGGGATGTGGACGATGCGGGCGGGAACTATACTCAGGATGGAACTGGGTGCCTAAAAACCAGGGATGATCCTTCAACTCGATGATCTCGACAAGGCGACCATCGGGAGACACTCCACTCAAGACCAGCCCCTTCGCGGTCAGCTGCTCCCGATAGGCATTGTTGAATTCATAGCGATGGCGATGGCGTTCACGCACCTCGCTCACCCCGTACATTTTCTGCGCCAGCGTCCCCTCGCCCAACTTGCAAAGATACGATCCCAGTCGCATGGTCCCACCCTTGTCGCTCACGCCATGCTGATCGGGCATGAGATTGATCACCGGATGGAGCGTGTGCTCGTCAAACTCGGCGCTGTTGGCACCGGCCAATCCTGCTACATTTCTCGCAAACTCAATCGCAGCACACTGCATCCCTAAACACAGACCGAGAAACGGGACCTGACGTTCCCGCGCATACCTAATGGCCGTCACTTTTCCCTCAATCCCTCTCGTCCCAAATCCACCGGGGATCAAGATGCCATCAGCCTCGCGCAGGATACGCTCCGTCCCTTGCCGCTCGATGTCTTCGGACTCGATCCAATTGATGTTAACCTTGGTTTCATGATCGATTCCACCGTGAACCAGCGCTTCTCCCAGGCTCTTGTAACATTCTTTCAGCCCCACATACTTGCCCACCAGGGCAACGGAAATTTCATGCTTTGGCCGCTTAATCTTCTGGACCATCGCATCCCACTCGCGAAGATTGGGCTGGCCGGTTTCCATATGGAGTTGACGAACAATCAATTCGTCCAACCCTTCTTTTCTGAAGACGATCGGAACCTCGTAGATCGTCTCGACATCTTTGGCTGTGATGACCGCATCTTTATCCACATTACAGAACATGGCAATCTTGCCCTTGAGCTCCGGGGGAATATACCGGTCGGTGCGGCACAAGAGGATATGGGGCTGAATACCGATCTCACGGAGCTTGTTGACTGAATGTTGCGTCGGCTTGGTCTTCAATTCACCGGCCGCCCCGATGTAGGGCACGAGGGTCAAATGGACATACAACACATTGTCGCGCCCGACGTCGTACGGCATCTGTCGGATGGCTTCGAGAAACGGTAAGCTTTCAATGTCGCCGACCGTGCCGCCGATCTCGACGATCGTGACATCGACCCCTTTGGAGATGCGCATGATCGCCTGTTTGATCTCATCCGTCACATGCGGGACGACCTGGACCGTTCCACCAAGATAATCCCCACGACGCTCTTTCGTGATGACCGAGTGATAGATTCGACCGGTCGTGTAATTACTCTCTTTCGTCAGCGATAACGAGGTGAATCGCTCATAATGCCCGAGGTCCAGATCCGTCTCCGCTCCGTCGTCCGTGACAAAAACCTCTCCGTGTTGATAGGGGTTCATCGTGCCGGGGTCGACATTGATATAGGGATCCAACTTCAGAAAGGTGATTTTCAAGCCTCGGCTCTCCAACAGATTTCCGATAGAAGCCGAAGCCAGTCCTTTTCCAAGTGATGACACCACGCCACCGGTCACAAAAATGAACTTGCTCATGGCTGTCCCCTCTCGTGGACGTCAAACCGATCCGCTCTCGACAAGAATCTCATGACTTGAAAAACACGCCGCTGTTCTGCAGCTCGCGCTTGACCGCCTCGAACTGCTGCAACCGTTCCGCGACGTCAGGCACATCTTCAGGACGATCAACCCGCAACGAGGCATGTTTGGTTTCCCACACCCGGATGCGAATCCCATGATCCAACGCACGGAGTTGTTCAAGCTTTTCGGCATCCTCCAAACGACTCGTCGGCAAAGCCGCGAATCGCAGTAAGGTCTCCTTCGTATACATGTACAAACCCAAATGGATGTAGTGGAGTCCTCCGATCACCTGCTGTCCTGAATCATCACCACGGACGAATGGGATCGGAGCTCGGGAAAAGTACAACGCATCGCCTCGGACGTCAGTCACCACTTTGACTACGGCAGAATTGAGGAGGTCTTCCGTAGGGTCCATCACCCGCTTGAGTGTCCCCATGCCTGCCCCGCTTTCCAGAAACGGCTCGATCAGGTCGGTCAATAATCCAGGATTCAAGGGAATTTCGTCGCCCTGTAAGTCCAAGAAATAGTCGCCTGCAAACATACGGGCCACAGCAGCGACCCGGTCCGTTCCCGTCCGATAATCACCGGTGACCATAACCACACGCCCACCAAACCGCTCAACCGCTTGCTTGATTCGCTCATCATCGGTTGCGACCAACACATCGGAAACAGCACCGCAAGCTGTCGCCCGTTCATAGACATGTTGAATCATCGGCTTCCCGTTCAGCTCGATGAGCGGCTTGCCAGGGAACCGTGACGACCCATATCGGGCTGGAATCACAACCGTGACGGATCGTGAACTCTTATTCATTTCCAAACGCCTCGGATAATTGTTTCGGCGAGACCGTCGCGGTGCCGACCATGCCTACCACGATCCCGGCCGCATAGTTCGCCATGACGGCTCCGGTCTTGATACTTGCTCCGGCCGCCAGCGCCAGCGCCAAGGTTCCGATGACCGTATCTCCTGCACCAGTGACGTCGTAGACCTGTCGAGCCTTCGTCGGTAAATGCCACGACGCGCCATTGCGCTCATACAAGCTCATGCCTTTTTCACCGCGTGTAATCAGGACGGACTGACACCCGAGACGCTGCCGAATCATCGCGCCGGCTTCGTCGATTGTCTGGTCACTGTCTCCGTGCAACCCAGAGGCTTGAGCCGCTTCAAGATGATTCGGCGTCAGCACGGTGACGCCTTTGTAGTAGCTGAAATGTTCGACCTTCGGATCGACAATGACCGGAACTTTTCTCAACGCAGCAAGTCGTATGAGATCGGACATGAGTGCCGGCGACACGACTCCCTTGGCATAGTCCGACACCACGATACAGGACAACTCTCGAATCCGTGATTCCACATACCGGAGAATCTTTTTCCGCAGCGCCACTTTCAGTTCGCTCCGTCCCTCGATGTCATACCGCACAATCTGCTGGTTATGCGCGATCACACGACTTTTTCTGGTCGTTGGGCGATCATGATCGATCACCACCCCCCCGCGGCTTGATCGTTTGTTGCCGAGCTCCTTCATCAACAGACGCCCGCTTTCATCCGACCCGATCACACCGCAGAGATCGGCCTTTCCTCCAAGCGCCAAAATATTGTTGAACACGTTCGCCGCCCCACCAAGCCGGAGAGATTCCGACTCGACATGAACCACCGGAACCGGAGCTTCAGGGGAAATCCGGCTGACCCGTCCCATTACATAGTGATCGAGAATGAGGTCGCCGACAACGAGGATCGATGCCTGCGGAAATCGCTGAAGATACTGTCGGAGCACCTTAGGCGACAACGCATCACCCTTCCCATTCGAGTCTGCACTCGGAAGGGAAGAGACGCTGCGTTTCGTTATTGAATCGCCTTTCCGAATCGTTCCCATCTGACCCACTCCGTCCAATTTCCCTGCCCATTCCAGGACCAATAGATACGGAACGCTCTACCGCGGATCTTTTCTTCGCGCACATAGCCCCAAAATCGGCTGTCCAGACTTTGGTCGCGATTATCGCCCATCACGAAATACGATCCATCTGGGACCGTCACCGGTCCAAAATTATCGCGGGGGTTGATCGTCCCGTCGATGACGCCGGGATCGATTCGTTGCGTAAAGGCTTTATCGTCGAGTGGCTGGCTATTTACCAGGACGACCTTATTCTTAAGTTGGACGGTATCCCCTGGCAGACCGACAATGCGCTTGATGAAATCTTTCTCTTCGTCCTCGGGAAACCGAAACACGATGATGTCGCCCCGCTGCGGCTTGCCGAACGTCACAACCGTTTCGGACGTGTAGCAATTGAGCGGTGGGAAACTCCATAGCACCTTACAGTCCGTCGGCCACTGCAGGCCATAGGACAGCTTACTGACCAAAATATGATCACCGATCTGCAAGGTCGGAATCATTGATCCTGATGGAATCTTAAATGCCTGCACGACGAACACGCGGATGGCAAATGCCAGGAGCATCGCCACAATGATCGCTTCCGCATATTCCCGGACAAGAGACTTCCGCCCCGATTGGTCCGTGTTGTCGGCGAGTTTGGCCTCCGAGAGCGCGGCCTGGTCTCCTCCCCCACGCGGAGCGCCTGGCAACTTATCCAGATTTCTCGGATTCTGATCGAGGCTCATTCGTCTCCAACCTTCAAGATCGCCAGGAACGCTTCCTGCGGGACCTCAACACTGCCGACCGCTTTCATGCGCTTCTTCCCTTCCTTCTGTTTTTCCAGTAACTTGCGCTTCCTCGTAATATCACCGCCATAGCATTTTGCCAGCACATTCTTCTTCATTGCACCGATGGTCTCACGCGCAACAATCTTACTGCCGATCGCCGCCTGAATGGCAATCTCGTACATCTGCCGTGGAATCAGCTCCTTCATTTTCTCGGCAAGCTGCCGCCCACGCTGAACAGAACGATCTTT
Source organism: Nitrospira sp. (assembly GCA_029865345.1). Classification (GTDB taxonomy): domain Bacteria; phylum Nitrospirota; class Nitrospiria; order Nitrospirales; family Nitrospiraceae; genus Nitrospira_D. Next base: position 9,081 of record JAOUHD010000083.1, read on the forward strand.
ATGCGTGATAAACGACAGGGCATCGACCGCTTCACCGTTCAAGAGAATATCGAGCCTGACAAGATCGGAGTTGCGGTAGCCGAGCACTTCATAGTCGAGCGACGCATAGCCCTGTGTGCGCGACTTGAGCTTATCGTAAAAATCGAGAATGACCTCGTTAAGAGGCAGTTCATAACTGATCATGACCCTGGTCGGATCGAGAAAATTCAGGCCCTTTTGAATTCCTCGGCGTTCCTGACAGAGCTGGAGGATGGCCCCCATATATCGTTCGGGCGTGATGATCGAGGCCAAAATAAACGGCTCTTCAAATGAGTCAATGCTACTGGGAGGCGGGAGCTGCGACGGATTATTGACCTCCAGTACCTCGCCCTTCGTGGTGAGGAGGCGATAGACGACGGTCGGAGCAGTCGTGAGGAGCGTGAGATTGTACTCACGCTCGAGCCGTTCCTGAATGATTTCCATATGCAGCAGGCCCAAAAACCCACAGCGAAAGCCGAATCCCAACGCGAGCGATGTCTCAGGTTCATAGACGAACGAGGAGTCGTTTAATCGTAGTTTGACCAACGCGTCGCGCAAATCTTCGTATCGGCCGGTGTCGGTGGGATAGAGCCCGCAGAATACCAGCGGCTTCACCTCTTTATAACCAGGAAAGGGCGCACTCGTGGGTAAGACCGCATCCGTGAGTGTATCGCCGATTTTGACGTCCGCGACCTCTCTCATGTTGGCACAGAGATATCCAACCTCGCCCGTCAACAGCTCAGTCTTCTTGGTCCGTTTCGGAGTGAACTGTCCCACTTCCATGACTTCAAACGTCCGATTATTCGACATGACTTTGATCTTCATCCCTGGCCGGATGGATCCATCCACCAGTCTCGCCAGGACGATGACACCTTGATAATTGTCGAACCAGGAGTCAAAGATAAGCGCTTTGAATGGGGCCTGGGGATCACCGGACGGAGGAGGAATCCTCGCAATGATCGCCTCCAATACGTCAGGGACTCCTTTGCCTTCTTTCGCACTGATCGGCAAGGCATCGGCGGCATCAAGCTGCAGCACCTCCGAAATCGAATGTTTCGTGCCCTCGATATCCGAACTCGCCAGATCAATCTTATTGATGACCGGGATAATAGTGAGGTTGTTGGCCATCGCCAAATTCACATTGGCAATCGTCTGCGCCTGCACCCCCTGCGTGGCATCGACCAGTAAGAGCGCCCCTTCGCAGGCAGCCAGACTCCTCGACACTTCATAGGTGAAATCGACGTGCCCCGGCGTATCGATCAAATGCAAGGCATATGTCTTCCCGTCCTGAGCCTTGTACCGAATCGCCACTGCATGAGCCTTGATCGTAATGCCACGTTCCCGCTCGAGGTCCATGGCATCGAGGATCTGCTCTTTCGCCTCTCGAGCAGTGACTGCGCCAGTAGCTTCTAGGAACCGGTCAGCGAGGGTTGATTTGCCATGATCGATATGAGCAATGATGGAAAAATTGCGTATAAGGCTTTGCAAATCCTAGCTCATTGGTGAAAAATGGGTCATTATAGTAACTGCTTCCTGGGTTGTCAAAGAGATCGCCTCCACCTATAATCACGCGCCGCCATTGAGGCCACTCCCTCGTCCATTGGGAGTCGTCAAGAATCAGTCACAGATCGTCCAGTCTAATCCCAGGATTGACGGACGATATTTCATGGAGTCATGACTCGACCACCCTCTACGAAGCAGCTGAGGAACTGGGACCACCGCTACCTCTGGCATCCGTTTACCCAGATGCAAGAGTGGGCACAGGAAGACCCGCTGATCATCAAACGCGGGAACGGTTCCTACCTCATCGATACGGAAGGGAAACGCTATCTCGATGGCACATCGTCCATCTGGGTGAATCTCCACGGACACCGACATCCCGTCCTGAACCAAGCCATCACGAAACAACTCAATAGCATCGCCCATTCCACGTTCCTGGGCCTCTCCAATCCACCGGCTATTGAGCTGGCCCGCGCCTTGATCCAGATCGCACCAAAGGGGCTCACACGCGTCTTCTATTCGGACAACGGTTCGACGGCGGTAGAAATCGCCCTGAAGATGGCCGTCCAATACTGGCAGCAGCGGCATCCGAAGGCCGGCCCAAAAAATACGTTTCTCCATCTCAAGATGGCGTATCACGGGGATACGATCGGAGCCGTGAGCGTCGGCAATATCGCGCTGTTTCATTCTCGCTTCAAACCGCTGTTGTTCCCAACGCTGGCAGCAGAGCCACCCTATTGTTACCGCTGCCCGCTCAAACTCGCCTATCCCTCCTGCAAGATAGCGTGCATCGACCCAATTGAACAAATCTTGAAACGTCGTCATCGCGAACTAGCCGGATTCATCATCGAACCACTGATGCAAGCGGCTGCCGGTATGATTCCCCAGCCGGCCGGGTATCTGAAACGAGTCCGAGAACTTTGCACAAAATACAAAGTCCTCTTTATCACCGATGAAGTCGCGACGGGTTTCGGGCGAACCGGCAAAATGTTCGCGTGCGAGCATGAAAGGATAACACCGGATCTGATGGCGATCAGCAAGGGACTTACCGGCGGGTATATGCCGCTTGCGGCGACCCTCACGACCGATGAGATCTATCAAGGATTTTTAGGCACCTACGACGAATTCAAGACTTTCTTTCATGGGCACAGTTTTACCGGAAATCCTCTGGGCTGTGCCGTGGCCCTGGCCAATCTCCAAGTGTTCCGCCAGGAGAAAACACTATCCCGACTGTCCGCAAAGATCAAAATGTTGACCCAATGGCTGAAGCCGATCGCTGATATTCCTCATGTCGGCGACATCCGACAGCGTGGGTTCATGGTTGGGATCGAGCTGGTCCAAGACAAAACAACCAAAACACCGTACCCCCTCAGCGCCAAGGCTGGTCATCACGTGGCGGCCATCGCCCGATCGAAGGGACTCATCTTAAGACCTATCGGGAACGTGCTTGTGCTAATACCTCCCCTCTCCACAACAACAGAAGAATTAAAGAAAATGCTAGGAATCATCAAGAAATCCATAGAGACTCTGCACAATGATTGAGTCTCACTGAGATGCGTCACCCAATCGCCAAGAGAGCCACGACACATTATGCAAACCTGTGATTTTCTCGTCATCGGAGGTGGAGTCATCGGCCTCAGCATCGCGCGTGAGCTTCGCAAACGCCAGGCAGATGCCCGCGTGCTGTTAATCGAAAAGGAACCTTCTTGCGGGGCCCATGCCAGTGGACGCAATAGCGGAGTCCTACACGCGGGATTCTACTACTCACCTGACAGCCTGAAAGCGAAGTTTACTCGTCTTGGGAACGAACGACTGACCGCCTACTGCGAGGAAAAACACATCCCCCTCAATAAATGCGGCAAGCTCGTCGTTGCCAAGGATGCGGCCGATTTGCCATCGCTGGATGAATTATTCCGTCGCGGACAAGTCAACGGCATTGAGCTCCAGCCTCTCACGGAAGCGGAAGCCAAGTCCATTGAGCCACGTGTTAGGACCTACCAACGAGCTCTCTTTTCGCCACGTACCTCGACAGTAAACCCCCTCCACGTCGTCAACGCGATGCAACAAGACGCACTCGACGAAGGCATTCGAATTCAGTGCACCACAGCCTATCGACGACGAGACGATACAAGAGTTTACACCGACCGCGACAGCATTGAGGCCGGCTACGTCGTGAACGCCGCTGGTCTGTATGCCGATAAAATTGCGATGGACTATGGATTCTCGGAAAAGTATCGCATCCTGCCTTTTAAAGGCCTCTACCTCTATTCCGATGAACCACCAGGTTCGATCCGTACCAATATTTACCCTGTTCCGGATCTCAGGAATCCGTTCCTGGGTGTCCACTTCACAATCACGGCCGACGGAAAAGCCAAGATCGGCCCGACAGCCATTCCGGCTTTGTGGCGAGAGAATTATGAGGGGTTCGGCAACTTCAATTTCGGTGAACTTGTTGAAGTCGCCAGTCGAGGGCTCGGCTTACTGACCGGGGCGGGATTCGATTTCCGACGCTTGGCGATGGAGGAGGTTGCCAAATACTCGCGGGGCAAGATGGTGGCACTTGCCTCGGTACTCGCCGAAGGCGTGGCCGAGCGCAACTACCATAAATGGGGCCGGCCAGGAATTCGAGCCCAGCTCCTCGACATCACGAAGAAAAAGCTTGAAATGGATTTCGTCCTGGAAGGCGACAACCGCTCCATGCACGTGCTCAACGCCGTGTCTCCCGCCTTTACCTGCTCGCTCCCCTTTGCCAGCTACGTCTGCGACCACATCGATAACGCGTTGAAGTGAACCCTACAGCTTCCCTCGACAGAAGGGAGTCCAATTCTTGACCGACCGGCAGACCCCTCCCAAACCAGCCTGGCTACTTCACGAGAAACTGACCTTCCGTGGGGAGTCGAAAACAATCTCGTTGGCCGATCGAGCCCCTTCACCGACCGATGTCCGAGGACGACGAATCAAATCCTTGTCGTTCCACCGTAGAATTCAAGCAACCTTTCCCAACTACGATCAGCAGTTTCTTACTCTCCATAGAGAATCGCATCTGGAGATGATGCTCCGCGCCTCTGAGATCCCTTAGTGTTCGCGAAATACGTCACACCATCCCCTTGACTCCCTCTGCTAACACGAATCGCTTCCGCCATTCATTCTCATGACACCCTTAGTATTACCCCCTGCATCTTATGTGTTATGAACAGGTCGAGGCATAAGAGATATAAGATGCTCTGCGTTTAACGACAACGATGCTGGCTGCG
>JAOUHD010000084.1 GCA_029865345.1 Nitrospira sp.
CCTATCACGGCATCGCCGAAATCTATGCGATCCGAGGGAAGCGCCAGAGCGCGATGGAAAACTACACCAAGGCGATGAAGTACTATCAAGATCCTGAAAAGAGAAATCAGATCATGAATCAGCTGTTTCAGGAAGGGCAGGTGGGAGACTGATAACGTCGGGTGTAGTGCTTCCGTGCTCGATGAGTGCGAATCTTGACTCAGGGCGATGCTCCCCGATACGCGTATTGGAGAGACCAACGCCTGTCTCACTTTTTGGGTGGAATAAATAGAGTTGGATGGGGATCTGCCGAGATGAGATGCTTACGCGGGGCTGTTAGGCGGAAAAAGAACGGGAGGATTAATATCCCGAATACAGGATTCCAGAAGAGAGATTTCTACAGTTCTCTAATCGCGCCCTGGAGGACGGTGATCTGCGTGGTTGGATCGCCCGTTGACTTCAGTTCGTTTCGGATCTGATCCTTCAGGTAGGATGAATAGCCGACACGGTCGATGAGGATATCGAGAAAGCGTTCGGCTGGCACCAAGCTTTGTTCCTTGAGTTCATCAATGGTCTCGTCACTCACCGGCACGTACGAGCTGCCGATGTGGAAAACCACGTTATAGTGCCGACCTGTAGCAATTCGTTCAAATCTCAAGCCCTTCACAGATTCCTCCTCGGCAGGATGCTGAAAAAACAAGCCAGCTTCGTTCTCGCATCGATCAACGCTTCAACACATGAAGAAGTATGCTTCAGCATCTCACTGGCTGCGGCCTCGCCGGACGGCCTTTTTGAACATCCTGCAAGTGCTAATAGAAGCGGCTCATTCTAGACAAGTTCTGGTCGTGAAGACAAGGGTAACCATTGAGCGCCAGTGGTGGACAGTCATTGCAATCGGCCTTTATCATGACGTTCCGTTGCCATGACGTGTAGAGGTTGTCAGCCGGTATGACAGGCACAGAACTCATCGAATGGTGGATCACCCGCCTTGAAGCGGAGCGAATCCGTCTCACCGAAACAGGGCAAGATGCTCCCGTCGTGGCGTCGCAAGGTCGTCTGGTGCACACAACCGGCGGGCTCCATCTGTACGAATTTATCGTGCCTGCCGGTGTCCAACTGTCCGTCGACCTTCCGGTATCCGTCGTCCCTGCCGATGAGGAGGATACGACGGAAGGAGTTGTCCTACGGCAGGGCGGGAACAGCCTATCCGTCCAACTAGTTGATGCTCTTGGGTGCGACGTCCCTTCTGTGACCCTTGTTCCAGATCAGGTCGGCCTTGTGAGCACGTCAGCCTCCCGTCTGAAAGATATGTTGGCGAAGCCAGACCTGTATCATCTTGGGCCAACCGAGCGATTGGCGTCGCTGTTGCAGATGCAGGACGTTGAGGCTGAGGCCTTCCCCTCCGCCTCATCCGTCTTCACGACCGTGTGGTCGGATGACCGGTCCTTCCGGCGTCAAAAGCTGGGGAATCTAGCGATGGAGCTGATCCGAGCCAACAAACGCATCCTCCTAATCAGCCCGGACCACCTAGCGTGCGATGAGATGGTAGGGATGGTGGGGCGCACCATGAAGGCCGGTGGACTGAATCACACAACGTGGATCACTCGGTATGAACTTCCGATTGCCTCGCAAGCCGGCGGCATCGATCTTCATGAACTGGGGTTCGAAGCCCAAATGCATCAATTTTATGCCAAATCGCAAGGCAACAAGGCCTCCTTGAAACACAAGTATGACCGCTTCCGAGAGCTCGCCCCGTTTTTGTCTCAGAAGGAAGCGAAACAAAAAGATCTGGACGAAGTCCGCTTACTAGAATGGCGCCTCGTCACACAATTGCGAGACCTTCAAGTGAAGATGGCCGATGTCCAGAAGACGATCAAGGACTTCGAGCACCTACCTCTGTTTCAACGGCTGACGATGCAAGCGGTCGGGAAGAATGCAGAATCCCTCAAACAATACTGCGCGCTGTATCAGGGTCAGATGGATCAACTGAACAAAGAGCTCGATCTCGCCAAAGGCCGCATTCAGCAGCTGGCTCCGGAGGCGGCCGTTCCCAGCGGGAGGCGGGCCGAGTTCGAGGAACTCCAAGAACAGATCGCCAAACTGGGGGGGACCAAAAAGGTCCGCGAGTTACTGGCAGCCGAAGAACATCCAAACCGCCAGGCCTTCATTCAGAATCGTCGACTCGTCGCTGCCACACCCATACGGGTTGCAAGCGATCCCCTGTTTAGCCGGGTGCGTTTCGATGTCTTGATGGTCGATGAAGCCCCGAGGATTGCCGCCCCTTCACTCTTGGCTGCAGCCGGACTCGTACGTGAACGCATTATCGTCAGCGGCGATCCTCGTGAGATCGCGACCTTCGGGCAATGGGCCATGCCTGGGCCGGCCATCCGTGCCGCACTGTGAAATGGTGGGGCCAACGTTTGCTTGACGCCGATGAGGAGAATTCAGGATAATCCGTCTCCCTGGTAGTTCATCAGTCTGGGTCTTAACGTCGGGTTGCTCGGAATGGATCAGAGCAAGGCCGCAAAGAGTTTTGACCCCGAGGCGTACGCGGTTGGTGCGTTGAGGGGGATGGGTGACTGAGAACGCCGCTGGGAAATATTTTCAGCAGCCTGTATGCCGAAGTGGCGAAACTGGCAGACGCACTAGATTCAGGGTCTAGCGCCCGCAAGGGTGTCCGGGTTCAAATCCCGGCTTCGGCACCACACCAGCCTGTGCTTGCACCGCGAGTTTTTCATCGCGTCAGCGATATTTCCAATAGCCCGACTATACCTTGCGTTCAGTCGTCGACGGGGAGCCATATCCCGTAGCCTTCCATCTGTCAGCGTGAATGCCGAAAGCAATATTTTGATGACATTTGGGCCTCGCTCGACAAGAATGGGCTCGTCCCTCGTTTGCCCTATAAGTGGGGCTGAGGAAGCTCGGTTGTCTTGTCACCGAGGGCAGCACGGGACTCCAACGCTGTTAACGGTGCTGAAAGGTGGTACACGATGAGGCTAGTCGTACTCGTAGCTGTTTTGATCTTGACTAGTGCGACCGTCTCTGCAGCGGTGGAATCGTTGAGTGGTAATTCGAAGAAAACGATACCTCCGTCGATACCGCTGGCCGGGGAGGAGCCATATGAGGCGTTGAAGCGTGGAGATTTCAGGGTCGCTGCGGGACTCTTTTACCCCTTGGCTCAACGTGGGGATGCACGGGCTCAGTATAACCTAGGGCTGCTGTATGGCAGTGGTCTGGGTGTGGATCAAGACTACCAGGCGGCACTGAAATGGCATCGCATGGCGGCAGCCCAAGGCCATGCAGGAGGCCAAAACGAACTTGCACAGATGTATGCGAAGGGACAGGGCGTTCAACCAAATCAGGTTCTGGCCTATGTGTGGTTCAGCGCGGCGATAGCGTCGTCGAGTAGCGGGTCGAAAACTGAAATCACGAAGGACCGAGATCGTACGGCATCACGCATGACGCCGGAGCAAATCGCGAAGGCGCAGCAGATCGCTGAGCAGTGCGAAGAGTCGAAATTCAAGAAATGTGGCGAGAAGTAAGGCTACGAGCCGTAGGTTGAGATCACCCTCCCTACAAACACCAAGCCTTCTGCAGCAGACTTCATCCTAAGTATCTACCTTGCTCTGCAGCGTGGTCTCTAGGACGCGCGCAAATTTCTGATCTCTGCCAGCGTCGTCTCGATTTCTTTGGGCGAGTTGATAAGACATGGTGCGAGCCGGACGTACTTCGTTGCATAGGGCGTGACGCTGCCGACAATGCCGCGCCGACGGAATTTTTCCACGACTGTGCGAGGCGCCATGCCGGCAACCTCGAAACAGACGATTCCCGCCGAAAGATCCTGTGATACTGGTGTGTGCAAGGTGACATGAGGCATGGCTGCCAAGCCCTGCTTCAGCTGCTGGTTCAGTTCGTAGATCCGCTGCATCACCTTTGATTTCCCGATGGTCTGATGAAAGGTGAAGGCTTCACCCAGCGCCCATCTGTGTTCAAACGAATGGAACCCTCCGGGGGTCATGTGCACTGATGGAGGAAGGTCTTTTGACGATTTGTTCTCCATCCAGAGGTCATAGGCCTGACTGCTAAAGGTCGGGATCGTTGCCCTGGCGATCGGCCATGCTTTTGGGTGGCCCCAAACCAAACCGGTTCCACGGGGACCAAACATCCACTTGTGGGTTCCGGCGATGAGGAAGTCGCAGCCGAGTTCGCTAACGCGGAAATCTTCAACTCCCAAGGCATGGACCCCATCCACGCAGAAGATGATCCGGTCCCTCTCTTCTCTCGAGCGATTGATGGTCTGGATCGCCAGCGCCATCTCATGAATGGGCAGTTTAAGCCCTGTACTGGAATGCACCCAGGTGACAGCCACAATGCGCGTCATCGTGGTGATGCCCTTGCGCAACGAATCGACAATTTCATCGCGAGACACAGTTTTGGTAGAACGATAGAGGTGAATCTGTCGTACCATGGCGCCTGTCCGTTCGGCGCGAAGACGCAGCGCGGTTTCCGTCGAATAATGGTCGTGGGTCGTCGTCAGGATTTCTTGCCCGCTACGCAGTTGTAATCCCCCGTAGAGCAGACCGAGACCCATTGTCGTGCTGTCGGTCAAGGCGATGTCTGTGGGATTGCCTCCCAGATACTCAGCCGCCGCCTGGAGGACTTGCGCCTCCTGTTTCTCTTCATGTTCAAACCAATAGCCGATCGGGTCCGTGTCCAAGCCGGCTCGGTGCCGTTCGATGGCTTCGCGTACTGGTGTGGGATGAGAAGCGAGGAAGAACGCGGCTAAGTGGATAAGCTGTGGAGAGAGGGGAAACTGTGCTCGCAGGTCTTCCCAACTCTTCAATCGACTTGATGACGTAGCCTGTTCAGCAGAAGCGCGAGGTTGGGCACCAGCTAGTACTGCTGCGCTCAAGGTCAAGCCAGTCCGGACTAGAAAGCCTCGACGGCCGATGTCGCTCATAGGATATCCTCCTCAGCGATGAATCCTCTGTACTGTACTGCTTATTTAGAAAATCAGGCAAGGAGAGGTACAAACGAAGCCCCTGGCTGGTGAGCCAGCCAGGGGTCGGACATGGTACAGGAGGTCCTGCTAGTTCTGATACGTCTCGATCGGCGGACAGCTGCACACCAGATGGCGGTCGCCGTAGGCCTCGTCGATGCGGCTCACGCTCGGCCAGAACTTGCTGTTCCTCAGCCAGGGTGCAGGAAACGCCGCTTGCTCACGGGTATAGGGGCGATTCCACTCCGTCGCCGTGACGGCTGCCGCAGTGTGAGGTGCGTTTTTCAGCACATTGTTTGTTCGCGGCTGGCGCCCATCGACAATTTCTTGAATCTCTGCACGGATCAGAATGAGTGCTTCGCAGAACCGATCAAGTTCACTCTTGGCTTCGCTTTCCGTGGGTTCGATCATGAGCGTGCCGGCCACGGGAAACGACACGGTTGGGGCATGGAAGCCGTAGTCCATCAATCGCTTGGCGACATCCATCGCTTCAACCCCGGCGCTCTCCTTGAATTCACGGAGATCCAGGATGAACTCGTGAGCCACCAATCCGGAATCGCCCCGATACAGAATGGGGTAATGTTTTTCCATCCGCTTGGCCATGTAGTTGGCATTGAGAATGGCCACTTGTGTGGCTTTGGTCAATCCGTCTCGCCCCATCAAGGCGATGTACACCCAGGAGATGGGAAGAATACTCGGACTGCCAAACGGGGCCGCCGACACGGGACCGATGGCTTGAGGCCCGCCAAGCTTGATCACTGGATGTCCCGGTAGAAAGGGCACGAGATGCCGTGCCACTCCAATCGGTCCCACGCCAGGCCCTCCACCTCCATGGGGAATACAAAATGTCTTATGGAGGTTGAGATGGCAGACGTCCGCCCCGATGTCGCCCAGACGGCAGAGGCCCACCATGGCATTCATATTGGCCCCGTCGATATAGACTTGCCCGCCATGGGTATGGACGATTTGGCAAATGCGCCGCACGCTTGCCTCAAACACCCCGTGAGTTGACGGATAGGTGAGCATTAAGGCCGATAGTCGATCTCGATATTGAGCGGCCCTGGTCTCCAAGTCGGCGACATCCACGTTGCCGTCCTGATCGCAGGCAACGACGACGACCGTCATGCCGACCATGGCGGCACTGGCGGGGTTCGTGCCGTGGGCTGATACGGGGATTAAGCAGACGTCTCGGTGTGTTTCTCCCTTCGCCCGATGGTATGCCCGAATCATCATCAGGCCCGAATATTCGCCCTGTGACCCCGCGTTCGGTTGGAGCGAGAACGCTGCAAATCCGGCAATCTCAGCCAACCACGATTCGAGCTGTTCGAACAACGTCCGATAGCCACGCGTTTGTTCCGCCGGCGCGAAGGGGTGCAAACGAGCGAACTCCGGCCACGTGACCGGTAGCATTTCCGTGGTGCCGTTCAGCTTCATGGTGCAGGAACCCAGCGGGATCATGGAGTGAACGAGGGACAGGTCCTTGGCCTGTAGTCTGTGGAGATAGCGGAGCATCTCGTGCTCGGAGTGGTAGCGATGGAAGACCTCATGCGTCAGGTACTTACTCGTTCTGGCCAAGGGGGACGCGTAGTTGAGATCGATGGCGTCAGCGAGATCGGAAAGACGGAACGGCAACTGGTCATGCCCGACGAAGATGTGCAGGAGACGATACACTTCTTCCTCGGAGCTGACTTCATCGAGTGAAATGCCGATGGAGCCGTCTTCATAGTGCCGGAAATTGACTCCTTGTTCGTTCGCCCTGGTCGCAATTTGATCGGCTTGAGCTTTGGGGACCGGTATCCGAATCGTATCGAAGAAGACTTTCGGTAATACGTCGAATCCAAGCCGACGCAGTCCTTCCGCCAATAGCAACGTAAGGCCGTGTACACGTTCGGCGATCCGACGCAACCCGTCCGGCCCATGGTACACCGCATACATAGCGGCCATGACGGCCAACAAGACTTGGGCCGTGCAGATATTACTGGTGGCCTTCTCCCGTCGAATGTGTTGCTCCCTCGTTTGAAGCGAAAGCCTGATGGCTGGTTTACCGGTCACATCTTTCGAGACACCAACGAGGCGACCCGGCACCTGCCGTTTGTATTCCTCTTTGGTCGCCAGAAACGCAGCATGGGGTCCACCGAAGCCGATCGAAACACCGAAGCGCTGTGTCGAACCGACGGCAATGTCGGCACCGAACTCCCCGGGCGAGCGGAGCAAGGTCAGGGCGAGAAGATCGGTGGCAACTGCTACGAGAACACCGGCCTCATGCGCCTGCGTGACCAATGTGCTGAAATCACTCACATAGCCGTCCGTGGCCGGGTACTGCAACAACAGGCCGCACAGCTGAGGACGCGAACAATCAACGGACGAGGCGACACCGGTCTTGATGACGATACCCAGAGGCTCGGCTCTGGTCTGCAACACTGCCAAGGTCTGTGGATGGCAGTCGCGCGAAACAAAAAATTCCGTTCGATCCTCGCCCGCATTGCGGGCGATCGTGTAGCACATCGCCATCGCTTCGGCTGCAGCGGTTGCTTCATCCAACAGCGAGGCATTCGCCAGCGGGAGACCGGTCAAGTCTGCCACCATGGTCTGGAAGTTCACGAGCGCCTCTAAGCGGCCTTGTGAAATCTCAGCTTGGTATGGGGTGTATTGCGTATACCATGCCGGGTTTTCGAGAATGTTTCGCTGGATCACGCCCGGGGTGACGCAGTCGTAGTACCCCATGCCGATCAACGAGCGATAGACCTTATTTTGGGACGCGATATCTTTCAGGCGGGCCAGGACGGCCTGCTCGCCGTCACCGGCTGGAACGTCAAGAGCTCGCCGAAATCGAATATCAGGAGGAATGGCGTTATCGGTCAATGTGTCGAGCGAGCGTAGGCCTAACGTGGCGAGCATCTCCTGAATATCGGCCCTGGTGGGACCCAGGTGTCGGTGAATAAAGTCGTCGGTCGGTTGACGCCAATTCTGAGTGGTCATGGAGTCGGCTACCCTCTGGTTAGCTCATAGAGAACGGGTTGAGTAGTACCTCGTTACTCTCGCAGGGTACCACGCGATCCGCTATTTTTCCAAGAGACTAGACCCGCTTTCCGGAGATGATTTCATCGTCATGACAATGGCTGTGTTGAGAGGAGGCCTTGTCTGAAGCAGCCGTCGGGCTCGGCACGTGCTCCGCAGAGTACATCGGCCTGCAGAGCCGCCGGCTTTGATTGCTTTTCACAAAATTCACGCTATTGTTACCTCATATTCTTCAGTCCGGAGAGCTGACCTATGGTCGCCACGAAGCAGGGGACCGATGAGAGAGCCGGGAAGCGAGCGCTGCCACGCTTCTCGATGGTAAAAGCCATCGTCATTCTCTTTGTGCTGGGCACCACAGTGGCCATCGGATACGCAGGGTACATGATGTTCAAGGATCAGAGTCTGGTCGACAAGTTTCTGGCTCCCCATCTACCGACAAGTCAGCCCAGCGTGGTTCTCACAGATTCGCAGGTGAAGCCCGTTCAGCCCGATGTCCGTCTGAATCGTGAAGGGATCGACCATCTTCTCAACGCACTCGACGAAGCTGTTCGACGAAAGGATGTCGACGGCGTCCTGCGCCACATTGCTCACGACGCGACCATCACCATTCATCTAAAACAAGGCCCGCAACAACAGATGGCCATGCTGACGCGGGAAGATTACCGGAAGACTCTCGCCATGAGTTTCGCCTTTCCCAGCGCCCACGACTTCACTCGGACGAATACGTCTGTGTCGTTGGCCATCGATGAACGGAGCGCGAAAGTCTCCTTCAAGTCGACTGAGACGCTTCGCCAGGCCAATCGAGAATTCAAAACGGAAGGCGAGGAAGCGTTGGTCTTCACGATCCGCGATGGCAAGCCCATGATTACCTCTCTAGAACAGACCTTCCCCGGCGATTCGACCTAAGTCCCCGCTTCGTGACGAGTGAGAGCCACTGTACGCTTCAAGATTCACAGCCATCGGTCTGGTATAATCACCCCGCTGCTCAATATTTGTTGGGGTGTGTATGCGTGTGCTTGTCATAGAAGATGAAACCAAAGTCGGTTGTTTTATTAAGAGGGCGCTCGAAGAAGAGAGTTATGCCGTCGATCTCTGTGAGGACGGAGCCAAGGGATTAGAAATGGTTCTAGCGACCAACTACGATCTCCTAGTCGTCGACGTGATGCTGCCCTCAATGTCTGGTCTGGATGTGCTGAAGAATATCCGTCGCGAACGGGTCCACACACCGGTGCTGATTCTCTCGGCGCAATCCCAGATCGACCAGCGGGTCAAAGGATTGGATGCCGGTGCCGATGATTATCTGACCAAACCGTTCGCGATCGATGAACTCTTGGCGCGTGTTCGAGCCCTGTTGCGTCGTGGAGCATCCGAAAGCCCAGGGATTCTTCAGGTGGATGATCTGATGCTCAACCCAGCAACCCGTGATGTCACCCGAGGTGGACAACGCATCGATTTGACGCTGAAAGAGTATGCCTTACTCGAATATCTGATGCGTCACACCGGCCGCGTCCTCACTCGGCCCATGATCTCCGAACATGTGTGGAATCAAGATTTCGACACCTTTACGAACGTCATCGATGTCTATGTGAACTACCTTCGGAACAAAATCGATCGAGGCCGAACCAAGAAACTGATCCATACCATTCGCGGTAGCGGGTATATGCTGAAGGCCGACTAGCGTGAACCTGACACAAGCCCCGCGCGTACTCAGTGACTTGAGGCACAGCAAACCGACAGCACGACGTCGTCACCACCGAGCAGGAGCTGATCCATGCCGCTACGCGTCCGGCTGACCCTGTGGTATGGGACCGCCCTAGCCCTGGTCTTGATCATTTTCTCCGTAGTGCTGTACGCCATTACAGCGAGAAGTCTCCGCGACACAGTCGATGAATCGTTGGAAGATACGGCCATGACGGCGGTGCGGTCGCTCGAAGAGCGAGGATTTCTTCCACTGATCAACGAAGAGGAACTGCTCTCGCAATTTCCTGAACTGACGCGAATCGATAAGTTCTTCCAGATCTTCAGCCCCTCTGGCACGATCACGATCCGTTCTCCGAATATCAAACAACACGAAGTTCCGCTGAGCCGAACCGCCCTTGATGCCGCGTTTGCCGGACAGAGAGTTTTTGAGTCGGCCAAGTATCCCAAGGAGCCTCCGTTGAGGCTGATTTCCGTGCCGATCATGTATCGAGGCAATCTCCTGTACATCGTGCAGGTCGGTACGTCGATGGAATCGGTTGGAGAGACACTCCAGCGCTTCCTGGTGCTGCTGGTTGTGGCAATCCCCATCGCCCTGGCTGTGTCTCTGGCAGGGGGATGGTTCTTGGCGGGACGCGCGTTACGGCCTGTCGATAAGATTACCCTTGCGGCGCAGCGCATTGCCGCTGGGGACTTGAGTCAACGCCTGAGCATGCCGGCGGCTCACGACGAAATCGGCCGCCTGGCCGCCACCTTCAACAATATGATCGGCCGGCTGGATACGTCGTTCCGCCAGATTCGTCAATTCACCAGCGATGCCTCGCATGAGTTGCGGACTCCTCTGACGGTGATGAAAGGCGAAACAGACCTGGCGCTGCGGCGACCTCGTTTGCTCGACGACTATAAATCGGTGCTGGAGAGCAATCTGGAAGAAATCGATCGAATGACGCGAATCGTCGACGAACTGTTGTTTCTCTCACGTGCCGACATGGGTGAAGTCAGAGTGGAGTCGCTGCCTGTCGCCATGGAGTCGCTGGTGGAGGATATTCATCGTCAGGCCAAGTTGCTTGCGCAGGACCGCAATATCGAAGTTCTGCTGGGAACCGTCATGCCAGTGGTGGTTCAGGGCGACGACTTGCGGCTTCGTGAACTGCTGCTCAATCTCGTCGAAAATGCGATGAAGTATTCGTATTCCGGTGGCAAGGTCGAGATCGCGCTGTTGAATGACGGTCGGGAGGCCAGGCTGTCGGTGACAGACTATGGGATTGGCATCGCCCCTGCCGATCACAAGAAGATTTTCCAACGCTTCTTCCGCACCGACGTTGCCCGAGGCCACACCAAGAAGGGGACAGGTCTCGGTCTCGCCATCTGTTCCTGGATCGCGGAGTTGCACAAGGGCCGGGTAGAAGTCAAAAGCGATCTCGGCCAGGGATCAACCTTCACCGTTGTCTTACCGCTCGCTCCTCCCACTGCTTAGTGAACTTTAATCGTTGGTTAATCTTGTTCTCATCCTAGGTTGTTATGTTCCTTGCGACTGCAAGGCAGGGGTTACCCGATCGTAAGAACTGGGTAATCACGGGTTTCCAATGAACCAGCCTATGGGGAGGGCGTATGTCATCACATCTGCGTAGGAAGGTCGGTTCCGCGATCGGAATCGGTCTCATGAGTGGAATCCTGGTTTGGGGTGGGTACTCGTTTAGTGCGTCCCAGGCATCCAGTGCGCCGACTTCAACTCCAGCGGCCGCGGTCATCACAACTCCCGCGAACGGGTTCACGGACGTCGCAAGGCAAGTTACACCAGCGGTTGTCAATATTACGACGGTCATGACTGAAAGGGTTTCGGACGGATCACCTCTCCCTGATGAACTACGAGACCGTATGGAGGAATTTTTCGGCAAACCCTTCGACCCACGGCGTCGGGGGCCGCAACCTCCCGGGGAACATTGGGGACCTCGAAGGGGTCAGGGATCAGGCGTGATCATCTCGGCTGACGGATATGTTTTGACCAACAATCATGTGATCGACAAGGCTCATGAAGTAAGCGTCACTCTTCCCGACAAGCGGGAATTCAAGGGCAAGATTATCGGAGCTGATCCGAAGAGCGACCTCGCTGTGGTTAAGATCAACGCCAGCAGTCTTCCCGCCATACCATGGGGCGATGCGTCACAACTGCAGGTCGGTGAGTATGTCTTGGCGGTCGGCAATCCCTTCGGGTTGAATTCTACCGTGACGCTCGGGATCGTCAGTGCTGTTGGCCGCGGCCATATGGGGATCACGCAGTATGAAGACTTTATTCAGACGGATGCCGCCATTAACCCCGGTAACTCAGGCGGGGCACTGGTAAACACCAGAGGTGAGCTCGTCGGTATTAATACGGCCATCTTTTCGCAGACGGGTGGGTATCAAGGAGTCGGCTTTGCGGTCTCAACAACGATGGCCAAGCCAATCTATGAGAGCCTTGTTAAGACCGGTAAGGTGGTCCGAGGGTATCTGGGGATCGGTCTTCAAGACTTGAACCAGGATCTGGCAAAGTCTTTCAGTATGAAGGATTCGAAAGGCGCCTTGGTGAGCGACGTCAAGGAAGACAGCCCGGCTGACCAGGCTGGACTTAAGCAGGGCGATGTGATCATTGAGTATCAGGGGATCCTGATTGAGGATGGTGTCGCACTGCAACGGATGGTCACCAGGACTCCAGTCGGCAGCAAGGTCCCGGTGAAGGTCATGCGCGATGGGCGCGCGCGTGATCTGACCGTGCGGATCGGGGAGCAGCCGGAGCTGGAGAAAGTTGCAAAGAAGGTAGAAAGTGGTGAACATGACTACGCCTTGGCCGGTCTGTCTGTCGAGGATTTGAATCAGAACACCGCGCGCGAGTTGGGCATCAAAGGAAGGGCTCAGGGAGTCGTCGTGACGAGCCTTGACCCGGACAGCGGTGCGGAAAAGGCCGGACTCGTACCTGGTGATGTCATTCAAGAGGTCAATCGGAGGCCGGTCAAGTCCGTAAAGGAATTTGAAAAGGTGTCTTCAGATTTGAAGAAGGGGGACAGCATCCTGATGCTGATCAACCGCCGTGGGGGATCACTGTTTCTGTCAGCGAAGATCTAACATCGTGTCCTCGGTTTCAAACAGAAGGGGAACGGGTATCAATCCGTTCCCCTTTCTCTTCTACTATTGTTGGATCGTCACTGATTCAATCAAACACGACCGTCTTTCGGCCGTAGACTAACACACGCCGTTCGATGTGTCGCCGCACGGCGCGCGCCAGCACGACTTCCTCCAAGTCGCGTCCTTTCCGTACGAGATCGTCCACGGTATCTCGATGTCCGATGCGAATCACGTCTTGTTCGATGATCGGCCCTTCATCCAAATCTTGGGTCGCGTAGTGCGCCGTCGTCCCAATGATCTTGACGCCGCGGTCGTAGGCCTGCCGGTAGGGATTGGCTCCGATAAAGGCCGGCAGAAAGGAATGGTGAATGTTGATGACTGGGCAACCGACCTGAGCCAAAAACTCCGCAGTGAGGATTTGCATATAGCGAGCCATCACCACGAGCTCCACCCGGTGCTCTTTCAGAAGCGCTAAGACCTGTTGTTCTTGCTGGGGCTTGGTCTCCTTCGTCATGGGATAGACGGCAAAGGGAATGTTGAAGAGCTCAGCCCAGCTCGCGCAGGTGTCGTGATTCGAAATGATGACGGGAATATCGATGTGCAGTTCGTCTCGGCGGTGCCGCTGGAGGAGGTCGGCGAGACAGTGATCTTGTTTCGAAACTAGTAGACCGACACGGGTTCGTCGGCTGGATGGATACACTTCGCAGTGCATCTCGTAAACTTTCGCAATCGGAGCAAAGGCGGACGGAATGTCGTCTGGGGGGATCTGGAATCCCTCCGTGGCGAACTCCATTCTCATAAGAAAATCGTTTGTGTCCTTGTCAGTGTGATGGTCGGAATCCAGGATGTTGCCGCCGAAATCATGAATGAATCCCGACACGCGCGCCACGATGCCCTTACGGTCTTTGCAATGGATCAACAGAATGATCGAATCTTTTCCCTGTGCCGACATCGGTGGTCACTCCTCTGTGGGTGGTTGCTATGAGTATAGCAAGGAGCGGCAAGGAGCCGCACTTCCTAG
>JAOUHD010000220.1 GCA_029865345.1 Nitrospira sp.
TTATTCGGCGAGGAGGACGTGAAGTATTTACGTCTCTCGCACGATGTGGTGAAGGACCAGGTGGAAGCCATTTTGGACGTGTGGTACGGCTTCGTCGGATCCCAGCCCCATCTGCTCCAATCGTTCCTCGGTAAAAGTGACGGCAAGCCGCTCGGCGATTATTTGGGCGGGGTGCGTAAGCGATTCGGCCAGTGGATTCTCGACACGGCTCGTGCGGAGTACGACCAGAAGTGGCTCGATTATCAACATGAGATCGGCTTGCGTCATCATCGCACGAAGAAGAACCAGACGGACGGGGCGGCGGCATCAGCGGCGATCGTGCCGTTTCGCGATCTCTTCGCGCTCATTTTCCCAGTGACCGTTACATTGAAGCCCTTTCTCGCGAAGAAGGGCCACTCGGCCGAGGACGTTGAGAAGATGTATGCGGCATGGGTCAAGTCCTGCCTGCTCCAGATCACGCTCTGGAGTCACCCCTACGTCAAAGCCGGCGATTTCTAATCGGGCATTGAGCCGAATGTCGGGGACATTCTCCTCGAGACCGGGGCTGTCCTCGGTGCGATCTGGGATGTCCCCGTTTTCTTTTCCACGGCCATGCGTAGCACGACATTCTCCTGCTGTCGATCGCAGGTCTAGCTTGCTGCGGGGATCTTCATTGGGAGGAGTCTTCAGGAGCTCCTCCCGTCATCGAACAGGAGGAGACAGGGGCAGATTCACCCTGTCAGCGATGGGTCACTGTTTGAGTAGGGAAGCCCTGGAGTTTCTTACCGACCTGCGCCTTCGTGTCACCCACAGTGCCACCTGACTCTGACCACTGCGTAATCACGATTTCTATTCGACGGTTCTTACTCCGGTTTTTTTCCGTGTCATTGGCCGCGATCGGTTTGCTATCGGCGTACCCCATGGCTTTGACTCGGTCGGCCTCAAGCCCTCCGTTGATCAATATTTGAATGGCACGTTCAGCCCTGGTCCGGGAGAGTTCGATATTATCCCGAAAGCCCTTCCGAGGGTCGCTCCGGAGCGGCGCGTTGTCGGTATGGCCGGCAACTTCGATGTTCTGGTAACGGAATCCGTGCAAGACGGCTCCGATCCGCTCGAGCAATGAGGTGCCTCCGAGGGTAACCGC
This sequence comes from Nitrospira sp., assembly GCA_029865345.1. Taxonomy (GTDB): domain Bacteria; phylum Nitrospirota; class Nitrospiria; order Nitrospirales; family Nitrospiraceae; genus Nitrospira_D. The sequence continues at coordinate 1,124 of JAOUHD010000220.1, forward strand.
AGCCTCACCGGTGGGGAACAATTCAGCGGCTGCAAACGCGAGGGTCAATTTATTGCCTCGCTGCCTCAACGTCGCACTGCCCTTCTTGAGTTCGGGCTGTAAGAGGCTCGCGAGACTCTCGCTCATCTTACCGAGGTCGCTACTTGATGAGGATTCTGTGTCATCTGCAAGCGCGGGGGGGGATGGGAGGAGGTTAGTCACGGCTAGGTTCTGATCGAGCGATTGCAGCGGAATCGTGCTTTTGTCGGCACCGCTGTCTTCTTGGGCAGCAGCTGGCTCGGTTTGCTTGGACGCATTGCGTTCGAGGTCTGTCAACAATTGCTTCGTGCGTGCGAGTTCCGTGTCTCTTGCCATGAGTTGAGGATTGAGATTCTCCAGCTTTTGCGTGACTTGTTTGAGGTCGTCCTTGAGCTGCGCTAGTTCTTGCTCTTTCCGCGCCGTCTGCTGTTCAACTTCAGCTGCACGGCGTTTAGTCTGGGCCAGTTCCTGTTCTTTCCCCGCCATCTGTAGTTCAACTTCAGTTAGGCGACGCTTGGCCTGTGCCAGATCTTGCTCTTTCCCCGATGCCGTCAGTTGTTCTGCTTCGGCTGGGCGGCGTCTGGCCTGTGCCAGATCTTGCTCTTTCCGCGCCGTCTGCTGTTCGGCGTCGGCAAAGCGACGTTTGGCCTGCGCCAGTTCTTGCTCCTTTCCTGCCATCTGTTGTTCGACTTCGGCAATTCGGCGTTTATTCTGTGTCAGTTCCTGGTCTTTTCCTGCTATCTGCTGTTCGGTTTCGGTGACGCGACGTTTAGCCTGCGCCAGCTCCTGCTCCCTCCCCGCCATCTGTTGTTCGATTTCGGCGACACGGCGTTTAGCCTGCACCAGTTCCTGGTCTTTTTTAGCTGTCTGTTGTTCGGCGTCGGCTGCGCGGCGTTTGGCCTGCGTCAATTCTTGCCCTTTTCCCGTCGTCAGCTGTTGCTCAACTTCGGCGACGCGACGTTTGGCCTGGTTGAGCTCCTCAGTTTGTGACGCAAGATCCTCTCGAAGCTTCTTGGAGTTCTCGTAGGAGTTGGATCGTAGGGCTGTGATCTCACTATCTTTGGCATGGAGTTGGATAACCAACTCACCGATCCGCCGTTTTGCATTCTCCAGATTGCCGGCGGCGAGTTGTCGCTCGAGCTCATCGATCTTTTGCTTGGCTTGCAGGAGATGGTTTCTCGTTACGCTCAATTCGTCGTGTGGCGACTGGCCGTCTGCAGCTCCCACAGCCATGGAAACCGGCACAACTCCGCATAACATGGTGAGGGATATAAGCGTGAAGGCGGATAATGTTTTGATGATCATGTCTCACCCCCAAGCTGCAAAGATGCAGTGACCATAAATGAAGTCACGCTCCATCAACGGATTTCAATAGACTCATGTGTCCATGAAATCCGCTCATGAGGCACAGGCGGAAGCGCCTGTGTTGAACTCTCAATCGATGTTGGCGATTTCCCTCTCTGTAAATGGGGAAACAAAGAAAGAATCCTATCGCCTTCCTGATTCACTTTGCAACGGGGCTGTGAAGCCGTTCACCTAATGTGATGCCTGTTCGTCCACCATCTGCTGGCTGTTGCCACATCGGCAGGCGAGACCAGTCACAGCGGCGAACTCTGTGAGACGAGTCTCTGCCGGCATTACTCGATTGGGTAGAGCGGATCTTTACTCGTAGGCCGTTTTACTCGTTCGATGAAACTTCCCGAGCACCGATAGGCTTCCTGATTCAAGAATGGGAAAATAAGCATGAGCCAATTTGCGTCTACGTGCACGTCGTCGGGTATCAATCGTACGCTCTTTTCGCGCGCGGTCAGCTTCAGATTGAGCAGACAGCCTTCTTGCGTGTACCCGCCCGCAGTTACCCGTGCGGATCGATCCGACCCTCCTGCGGACTTATCAGCGTGGGACGCGCACCCCGCTAAAAACATTGAAGCGACGACAGCAAGCGTTGCGTAAACGCGTTTCATGACTACCTCAAGAAATCTATAAATACCGACCGGATTTGGTAATGGCAGTGAACCTCAAGTCATGAGCTGCGGATTACTTGGTGAGAGCGCATACTCATCGCCACAAAGGTTTGCGCGTAAAGATCACAGGATCGGCTAGATTGTCGGAGAAATACACGAAGGGTGTCAAGAAACGAGCAGAGAGATCCGAATTTGAAGGCGATTTATCAGGCATCCCATGGACCGTGAAAGGTCAGAGCAAGACCTCACGCCGTGGTCCCCACCTTTTGTGGATAACCTTGTGAATAAGTCTGTTTCTTTGTCGGGCTATGCTCAAATGACATGTCTATTTATCAAACTGCCCACTTTTTAGGCGTATGTGCCATCTTAGAATAGCCACCACTAATAGTGGCTCATGCGTATTCTTTGCGATGTTTTCGCGCATTCCTAGCAATGCGCACTTCGTGGCCAGAAATAAACCATTCGGGAGGCACTGA
>JAOUHD010000085.1 GCA_029865345.1 Nitrospira sp.
CTCGATGACGGTCCAGCTGGTGCGCAATGGCGGAAACCGAGAACCCTTGAGTCGCCAGTTCGGCTGCGACAATGATGCGTGTTCTTGTATCCATGTCCAGAGTCTACGCTGGACTGTCGGATTTCTATGGCAACAATGCGCGGACTGATGGTCACACAATCGTTCATGTATAATGCGGTGTCGTTCACCTATCCGTTACTACTAACGAAATATTACGGCGTGCTCAGCAGCACCATCGGACTCTACCTCTTGCCTTTCGCACTCGGCAATTTCTTGGGCCCGCTGCTATTAGGTCGACTCTTCGACACGGTCGGCCGCAAACCCATGATCAGCTTGACCTACGGCCTCGCTGGTCTCCTTTTGGGGTTTGCGGTATATCTGTTTTGGATAGGCTCCTTGACGCTCACTCAGCATATGATGCTCTGGTCGCTGATCTTCTTTTTTGCATCGGCCGGGGCCAGTGCCGCTTATTTGACGGTGAGTGAAATATTTCCGATGGAGATCCGAGCCATGGCCATCGCCTTTTTCTTTATCGTGGCACAAGGGGCCGGTGTGGCGGCGCCGTGGCTCTACGGGAAGCTCATCGAAACATCGATGACGAGCGTTTTCTATGGATATCTGCTGGGCGGAGGCATGATGCTGCTCGGCGCGGCGATTGAACTGTGGTTGGGGATCAATGCGGAAGGGCAGTCGCTCGAACAATTGGCAGCACCTCTATCATCACGACCTTCTCCCAGACACCCAGCCCAGTCTGCCTGGCCATCTGTCTACACCATCTCCAAGAAGCAAGATGATCGGCTTGTATGGCTGCCGTGAGGTCGATATCAGTGGTCTTGGGCTGGACCTTCTGTCTTGCCGCTTGCGTAACGGTTGTGCAGTTTACGGGGTGGGTAAGTACGTGCGCGGATTCGCAGGTTGATCATCTCTACGGCAACTGAGAAGGCCATCGCGAAGTAGATATACCCCTTCGGGACGTGGACATCAAACCCTTCCACCATCAGAGTCACTCCGACAAGAATTAGGAACGATAGCGCGAGTATCTTGATCGTTGGATGGGCATCGACGAATTCACCGATCGAACGGGCGGCGAACAACATGACGAGCACGGCTACGATGATCGCCGTCGCCATGACGGAGACGTCATCAACGAGACCAACGGCCGTGATGACAGAATCTAACGAGAAGACGAGATCTAGCACAGTGATCTGCAACAACATCATCCCGAAATTGGCTGGAACCGACGAGGCTGCTTGGTCATCCTCGCCCTCTACGCTTTCATGAATTTCGTGAGTGGCTTTCGCGAGGAGAAATAGCCCACCAATGATGAGAATCAGATCTCGCCCTGAGATCGCTTGACTCAGTATCGTGAATAAGGGAGCCGTCAGCTCCATCACAAGCGAAATAGAGGAGAGCAATCCCAGTCGTGCGATCATCGCAAGGCCTAGCCCAAGACGGCGTGCTAGGTTTCGCTGGTGCTGAGGAAGTCGGCTCACGAGGACGGAGATAAAGATGATATTGTCGATCCCGAGGACAATTTCGAGGGCCGTCAGCGTGCCCAGCGCGATCCACATCTCTGATTGAGTCAACCAATCGAACATGCGAATGTCCACCCCTCTAGCAACCAGCCAGACCCCTGATCGAATGCAGCGTCCCCACGCTCGCTCCCGTCGATGGCACAAGCCTCACAGCTGTCAGCCAGCCTATCGCGTGCAAGCGCCTGTTCGATTCATAATCACTGACTAATCGCTCCGAAATCAACAGCCCGATACTCAATGGCGGATACAGAACCTGCAGCGCCCCGATCATAGAGGAGACCTCGAAATTTCGGACAGTATGATCGGTGGGAATCTGGCTGCATCCACGACACTGAGAGATATATACGAGAGAAGCGATGCACAATCACAGCGCCACATTGTTCCGCTGGTCAATGCTGCCAATCTCGTTCAGCTCAGTGTGCCAAGGCGTGATTGGAGGATACTGATGGTTGAGATGGCGGCTGTTTCTGCTCGCAGGATGTGCTCACCAAGGGTAATGGGCTGGATTCCTGCCTGCTCGGCAATCTGCGCTTCCTCTTGGCTCCAGCCACCCTCTGGTCCGATCAAGATCAGTATGGAGCCGGTCGCATCTTGCGGTAGGTTGACCGTTTGCAAACTCTTCCCGTCCCGCCGCTCAACAAGCATGAGTGTGAGCATGCCGGTCGCCACGCTGGTCAGAAGGACTGAGAGAGATTGTGGCGTCGCGACGGTGGGGATACGCCACTGTTCGGATTGCTGGGCGGCTTCTAGGGCGATTCGTTGCCAACGGGAGAGCTGGTGATCCACGCGATCGGCTTTCAGTTGTACCACACTGTGCTGACTTTCAATCGGCACGATCTTGCTCACGCCGAGTTCAGTCGCCTTCTGAATCACCCAGTCCATCTTTTCCCCCTTAAGCAGCGATTGGCCGAGGATTAGGCGAGGTGTCTGGTGAGGTGGTTCCTGGATCGTTTCGAGAATATGTGCAGTGACCGCTCGTTTGGACACATCGGTGATTTCAACGCGAAACTTGGCGCCCTGTCCACTGTTGAGCCACAGAGTCTCGCCGACTGTGATGCGCAAACTGTCTCGGAGATGCACGAGCACATCGCCGGTGACCACGATGGTCTGCTGATCGATGCACTCAGGGGAAACAAACAACACAGGCATGAGGGACTCAGGGGGATTAACCCGGATGGGTAGGGGAGACTACTCGAAGAAGGTTTTCATCTTATCGAAGAATCCGTCGCCGTTGGCTTCCATAGTCATGCCACTTTCTTTCGCGTACTCCATCAGGAGTTCTTTCTGTCGGGCTGTTAATTTGGTGGGGATTTGAACTTTGATCGTATAGACCTGATCGCCTGTCGATCCACCCTTCAGGCTGGGAACCCCTATCCCTTTAATCCGAAGGACCTTGTCATGTTGTGTGCCAGGCGGCACCTTGATGACGGTTGCGCCCGTGAGAGTCGGGACTTCCACTTTTCCGCCGAGCGCGGCCGTGACGAGATTGACCGGCACATCACAGGCGATATCGAGCCCCTTGCGATGAAAAATTTTATGGGGTCTGACAGTAACTGCCACGTAGAGGTCGCCGGGATGGCCACCATTGGGGCCATGCTCTCCTTCATTGGAAAGACGAAGTCGCATGCCGGTCTCAATACCGGCTGGAATATGGACGGCAATAGTGCGTTCTTTGTAAACCCGTTGACGTCCCTGGCAGGTTGCACAGGGTTCCGTGACAAAGTGACCGGCGCCTTCACATTGACCGCATGGACGGCTGACGCTGAAGAACCCTTGCTGAAATCGAATTTGACCAGCACCTTTGCAGCTGGCGCATGTCTTGATGGACGCCGCTGACTTGGCACCCGTTCCTTTGCAGTCGATGCAGATTTCCCAACGTGGGATTTTGAGCTTGGCCTCTTTTCCGTACACAGCCTCTTCGAACTCAACCTCGAGGTTGTATTGGAGATCGTTGCCACGTTCGGCGCGAGGTGCCCCGCCTCCTCGGGCTTGGCCAAAAAAATCCTCGAAGATATCGTTGAACACCTCTCCGAATCCGCCACGGTTGAAATCAAACCCATCAAAACCAGGCCCACCCTGTTGTGCCCCAGCATGACCGAACGTGTCGTAGCGTTTCCGCTTGTCCTGATCACTCAGCGTTTCATAGGCTTCGTTGATTTCTTTAAACTTCTCTTCGGCTGTTTTTTTCTGCTGGTCGCCGGTATGGAGATCTGGATGGTGCTGGCGCGCGAGCTTGCGATAGGCTTTTTTCAGCTCGTCGTCGGATACGTTTCTATCGACGCCGAGAGTTTCGTAGTAGTCGCGTTTTGACACGGCCGCCATTGCGTAGGAAGTAAGAAACCGTCCGAGTTCCCGATTACACCGAGAACTCGGACACTCTGAAGCGCTATTCTATGCTATTTCTTGTCTTTGTCTACTTCTTCAAACTCTGCGTCCACAACTTTCTCATCGGTCTTGGTCTCACCGGTGCTGCCGGAAGACGAGGTATCTGGTTGCGGGCCAGGAGATGCGGCGGCTTTCTTGTACATCTCTTCGGCAAGCTTGTGCGATGCCGTCATGAGTGTCTGCGTCGCCGATTCAATAGCCTCAGCATCGGTGCCTTCGAGTGCTTTTTTGACTGCGGCGACGGCATCCTGGATTTTCGTTTTTTCCTCGTCGGAGACTTTGTCACCGTATTCCGTGATATTTTTTTCGGTTTGATAAACGAGATTATCTGCCTGGTTCTTGGCTTCAGCTAGTTTGCGGCGCTTCTTATCGTCTTCCGTATGGGACTGCGCGTCCCGAACGAATTTCTCGACTTCATCCTTACTCAGCCCGCTGGACGCTGTGATCTTAATGGATTGCTCTTTCTGTGTGGCTAGATCCTTTGCCGACACATGCACGATGCCGTTGGCATCGATATCGAACGTCACTTCAATCTGCGGCATGCCGCGTGGCGCTGGAGGAATACCGACCAAGTCGAACTGCCCAAGCAGTTTGTTGTCATTGGCCATGTCCCGTTCACCTTGAAACACGCGGATAGTGACGGCTGTTTGACTATCAGCCGCCGTCGAGAACACTTGGCTTTTTTTGGTTGGAACAGTCGTGTTGCGCTCAATGAGCTTGGTGAATACGCCACCCAGCGTCTCAATGCCCAACGATAATGGAGTGACATCGAGCAGCAGCACGTCTTTGACTTCGCCCTTGAGAACTCCGCCTTGAACGCCGGCTCCGATGGCGACGACTTCGTCTGGATTCACCCCACGATGCGGTTCTTTTCCAAAGAAGTCCTTCACGACCTGAATCACTTTGGGCATGCGGGTCATACCGCCGACCAAGACGATTTCTTGAATATCCTTGGCCGTGACGCTCGCATCGGACAAGGCCTTGCGGCAGGGTTCAATCGTGCGTTGAATGAGATCATCGACCAACTGTTCCAGCTTGGCCCGTGTGAGCTTGGTGACCATATGCTTGGGGCCGCTGGCATCGGCGGTGATGAACGGCAGATTGATCTCCGTTTCCTGAGACGAAGACAGCTCGATCTTGGCCCGTTCCGCCGATTCCTTCAGACGCTGGAGCGCCATCCGGTCTTTCCGCAAATCGATGCCCTGGTCTTTCTTGAACTCGTCGACCAGCCAATCCATCACGCGGAGATCAAAATCATCACCGCCGAGGTACGTGTCGCCATTGGTGGATTTCACCTCGAAGACGCCTTCACCGATTTCAAGAACGGAAACGTCAAAGGTGCCGCCGCCCAAGTCGTACACGGCGATTCGCTCGTCTTTCTTCTTGTCCAGACCGTAGGCAAGGGAGGCCGCTGTCGGCTCATTGATGATACGCAGGACATTCAGCCCGGCAATCTGGCCGGCATCTTTGGTCGCCTGGCGCTGGCTGTCGTCAAAATATGCGGGGACGGTCACCACGGCCTCAGTGACCTTTTCACCAAGATAGTCTTCGGCAGTCTGCCGCATTTTCTGCAGAATCATGGCGGAGACTTCCGGTGGGCTATAGCGTTTACCGCGCAACTCTACATGGGCATCACCGTTATCGGCCTCAACCACCTTGTACGGAAGCCGCTTCATGGCCTCTTGGACCTCGCGGCTCTTGAACTTGCGGCCCATCAGGCGCTTCACGGAGTAAATGGTGTTCTCGGGGTTGGTGATTGCTTGCCGTTTCGCAATTTGTCCGACTAACCGTTCGGTTTTATCGGTGATGCCGACAACGGAAGGAGTAGTCCGGCTCCCTTCGGCGTTGGCGATCACGACGGGGTCTCCGCCGCTCATAATCGCCACACAAGAATTGGTGGTCCCGAGATCGATACCGATGACTTTACCCATTGGTGAACTCCTTCCTTCTCGACAACGACGACCGAATCAGGTCAATGCGTCGTTGAATCATGTTCGCTTGGATTGGCCGGCCCTGATGACACACTGACCATGGCCGCCCGTAGAATTCTATCGTGCAATCGATACCCTTTTTGAAATTCGTCCAATACGTTGTTGGCCGGCACATCGTTCGATGGCCCGTACGAAACGGCCTGATGAGCGCTTGGGTCGAACTCCTGGCCTGCTGTTTCGATCGCTTGCACGCCGAACTTAGTCAGGGTCCCGGAGAGTTGCTTGAGCGTCAGTTCCACACCCTGCACGAGCGATGAACCGCCACCGCTTGTTCGAGCCGCTTTGATCGCCCGCTCCATGTTATCAACCACCGGCAGCAGCTCTTTGAGAATCTGTTCATTCCCGAATCGAATCTGCTCACGCTGGTCGCGCTGTATCAGCCGTTTGTAGTTTTCAAATTCCGCAGCCAGCCGGAGGTACTTGTCATTGAGCGCTGTACACTCTTCAGTCTTACTGGCTAGTTCATCCTGAACTGAGGAGCCTGTTGCGTCCATAACCGGAGAAGTTTCCTCTAAGTTCTCGATTGTATTGGCGTTTGGTTTTTTCTGTTCTTGATCGTTACTCATCCTGATACCTATACAAGCGTGGAGATATCCATAGGAGGAGAGAAGTCAACGGGTAAGGGGAAAATAAAATTACGTGGGCACGAAGAAGACTAGACCCACTGCGTCAGACTCGCGCCTCGGGCGCGGCGATAGAGGAGTTCGAGCCCATGAAGGGTCAAAAACGGTTCCAGATGTTGAATCGATCGCGCCTCCGGCGCGATCACTGAGGCCAATCCACCCGTGGCAATCACATATGACGTGCGCCCCATTTCCCGTTCCATCCGCTGAACAAGCCTGTCCACAAGACCGGCATAGCCGAAGATGAGCCCCGACTGAATACTGCTGGCGGTATCGGTTCCAATGACGGTCTTAGGCCGAGCGAGCTCAACTTTGCTCAACTTCGCCGCCCTGGTAAACAGCGCCTCCGCGGAAATGGTCAGACCCGGTGCGATCACCCCTCCGAGATACTCTCCATCTCGGTTGACAGCACAAAACGTCGTCGCGGTGCCGAAATCGACGATGATGAGATCACGGTGAAACTTCTCATAAGCCGCCGCCGCATTCACAATACGGTCGCTTCCGATCTCTTTCGGATTCGAGTATTTCAGCGTGAGACCCGTATCCATGTCGGGAGAAACGGTGATCGGGGTGGAGCCAAAGGACGTTTCAACCATCGACTCAAACGTCTCCGTGAGGGCGGGAACGACACTAGAGATGATCGCGCCGGTGATGTGCGCTGGGAGGCGCCCGTCTCGGGCCATGAGGCTGAGACACAAGACGCCATATTCATCGGCTGTGGTCTTGGGATCGGTCGCCAACCGCCAATGGGTCAGCAGAGTCGATCCGTCAAAGATCCCTGCGACCACGTTGGTATTCCCGATGTCGACCGCTAAGAGCATCGTACCCATTCTACCCGGCCTACTGCATTTTCGCTACTCTCTCAGATGGATGACATCGGCTGCACGGACATCGACAAGCAGCATCGGTTGTGAACGAGGGTGCGGCGGCACAGTTCTCACTTGTAGGGCGCCGTCGGCAGAAAGCGCCTCTGCGATGCCGACGATCGGATGATCATTCGTGAATAGGACACGAACGTGGCGCCCCAACGTGGCACAGCGAGCCGTATAGGCCTGTCGCAGGCGGACAGATCCAGAAGATCGAAGCTCGCCAAGACACTGTTCAAGCTCCAGGAGCAGTTGCGCAATGAGCCGATTGCGGTCGATCGGTTGTCGCGAGGCTTCCATTAATGAGGCCGCAATTGGTTGCAATTCTTCGGGGAAAGATAGCGGAGGGACATTCACATTGAGGCCAATTCCAATCACCACGACCGGATCATTGATGGTGGCAACGCTGCTCTCACAGAGAATCCCGCCGACTTTGCGTTCATGGAGAAGCAGGTCGTTCGGCCACTTCAGCGAAAGGGACACAGCCGCCGTCTGTTGAATCGCCTCGGTGGCGGCAAGTGCGCTAACAAGCGGCACCCAGGATAACCATTGTGAAAGCGATAGGTTGTCACCCATCCCACGTACAATGATGGAGCAATAGATATTCAACCCCGGCGGAGAGAACCAGGCGCGCCCATGTCGACCGTAGCCGCTTGACTGGCTTTCAGCAATCACGGCGGTGCCGTGCGGTGCACCCGCTCGCGCCAGAGCAGCCGCCTCCGTGTTGGTCGAGGGGAGATCGTGGTGCAGATACAAGATCTGCCCAAGTGACTCGGTCGCCAGGGTGCTGCGAATACGATCGAGGCTGAGTAGGGCGGAGGACGACATCAACTACGAACGCCGGCGTCGTGAAGGCCGAGTCAGCGTCATGACAAGGCTGATTGTTGCTGCCGGGGCAGAATGAGTGAGCGCTCCAATGGAGATGCGATCGGCGCCAGCAGCAGCCATGGCTCGGACGCTCTTCAGGGTGATGCCGCCCGACACTTCTACCAGGGCCTGCTTCTTGATCAATGCTACGGCACGTCGGACCAGGTCCGGAGCCATGTTATCCAGCAGAATAATATCAGGCTTTCCTGCGAGCGCTTGCCGGACCTCAGAGAGGGATTCTACCTCGACAATAATCGGGAGCGCGCCCGAGCGACGGGCATGTGCTAATCGACAGGCCCGTTCAACCGGTCGTCGAGTGCCTTGAAGAAGGGCCAGATGGTTGTCTTTGATCAGAATCCCGTCACTCAGTGAGTATCGGTGGTTGATCCCTCCGCCAAGCGATACGGCCCACTTCTGAAGTGCACGCCAGCCGGGAAGCGTTTTTCTGGTATCCAGAATACTGGCGGGGTAGCCGCGCACGGCGTGGCAGAACCGTTGCGTCACGGTGGCGATCCCGGACAGATGTTGAAGAAAGTTCAAGGCAACCCGCTCGGCCTGCAGGATAGACCGCCCATCACCCTCGATCTGAAGAAGCGGCTCTCCATTCTTCGCTCGGTCGCCATCTCGTTTGGAAACCGACAACCGCAGGGAAGGATCGACCATGAGAAAGGTTTGAACCGCTGCGGCCATGCCTGCCACAACCAACAGCTGTTGCGCAATGATCTCGGCACGAGCCGGCACCGGAGATGGAAAGATCGATGCGGTCGTGGCATCTCCCTGAGCCAGATCTTCTTCGAGCCCTTGACGCACGGCGCGGCGGATCTCTGCAGCGGGGAGGGTGGCCATATCTCAGGATCTCAGCATCGTGCGGAGCTGCTGTTCGCTGTTGTCCAGCAAGGCACGGTCGCGGGACAGGGTCCTCACCCGCTCCTGGTGCTCGGCAATCACGTCCGGTGGAGCTTTCGACACAAACTCGGCGTTCTTCAGCTTCCCATCGACCCGTTGCAATTCCTTGTCGGTCTCCGTGATTTGCTTTGCCAGACGCTCAATCGCTTTCTTCAGGTCGACGTCATCGGCGACAGCGATACCCACAGAGAGACCTTCCGTGACCAGCCGCAACAATCTCGCCGCCGGCCAATCTTGCGGCGGGCTCACATCGGCAGTGCCGCGACTGAGGTGGGCTAGGTGTCGTTGTAACTGATGGAGCTGGCTCTGTCTGTCCAGGTCGTCGTGCCCAACATGAAACGGAATCTGCTGCCCCGGCGAGTAATTCAACAGGACTCGGCTGGTTCGGACAAGTCCCACCGTCTGTTCCAACAATGCGAACAGTTGTTCCGCATCAGGCGCGGCCCATGCCTGGTCCACGTCCGGATAGTTCTGCACAACGATGCTGTCTCCCTGATGGGGAATGGTCTGCCAAATTTCTTCTGAGATAAACGGCATGAAGGGATGCAGCAACCGCATGGTCGTTTCCAGTGTCTCCACAAGCGTGTGCCTTGTGCTGGCTCCATCCGGGTGTTCTGGCGTTTGCAGGACCGGTTTAATCAACTCCAGGTACCAGTCGCAGTACTCATGCCAGATGAACTGATAGAGGGCTGTCGCTGCACGATCGAAGCGGTATGACTCCAACTCCACTGTAACGGTGCGGATCGTGTGGACGAGACGGCTCAAGATCCACCGATCAGGCAACGTCCGTTGTGCCAGCGGAAGAGCGGTGCGTGGTCCGTCGAGATACATCAACGCGAATCGCGCAGCATTCCAAATCTTATTGGCGAAATTACGGTAGCCTTCGATCCGTTCTTCTGCCAGCTTGATATCGCGTCCCGGCGAGGCCATCGAGGCAAGGGTGAACCGAAGGGCGTCGGTGCCAAATTGATCCATGACATGCAGCGGATCGATCACGTTGCCCTTGGATTTGCTCATCTTCTGGCCTTCTGCGTCGCGGACCAAGGCATGAATATAGACGTCTTTGAAGGGCACCTCTCCCATGAACTTGAGCCCCATCATGATCATGCGGGCCACCCAGAAGAACAGAATGTCGAGGCCGGTGACCAATGTGGCGGTCGGGTAATAGGTCTTGAGTTCAGGCGTCTGATCCGGCCACCCTAATGTTGTGAACGGCCAGAGGGCGGAGGAAAACCAGGTGTCGAGCACGTCAGGATCGCGGAGCAATTGCTGGCCATGACAGGTCGGACATCCCGAGGGAGTCAATCTGGAGATAATCGGTACGGCGCCTTGTAGGATTGTGGTCCGACCATCTGTAGTGACGATCTGACGACTGTTGCAAGCCAGACAGTACCAGGCAGGAATTTGGTGTCCCCACCAAATTTGCCGTGAGATGCACCAATCCTTGATGTCCCGCATCCAGCCGAGATAATTGTTCACCCAGCCTTCAGGGATAATCCGGATCCGTCCCTCTTCAACTGCCTTCATAGCGGGATCGGCAAGAGGTTGAATCTTGACGAACCACTGGGGAGACAGATACGGCTCGACAACCGTCTTGCAGCGATAGCATTTCCCGACGGCCATCTTGTGGTCTTCGGTTTTCTCCAGGATCCCTTGCTCGCGAAGCAGCGTGTCGACCTTGGGACGGGCTTTGGAGACGGGAAGACCACGGAGCATCTCGACGACCGATGATTCGACTCCTGCCTGTTGCATCCCGGCAGCATCAAGCAATGCGGCATGATCAAGCACGGCAAGACGAGAGAGTCCATGCCGCTCTCCCGCTTCGTAGTCGTTGAAATCGTGCGCCGGCGTGATCTTGACAGCACCGGTGCCGAATTCCAGATCGACCAGGATCCGGTCTCCTACGATCGGAATCTCACGCGTCGTCAGCGGCAGACGGACATTTTTGCCGATCAGATGGCGATAGCGAGGATCATCCGGATGCACGGCAACGGCCGTGTCGCCCAGCATCGTTTCAGGTCGTGTTGTGGCCACGATCAAACCGGTGTTCGGATCGTCCGCCAACGGATAGCGGAGGTGATACAGTTTCCCTTTCACCTCTTCATGTTCCACTTCGATGTCAGAAAGGGCGGTCAGGCAGCGTGGACACCAATTGATGAGTCGCTCGCCACGGTAGATCAACCCGTCTTCATATAGACGCACGAAGACCTCGATGACGGCTTTAGACAAGCCTTCATCCATCGTGAATCGCAAACGGTCCCAGTCGCAGGATTCACCGAGCTGCTTCTGTTGATTGACGATCGTGTTTCCCGACGTCGCCTTCCATTGCCAAACCCGTTCGACGAAGCGCTCCCGCCCCAGCGACTCCCGTGACAGGCCTTCGGCCATCAGCTGTTTTTCCACCACGTTTTGCGTGGCGATGCCGGCATGGTCGGTTCCGGGGAGCCAGAGCGTGTTACGCCCCTGCATACGCCGCCACCGGATCAGAATGTCTTGGAGTGAATGGTTGAGCGCATGGCCGACATGGAGCGAGCCGGTGACATTCGGGGGAGGAATGACGATGCAGTAGGGTTGACCGGGATGGTTCTTCTCGTCGGCACGGAAATATCCTCGGTTGATCCACTCACCGGACCAACGGTCTTCAACGGCTTTTGGGTCATACGTTTTATCGAGTTGACGTGTGGTCATTGCTGTAAGGTCCTCTAAAAACAAGATGCGCATCTTAGCATGTCTATACGATGCAGAAAATGGATGTGCTCTCAGCTTGTGACCTAGCGAGGCATGTGCTATACAATTCGCTCATAAAGCGCGCATCACACACTTTCCAGTAGGAGGATCATGGCACGAGGTCGTGAGAAGGATCGGAAGACACGAAAGAAACATCAGAAGAATGTCAAGCGGGTGAAGGCCCTGGTCAAGACGGGACGAGCGAAGCGAAGCAAGAAGGCTAAATCTTAGAGGGGTGTGACGCTTCTTCAGTCTCGATCAGACGTTTGAGTTCAGCCTTGATGTGCTGCTCGGCAATATCAGGCACGATTCTCTGAACGGCCTGTTCGACGGTTTGTCCAACTGCGGCTTTCACCATGTCGTCTGCCAGGAGCGGGGCCTGCTTCTGCACAGCACGTTGAATCTCATCTTTGACCAGCTGATCGACTGTTCCCACCTGTTCCCGCACGGCTGCGGGTAAGTATTGCTGGACTCCAGATTCGACCTGATCCTTGACCAGCCGATCGACGCTCTCTCCGAGAGAAGCTCTGGCCACATCGGACGCGGTTTGTCGGACAATGGACTCGCTGGCCTCGAGCTCCTTTTTGATGAGTGCGGGCAATGCCTGAGAGACCAGAGGGTGAATGATCGTGGTGAGATATTCCTGAGAGAGGATGTTCCCTAGCTGTGCGTTCAACTCTTTTTGAACTATTGGTCGGACATGGGTTCCCAGTTTCTCCTCAATCACGCGAGGGAGCAGCTCGGCAAGGCTCAGCTCGCTTCGTTTCGTCATCGATTGCAAGAGTTGGTCGAAAAGGCCCTTCATAGCATCTTCGGGAGCCGTAGAGGTGACTGATGATGCCGGTGATGCAGTGGACGGACTGCCAGGCTGGTTCATAGGCTCCTCCTGGCTATCGCCACCTGACAGATGGTCGATCGCCTCATCATCAGAGTCGGTTGAAGTCGACGTTGGCGGCCAGACGCGCCGTTTCATACCTTTGACGTTCGAGGTAGCAGCCGTTTTCTGTTGCAAAGACTTCAGTACATCAAGCAAATCCTCAGATTGAAACGGTTTCTTCAGGAAGGCCTTGACACCCAACGTGCGAAGGAGATTTTCGTCCGGGCGATCAGCCGGATTCACCAGAGAAATGAGATAGGTTTCCGTCAGATTGTCCAGCTTGTTGATCTCTTTGCAAAACCCTGAGAAGGTCATATTGTCGAGATGATAGTCCGCAATGATCAGCGAGGGCGAGTTTCGCCGAGCGGCCTCAAGGGCGGCCGGTCCATCTTGAAACCCAACGACCTCAAACCCTTCCGGGGTCGAGATCTGTTCCACCATCCGTCTCACTGCTGGGCTGCTGTCCACCACAAAGATCGGCAAAGCCATGAACAACGCTCCCCACTTTTTAGTTTCTTCGAAGCTAGCAAGGGGGGTATGCTTTGTCAAGAAAACCATCGATAGGTG
>JAOUHD010000104.1 GCA_029865345.1 Nitrospira sp.
CGCCACTTCTCATCGGTCGAGGCACTGGTGCGGCGACACTTCCAACAGAATCGACCGGTTCCATTCGAAGGGCAGACCAAGCGCGCCAGGACTTAGCGATGATCTAAATAAGTAGCTGATTTTTCTTCAACGTGAAACGACCCTCGCTCGTTCCGCCAATACCGCCGTCAACATGGCCTCGTCAACGGACGATTCCGACCCTCGGCGCGTTCGGTCTTCGGCGAAGAGCTTCCGGAGCGCCTCCCGATAACGTTGCCAATGGTTCTGCGCCGCCGACTCCATGCGTTCATCAACTCGCTTAGACCATCCCCATACCAAGGACCCGACGCAAGCATAGAGGCCGCCGATGATCAGGTTGGGATAAGGACACCATTGTACGATCGCGTCCGTCATCTGCGGGAACGGCGGCAACGCGTACCACCAGCCGACGGCGGGAATCGAGGCCGCGACAAAGATATAATAAGACATTTTCCCGCTTCTGACCGCCCCCCGCATGCCGTCGAGCAAGGATTCGTGTTTACCAGGATCAACGCCCATCTCTTCATTGCGTTTCACCAGTCGCTCGATCGCCCAACGCGTCTGATCCGAGGGCCATGACCGGTCATCATTCGTGCTTACCACTTCACAGTGATGGGGCAAGTTGAGAGGGGCATAACACCCAGTGCCGTTCGCAATACGCTCCAGGACACTGATGTGAATCTTGGAAGACTTCATATGATGAGCGCGACAGAGCTTGGCGATGTCGCGCGGCTCCCAGCGATAGTACACACCTAATCCAGCGCGAGCGTCGTAGAGCTCGTCATGCACATCCTGGTGTGTGCGCACGTACTCGCGATCAGCCTGAATAAAGCGTAGCCCGCAGCGCTCCGCCTCCGCCATCATCCAATCCAGCGCCACCAAGGACATGCCGTGTTTCACATAGCCGCCTCCCACGTTGGAATGCACGCCGGCGAACCATACCTGATCCACCTGATTCGTGGGAATCCCTTCCTCATTCCACAGTTCCGGGTGAAAGGTCCGACGGTCGTCGTCAATCGAGAGGGCATGGCAGGCCCGTTTGATTCGGCTGCTGGGTGTTAATTCCGAAAACCGCATGGGGTAGATCCAATTGAACAGATCGCGCAGTTCCTCGAACGGCACTCCGACCGCTCCCACCGTGTCCCACACTCCGACAAAATCTATAGTCACCGCTCCGTCGGGGACGTGTTCATCGTGGATGATGGCCCCGCACCTCTCACGCCTCGTTCTGTCCTGTTTGACCAGATCAGACGACGGCTGGTTGTTGCGTCGCTCGTCCTTGGTGACCGGCTTGAACGCCTCTCGGCGAAACGCGGTCCAGCATTCGTGCACGCGCTGCTTAAGAATTTCGTGGCTGACCTTCTTGATGTCTACTATTCCGCAGTACTGGATGAGCCCAGAGAGGGCGCGAACTGTATACGCTCCGCGGCTGAACCCGAAGAGAAAGAGGTGGTCTCCCGGCTCAAAAACGTGGATCAACTCGGTGTAAAGTTCCTTCACATTCTTACCAAAACCAGAGCCGAAGGCCCCGCCGATGACTTTCAGCGGCGCCAGACTGGAGGTACCGACTCCATCGTCATAGAACGCGACCTGGGGCTTTAAGGTCTGGTCGTACTTATGGCCTTGAATGTCGACGGCCTCGTACAGCTTAAAGACGTTGGTCCCTCGCGCCTTGATGGCGGTATTGCCTGTTCCATCCGAACACAGGACGATATTTTTTCCTGACATACGACACCCCCTCATCTGTCCTTGCGGACCTCGCCTTTTTTGCCCTCACTATCAATATCCGAGGCGCTGGTGTTACTTGTAGTTACAGCAAACCCCATACCCGGCAGAAGAGTCAAAGGATTTCCTTGCCTTACAGAGGCTTAGGAAGCGTATGCGAAGAAGAAAAAGAGCGACTCGGCTGGTCTGTATCACTATGGATAACGAACTGTATCCAAATCGATTCAAACGGAGCAATCGGCTTGCCGTAATCCTGATCAGAATCTATGGCAACCACGCACCTTTCCCCAGACCGCGCTAGTTACGCCCACCCTTCAAGACGCCACCCACGCGACACGAACAATGGCACGAAGGTCGGAGGAATAAATAGCCGGTCCTCCGCATGAGGAATACGGAAATAGTGCTGCGGCTGCAGCATGACGGTGTCATTCCGACTCAAGTCGATGACCGCACGATTGGGTGCTTCGCGTCGCCCGAGGTAGCGCACCTCAAACGCCTCGAAGCGAAGGGGATTGGATGGATTGAAGATGCCAATTCCGCTCGCACGAGCTTCTCGAACCAACTCACGCGCACGGCGCAGCCCCGAGGTTGTCTCAGCAACCTGACTCGCAGTACCGGGCGCGATGACCGCATCAAGAATCGACGGGGATTCGAGGAATGGATCAATATTCGGCCACACGAAGAACGGCATGGCTGCTCCCTGTTCGAGCATTCGTTCGTTGTAGGTCGGGGGACGTGGCCCAGGACTGTTTCCATTCGGCTGATTCCGATTGATAAATACCAAGAACCGTCCAAAGGAATCGAAAACCTCAAAGGAGAAGGATAGAAAGTACCCGAATGTACTGGAGGTCTGCCCCAGTGCATCCATATCGGCTTGAATCAGCCCGATCAGTGCTCGTTCGGCAAAGTCGCCGTGGAAGCGATGGTTGATCCCGACACCGACTCCAATACGGGTGCGAAGATGGTTCGCAAGATCGGTATCGAGATCAAAGGGTCCGAACTGCGGCAGGAATGGATCCGTCAGATAGGCCTCCCATTCTTCCGAATCGAGTCGGCGCTGTGAAGAAGAACCGGCAAGTGAGAAATTCTTCTCGGGCGTATCCACTCCAAGAAAACGGACCGCGCCACTCCCCTCGATATGAATCCCGGCTGTATCTCCGTCCGGGATCGAGGCCTCCAGTGATTGCGGTTGGCCGTTTGCCCCACGGCGCATGGATCCGATCGCCCGTACGTTGCCATTCATGGTGAAAAATGCATCAGCCATGATCACACTCCTCCCTACAGTTGAGGATCAGACACAGACGCAACTAGACATCCTGCATTCACGCAAGGCCTGTACCGCAGTTGTTGAAAATATATCTTTTCTTATTTTCCAGCTATCTACGCAGTAGCGGGACGATAGACACTAGAGGATGGCAAGAGCACACTGTATCGGAAAATTCGACCGTAGTATCGAAAGAGAGACGGGGTTGCTCTCGTCGTTGACTCGCGGCGCAGAATAATTCTCAAGGCGTGCCTGCCCCATTCAACCGTCACGCCTCTTGAAGTCAGGAAGCCGTCTTCACAGAGAGGACTTGCTCGGCTTGCGCAATCGCATCCCGCAAGGCCTTCAGCCCTGTATCAGCTTTCCTCGCTTTCGGGAGACTGCTCACAAAGCGAGACGCTGCCTTCGTCAAGAGTTGCAACGTGTCTCGCATATTACCCACTTCGCTCAATTCCCCAGATGCCGCCGCGCGAGCCATCGCCAGCCGTCTTCGAGGGCCGATATACGGTTGAGGAGCGATCGGATTGTCTTTTTCAAGTTCTGGTCGTCTGAATATCATGATGTCTCCTCCCAGGTACGATCAGAAGAAACAGGAAACGCACGTTGTCTCGTATGGTACGCCTCCGAGCCACAAGAACAAAGCTGGATGACGGGTTCAATGACCTACTAGAATTTGCAGGCGTCCTCCTTGATCTCCGGGCCAGGGATCGGATGTTGGCGAACTCGCTGCACATAGTTGCGGCAGTCCATCTCGGCCCCTTCCTTCGACGCCTTGCCTTCATGAACTGCCCGCCGCCATTGGACAATCCGATCAGCGAATGGGTCGTATCGGCACACATCCTTGCCGGAAGACTGCCCAGCCAGTTGTTGACACTTGGTCACCCAGAGCTCGGGGGTCAATGCTCCGCTCTCCACGGATCTGGTGAGTTCATAGAGTTTATCGGCAAACGATCCAAATTCGCAGACGGCAGGATCTACCGGTGGTGGCGCCGCGTGATTCCGATCGACCGTATTCAGCATCTGCCGGCAACTCGTTTCACCGGCCTCTTTGGAAATCAGTCCCTTTTCGATCTGCTGCTTGGTTTCCGTCCGTCGTTCATCGAACTCGGATTTGGATAGGAGTGCCGGGGCTCCGACCAGCACAGCCGTCGTCGTTGGGCATCCAGCCAAAACCAAGGGTAAGAGGCCAAGGAGCAGTCGTCGCATCGTCAACCTCACTTTCAATACACACCGGGGTCACAACCATGAATGATGCCGACGATCATGTGGACCGCGCCTACCGAGTCCACACCATCTCACCGTCTCCCCGTCTTCAACTTTGCGTAATGAGTGCAGCCTTTTGGCTCTCTGAGATCGCATGCTTTCCCATAATACTTGAGCGCTTCGGCATCGTCCGGTTTCACGCCTCTCCCGACTTGATAGACCATGCCGAGATTGATACAACCCTTTGCATCCCCAGCGTCACAGGCCTTCCTGTAGAGGGTGGCGGCACGAATATCGTCCTGCTTGATCCCCGTCCCTTGGGCATACATCACACCAAGATTGGAGCAGCCCCTCAGGCTCCCCCCGTCACAGGCCTTCCGATAGAGGTCGGCAGCTTGAAAGGTATCCCCTTGAACCCCGGTCCCCTCGGCATACATGACACCAAGGTTGTAACAGCCCCTCGCATTCCCCCCGTCACAGGCCCTCCGATAATAGCTGGAGGCTTGAACATCGTCCTGTGGAACCCCGACTCCCTCGGCATACATCACAGCAAGGTTGTAGCAACCCTTCATACTTCCACCGTCACAGGCTTTCCGAGAGAAGCTAGCGGCTTGTACGTCATCCTGAGAGACTCCGATTCCTTCAGCATATATCACGCCAAGGTTGTAGCAGCCCTTCGCATTCCCTCCGTCACAGGCTTGTCTGTAGAAGTCGGCGGCCTGAACGTCGTCTTGTGGAGCCCCGGTTCCCTCGGCATACATCACGCCAAGGTTGTAGCAGGCTTTCATGCTTCCACCATCACACGCAATCCTCGAGAAGGCAGTAGCTTGAGCGTCGTCCTGTAAGACCCCGATTCCCTCAGCATACATCACACCAAGATTGGAGCAGCCACCCACATCTCCACCATCACAGGCTTTCTTGAAAAGGGTAACAGCTCGAGCGTCATCTTGCTTCACCCCCTCACCTTTCATATGCAACAATCCGAGAGCGTTGCATGCTGTCGCCGTGCCTTTCTCACACAGGGCTTTTATCTGCTGCGGCTGATCGGCCGCCTCCGAAGATCGCATCTCTGCTGAGACCAATGCGCCGAAGACAATGAATGCGTGAAGTAGCGGGCGAACCGTCATTGAGAGACCTCCAAAGCTGCGGGAATAGTTGAGCGGGGCGCAGTCTAGCGAGACGGGCGACGAGATTCAAGACGGTGAGCTCGAGCCTATCTGCACATCAGTGGGTGCGGTGACTCGTTTCACCATTACGGATATGTGCATAAACAAGTGATCACATTCCCTAAAAAAAGAGGAGGATGTCCTTGCGATGAACACTGTTGATACTATTCGGATTCCAGATCGTCAATATCAAGAGAGATTCCCTATACCTCACTGCCGGCAACACAGCATTCGGCTGTTTGTCCTGCCCCCGTGCGCCGCAGTTCAGATAGAGGCAGCGTGGACTGGACAAACCGCCTCTACACGGAAGAATTCGATGACTCCCAGCTTGGCAACTTCGATCTCCTATCCCGCCAAGCAGTTCAACAGGTATCATGACCCTGCACACCCCGTTGCAAAGCGAATTACGAAGGCGATAGGATCGCCTTCCATTTGTGCCTCGCGAGCGGACTTCATGGATATAGGAGTGTCGCGCAGGCCGATTAGTGGAGCGCGAATTCATTCTGAATCCTGCACCTTCTCTATTGGTGAGTGAGCCATGATCATCAAGTTATCCGCCGCTGCCGTTGTATCCATCGTCATGTTCTGCGGAACCGTCCCGATTGCGAGGGCCGCCGAAGATTCAGGTGGCCAGTCGTCGCAAGACGAATTGAGTTCGACGAAGGCCCAGCTTCAACAGGCCAAGCAAAAAATCGATGAGCTCGAACGGCAGCTCAAGCAACGGATCGGCGAGCTCGTGCTCCAGCTCCATGCGAAGGAAAATGAGGTCGCAGCCCAGATTACCAACGCCCATGCGAATTCCAAGCAGCTGCGGGAAGATCTTGCATCACGCACCGAAGAACTCAACCAAGCCAACCGCCGTGTTGCTGAACTCGAACAACAGATAGCCATGTCGGGGAAAGGGCAGGAGCTGACGCAGGCGAAACGGCGCATCGCCGAAGCCGAACAACAGGTCGCGAGGAAAGAGCAGGAACTAGCCCAAGCCAAACGCCGTGTCGCCGAGGTCGAACAACAGCTGACAGCTGTGGCCAAAGATAAGGAACTGGCCCAGCCAAAGCACCGCGCGGCCGAAGCCGATCAACTGATGGCGGGAAGGGAACAAGAACTGATACTGGCGAAACGGCGCGCCGCCGAAGCCGATCAGCAGTTGGTATGGAAGGAGCAAGAACTAGCCCAGGCCAAGCGTCGTGTCACTGACGTTGAGCAACAACTGGCGGGGAAGGAGCAGGAACTGGCCCAGGCCAAGCGTCGCGCCGGTGAAGTCGAACAGCAGTTGGCGGGGAAGGAACAGGAATTGGCCCAAGCCAAACGCCGCGCAACCGAAGCAGACCAGCAAACAGCCGGGAAGGAGCAGGAACTGGCCCAGGCCAAGCGTCGCGCCGGTGAAGCGGAGCAGCAGATAGCAAAGAAAGAGCAAGAACTGACGCAGGTCAAGGAGGAGATCAAGCACGTCACGCAAAAGCTGGCTGATCTCAACCCCCAACTCCTGGCGAAGGATGCAGAACTCGTGCGCGCAAAGCAATTGCTGGTGGAGGTTGAGCTCAATGCATCCAAACCAGCCCCGCCAACTGCCGCGCAAGAGGAGAGCCCACCCTCCCTTTCTCTATTACCTATCGATCACAACCTATCCTTGAGCACCCCGACCGGACCCGACCCTGAAGGTACAGATGATGGCGAAGGCTTCTCATCAAATGGTGACCTCGGCAAAATCAGCGAAAGCCTGGCGAATCTCTTGCAGCCTGAACTCAAGAAAGGCAGTGCGACCTTGAGGCAGCGAGGAAATCGATTGACCCTCGCCTTGGCCACCAGTGAGCTATTCTCCACTGGTGACGCGACGGTCACCCTCGGAGGGGCCTCATTGCTCGAGCGAGTCGGTGTCGTCTTGCACGGATTCCGTTACCAGAGCATCGAGGTTGCCGGGCATACCGACAACACGCCGCTCCGGAACGATCCTCGGAAAGGCTTTCGGGACAATCTCGAACTCTCCCGGACACGGGCCGAACATATCAGTCAGGTCCTCATCAACGGAGGACTTGAAGCCGACCGAGTCAAAGCCGCGGGGTATGCGGATAGCAAGCCAATCGCGACGAATGAGACAGACAAAGGCCGGAGTAAGAACCGGCGCATGGAAATCGTGATGACCCAGACAGCGGAATCAGGAATCGCCGTGGGTGAAGGGAAGACGCAAATCGGCAAGAAACCACAAGATGGGTCACACAAACGGTGATCTATCATTGATCGAACTGCAGGCTCAGGAATTCGCCCGGTGTCTGAGCGGATCCAAGCCTCGCAGGATTGTTCACCACCTCACTCGAACGATAGTTCCGATGCCCCCTTCGGAAAAATCCGCCCAAAGGCATTCTGAGCACATATGAAGTGCAAGCAATCCGGGACTGGCATACCACACCTTTGACAGCATCATCTGTCTCAATAAACAAGGGACTGAGCCCTGAGCCACTCCACTGAAATCACGACGAATGAGTCAAATTGTACTGTTGCTGCGGGCTTCGGGTGTCCCGACATGAACTCCTAGAGACCAGCTGCCCTCCGGATACAACTTACCTTAGAGCCGACTCCGCAGCCGTTCGTAGCCTTTCTTCAACTCATCGATCGCCAGGCCCAACGCGGCGCCAACGGATTCCGCCGTCTTACCGGCTTCCTCCCGTGCCGCTTCCAGCTTAGGCTTCGTTTCCTCCCACTGCTTCTCCAGACGAGCCCATTCGTCCTTCGCGTCCGCTTTCGCCAAGTGAAGCTGGACTTGAAGTTCATCGCGCTGTTGTTTGAAATGCTCCAACGCGTTCGTGATCTGCTCTTTGACGTCTGCCATGAGATGTGCTCCTTTGTTAATAGTGGACGCGCACGGTTATAACTTCGGCAACGCTCGTAGTCGAGAAAGAAGTCTTATCGGGCATGAGATCCCACAGCGAAATGAATGGTAGCGCGCTCCAAGGATTTCGATACGTCAGGATCAGGATCTGATAGTTAGTTTATCGCGTCGAGCTACATAGAACTAGTCCCAGCCTCATCCTTCACTCAGGTACCCGATGCATTCCCAGTGACAAGGCATCGCGCTTGATGCTTCACCGTGATAGAAACAAAGCAGGTTACGCGCCGCTAGAGGCGCCTACCCCTTTTTATTTCTGCCTCAAAAACCTCTCCTTTTCAAACCGCCTCATTGACAGAAGCGCGTATGAAAGTGCAACATATGGCTCCTGTTGATCTAAAAAAGCGCGCGTCTGACAGCGTGACTGCCTGATTCAATACGCCTCGTGGTTCACCAAGGATGCGTGCAGGAAATACGATAAAGAAAACGTTCAGCACCCTCTTACATCTTACAGAATTAAGGAGGCTCGAATCATGGCACTGCTGATTACCGACGAATGTATCAACTGTGGCGCCTGCTTACCGGAATGCCCGAACGAGGCTATCTTTGAAACTCGCAGCGGCGCAGAAGAGAAGGGACTCCATGTAGGTGACGGCCAGGGCGTGGGGGATAATATTTACATAATCGCGCATGATCGGTGCACCGAGTGCGTGGGCCATTTTGACGAACCCCAATGTGCGGCTGTCTGTCCGGTCGATAATTGTTGCATTTCTGATCCGTTGTATCCCGAAGGGACCGATGTCCTCCTGGAACGAGCGAAGACCCTCAATCCTGACAAGGCGATCGATCCGGCAAAGGTGTGGAGCGGCGTACGGAACTGACCCTATCCACTTTGGGATTCCGTGCCATGTGAACATGCTGAGAACGCGCCGGCACAGTCATCTGTGCCGGCGGCCTAACCGAAACGATGGGTCATGGCTGAGAAGGGTCCACGATTTCTGACCAATGCCACCGTCATCAAGGTACTCGCGAAAGTCTTTGCATTCCAAGCCATCGAGATTAACCTCTTGCGTGCCCATGCGGGAATATCCGATGCGAATTGGAAAAGCCTGAAACGGGACGCGTTTAAGAAAACCTACGCCAAGCAACGCGCGTTTTATGAAGATCGCTTGACGGGCGCGTTTGCGCTGGAGCACATTTCCCAGTCCGAACGGGAGACCAGACTGCTCGAACTCTGGCTCAAACAGAGCGAGGAGTCCCCCAAAGACGAACCATAAGCCAACATTTCCATAAACGCCGATCACAGAGTTCCCGTCGCCCAGAAACCAGGAGCACGTAAGCGGACACTCGTGCTCGTCTCGCATATTGAAGGTCTCACTACTGGAGAACAGCCATGAGCACACATCGTTTTCTATGGGTACAGGCCGGGCGGGTACTTCTTGTCGGAGCTGCCTTTTGCACGCTATTGGCCCTGACAGAGGAATCAGTACAGGCTCATGGTGCGGACCTATCCGAGCCGGGTCTATCGCACTCGAGCCCTCCCAGCCCATCGAATCTATCAAGCCCCGAGGCAACCGGACGGCAAGCAGCTTGCTGGGCGCTCACCATTCCCTATGGTGCCGCGAAAATGGTCTATGCGATCGGCGGAGGCATTGTGGGCGGCTTCGCGTGGGCGGTGACGGGAGGAAACCTGGCGGTGGCAAAGTCCATCTGGGTTCCTTCGATGACAGGCGACTATATCGTCCAGCCGCAACATCTCACCGGAGAGAAGCACCTCTACTTCGTGGGCGTGTCATCAGAGCCCAGGTAACCCTGATTCAGCGGTACCCGCATGCCGACCGGTCTGAAGAAATGGGGCCTGCCCCTCAAGTCATGGCTTACTGGCATACACAGAACAAGACGCGACCTAACGGCACTAGATCGTCAGTCCAAGCGGTATCGACTGATCTCGACCCCCTATGAGGCCGCGTCATGCAACTAGCGATGGCTTTACTCATCACCCTGCTCGCTGGATGTGCCGGATCCAAGCTCGATCATGGGATGGACTCCGAGTCCAGAACTGACAACACTTTCGACCAAACGGGTAGTGTGTGGACCGAGGAACGCAAGGCACTGTATCACCAGGCCCGCGAAGGGCTACGACAGTCTCGTGAACGGTATATCGCGACCACCCGCCCAGTCCTCGAGCGCAAGTTTCGACACGAGTACCCAGATTTGTCCGACACGGACATCGAGACGCTGGTCAATGAGGCGCTGGCAAAAGGCTACCGCCACGAGACGGAACCACGACCGGATGGTCCGGTCCGACTCCCTCCGCAACGTCCCATGAACTGTATGCCTCCCCCAGGGGGTTGGCCATCCTCCCCGAATTGCTTTTAGCAAGCACTACACTCGCAAGATTGTATAGCCTCAAGTTGCCTCAGGTGTCCCTGGCGGTCTGGCGAAGTTCACACTCCCATCCAAACGAGAGCAGAAGATGTTATAGTGTTGAGCCACGATTAACCGTGAGAGAGTACCTCCTTGAAGGTTTCAGATTCAGTCAGCCCTGATGATGGGGATTGAACGATGAGCCTGCTGACCTTTCGCTTCCGCCAATCCCAAGCCGTGGACTTTTATTGGAACCTTGAGCTGGCCAAGCGAGGATCTCTCCGCGAATTCAAGGTACATCCCAACATCACCATCTATGAGTCGGCGTTCGACCTCTTCAACCCGATTCACGTAGGACACGCCTTGTCCCTGGCCAAAGCCTTGGTGCTCGACAAGCGAGCCGAGGTCCTCTCGGGAAACACGTCGTTGACCATGACAACCGTCCGTGATGTCTTGCAGTGCTATCAGCAATCGATGCAAGTCGAGGACTATCATGCGCATTGTTGGTTCAAGATCCGGCTCACATTTGATCTGGCCGTGACACGAATTGAAGTGGAGTCCGACGATTCGGGGAAGTCGTTTGTATTTCCGTGTCGATGCGCGGCCACACACGCGTATGGCATTCACTATGAGCACCCCGGAACGATCTATGCCCAACTGGACTCGGCCTTGTGGCGTGCCGGTACACGTTGGTGCCCGCGGCTCGAAGATCTCTCAGAAATAAAACTCGTGAACGTGGAGTTGCAGACTAAAAGATGAAGCGCC
>JAOUHD010000086.1 GCA_029865345.1 Nitrospira sp.
CAGGCATATGTCCGATATTCTCGAGAAGTCCTCGTATCCTGTTCTCGAGGAACGCGATCTCCATTTCTGCCTTTCTCAGCTCATCACAATTCTTGGTCGAGGCAGACAACTCTGTAGGTCGCTTTCGGCAGACCTTGTACCTTTTCTAGGAGGAGAAACGCTAGTCAAAAATGTGAGGGGTGCAACGCATCTGGTGCCATGGATTGCGCCCGTAGCATGATTGTGCTAGCTACTCACCATGCTGTCTATTTCTTCATCGGTCTCTATTCCCGATCATGACATCGAGATTCATGCCATCCGCTCGCAAGGCGCTGGCGGGCAAAACGTCAACAAGGTCTCGACGGCCATACATTTACAATTCGATATTCGTGCCTCTTCCCTGCCACCTTTCTACAAAGAAGAATTGTTGAAGGTGCGAGATCACCGCGTATCAGCCGATGGCGTCATCACGATCAAAGCACAGCAACATCGGACACAGGAGCGAAACCGTGAGGACGCGCTGGAGCGGCTCCGCCTTTTGATTCAGAGCGTCGCCATCCCGCGCAAGAAGCGAAGACCGACCAAGCCGACGAAGGGTTCACAGAATCGGCGGATTGAGGGAAAGAAACGGCAAGGGCGCGTGAAGGCGTTGCGGAGAACACTCGATGAGTCTTGATCATGATCCGATCAAGGCCGACGGGGCAGCAGAAGGTTAGAAGTGAGCTTTGTAGGTCGCTTTGGCGGCGTTGGCCTGGAGCTGTTCAAGCACCGTTCGCGCTTCGGGGATAAAGTCGGCACGGTTGTGTTGTTGAGCGAGGGTTAAGGCATCTGAAGCCAGCGTCACAGCTTCCTGATGTCGACCATGCTCGCATCGAACTTTGGCAAGGGATAAGCGAGCATTGACGGCTTTCGGCGCTCGGCTCACCACCTGCTCCAAAAGCGCCTCTCCTTTTTCAGCATCGCCCCCCAATAGGCTCGGCAGCTTCACTAGTAATGTTCCTTTCGCCGAGAGGGCATCGATATGAGCCGGATCAAGTTCAAGGGCTCGGTCCAGTTCCTTCATCATGCGGCGGAGCCCAAAGAGCGAGGTGAGGGATTCTCCGTCGACACGGAGCAGCTCTCCGAGGTTGCAGAATAACGCAAAGTGGGCATCGGCGCTTCCCTCATCCGCAGCCACTGCCCGTTCGCCTAAACTCTGTCCTTGTTGAAAATGGGCGAGGCGCGTCGCACGATCCACGGCCAGTCTCCCGCGATGACATTCTTCAAGAGCTTGTTTGGTAAGATGCTCGCCTGACTCCAGCGCGGAAGACGGTATCGGCAGGCAGAACAAGCCACTTGCCACAACCCCCACCAGGACGAGAGTGTTCATCCTCATCAGTCAGACATCCAAAGGGAAAACAGTACCATGCAAGTAACCGGCTGAGGTGACCGCAAACAGGGTGCCACCAGATACCTGTGCGGGCGCATATATAACTGAGTGATTAAAAGCGATTTCGTTGTCATCGTACCCGGTTCATCCGATGAACAGCGACGACCGATGGACATGTTACGACCCACTTGTGAACAGAGGTCTGTGTCCGCCGATAGGTCAGGAGCTCGCCTGTTCACCGGGAGCCATCATGCCCAGAATATTGAATCCGCCATCCACGTAGATCACTTCACCGGTAATACCCCGTCCCAACGAGCTAACCAGAAACAAGGCCGTATCGCCGACCTCACCCTGTTCGGTTGGACGACGGAGCGGCGCGAATTCCTTATGCAGATCGACCATTTTAGAAATGCCCGAGACCCCGCGTGCGGCAAGAGTCTTAATCGGCCCTGCGGAGATGGCATTCACCCGGACATTCTGTGGACCGAGGTCATACGCCAAGTAGCGGACCGCGGCTTCAAGCGCAGCTTTGGCGACTCCCATGACGTTATAGTGAGGCACGACGCGCTCGCTCCCCAGATAGGTAAGCGTGACGATGGAACCCCCGGCAGTCATCAACGGCATGGCGGCCCTGGTGACGGCCACGAGCGAATAGGCGCTGATGTCGAGCGCCATGGCAAACCCCTGTCGACTCGTATTCACAAATTGACCCGCGAGTTCTTCACGCGGAGCGAATGCCAAGGAGTGGACAAGGAAATCGATCTGGCCGACTTCTTTCTGGACTTGTTGCATGAGCGAGGTGATCTCCCCGTCATTGCTCACGTCGCAGGGAAATGCTTTCGCCCCGGGTAAGGTGGCAGCCAACTCCTCCACATTTTGTTTCAGCCGTTCGTTTTGATAGTTGAAAAGGAGCTGAGCTCCCTGGCTAGCCACTGATTGGGCGATGGCCCAGGCAATACTGTGTTTATTGGCAACACCGATGATGAGTCCTTTTTTCCCCTTCAGCAACATTGGTCAGATTCTCCTTCATTAGGCATTAAGGGGCCTTGTTCAGCACGATGCGTTGTCTAGTTGGTGGCTGTCTCAACTAGGTGCACAAGTCCCGACTGGCTCGCGACAACGAGGACGGAAGATACCATGATTTGAGAGGACTGTGAATCAGGTCGGGAGACAAATCGCGGCATAGGCTGTGGGCCTGGTTCTGTGGCAATGTCGTAGAGATCCGTGGCATCCTGCCACAGAATGTAGCCCAAGGGAGAATCTCTTTTCCGTGCGGTGAGTTTTGAACCTACTGATTTCATAGCGCAACTGGCGCAGCGCTCTGGTGAATACAGACTGGCACTGAGCTTGCTCCACTGTCTGCATAGGTACCGAATAGTCGGTACATATTGATAATCTCAAGGAGGGAATACGTGATGAAAAGCATGCTGATGGCAGTGATGGCAGTGGCAGTGGCGATCACATTCAGCGCCCCGGCGTTTGCGGAAGGCCCGAAGGAAGGCGGCAAGGACAAGAAGCCCGGACAGGTAGTTGAGGCGATCTACGGAGACGAGAAGAAGAAGGAAGAGAAGAAGGGCGGCCATGCCGACACCTTCGGCGAAGAGAAGAAGGCTAAGGGCGGAAAGTAAGACTCCGTCTGGTGAGGTTTGACTTTTGGGGGCACTTCCACTTCTTTGTGTGGAGTGCCCTCAGGTTGTTTTTAGCTCTCTGATATACACCGCTTGTAACCCAACAATCGTTTTGCCATCTCGAATCGTCCCATCGACGATTTTTCCCATGGCAGCGGTCAACGGCATCTCGACGATCTCCAAGACTTCGTCGTGATCCAGTTGCTGCCTGCCTTTTATCAATCCGGTGGCCTTGTAGACGTGGATCACTTCATCTGCAAATCCCGGTGCGGTAAAGATGCTGGAGAGTAACTCAAACGAAGCCGCGCGATAGCCGACCTCTTCCTCCAGCTCGCGTGCCGCGCAATGCAATGGGTCTTCACCGGGAGAAAGTTTGCCCGCTGGAATTTCGTAAATGAACCCCCCGGCGGCATGCCGGAACTGCCGAATCAACACCACCGTGCCATCGTCTTTCATGGGCACAACTGCAGCGGCCCCTGGATGGCGGATGGTCTCGAGATCAATCGTCACGCCATTTGGTAATTTCACGGTGTCGACATTCAGCGTGACAACCTTCCCAGTATAAATATTCCGAACCATGCCAGATGCTCCTCAGTTGACGGTGGTCAGCAT
The DNA here is from genome assembly GCA_029865345.1 of Nitrospira sp. Taxonomy (GTDB): domain Bacteria; phylum Nitrospirota; class Nitrospiria; order Nitrospirales; family Nitrospiraceae; genus Nitrospira_D. The sequence goes on from JAOUHD010000086.1 coordinate 3,589, forward strand.
TCCACTGGTTGCAGAGAGCCGATGATGCGGGCGACCATTACTTGGCGGGACGTTTATAGAATGCCGCCTTCACCACCTTGGCCGGAACCGCTTTTCCTCGAATGTCGATACAGAGGTCCGCTCCGACGTCACTATACTTCGTGGACACATAGCCCAAGCCAATCCCTTTCTGAAGCAGAGGAGAAAGATTGCCGCTGGTCACTTCTCCAATGGGCGACTGCGGTGACGAAGAAGAGAGGATGGTGAACCCATGGCGCGGAACAGCTTTTTCCAGTAATTCAAAGCCCACAAATCGGCGAGACACACCCGCTTGCTTCTGTGTCAGCAACGCAGGCTTGCCGATAAAATCTCCCTTCTCGAACCGCACAGCCCATTCCGCGCCGGCCTCAATCGGTGTCGTGCGTTCATCGATATCGTTGCCGTAGAGCAGATAGCCCATCTCCAGACGCAGGAGATCCCGTGCCCCTAGTCCCGCCGGTTTCAACCCAAACAACTTGCCTGTGTCCACCAGCTTGTCCCAGACTGGGCCGGCTGGTCCGTAGACATAGAACTCATAGCCGAATTCTCCGGTATAGCCCGTTCGTGCAACCAGGCACTCCACATCCACGACTCGCACCATTGTGGATTCTCGAAGCTTGAGCTGCTCCAACTGTGGCAATCCGACCGCCGCGACGATCTCTCGCGCCGCCTGTCCCTGCAGGGCGATCTGCGCGATCTCTGCTGAACGGTCGGAGACCTGACAGTCAGAAACCACCCGGCTATGCTCCGTCAGCCACGAGACAATCTTCTCTCGATTGGACGCATTCACACACAACAGAAATTCCCCGGCCCTCGCTAACCGATAGACGAAGATATCGTCCTTGATGCCGCCCTGCTCGTTACAGACCATCGAGTACTGCGCCTGCATAGGCCGCAACGCTGCGAGATCATTGGTCGTCATGCGCTGAAGGAACGACTCCGCGCCGGAGCCGGTGACGACAAGGCGCCCCATGTGGCTGACATCGAAGAGACCGGCCTTGCTCCGAACCGTGTGATACTCATCCACCACGCCACTGTACTGGATGGGCATTTCCCAACCAGCAAAGTCGACCAGCTTGGCGCCGGCGGCGCGATGTTGTGCGATGAGCGGTGTCTGCTGCACGGTCGTGCTATCGCACCCCGAGCAATTCGACGTCGAAAATCAGCGTGGCATTCGGTGGGATGACACCACCGGCACCTTGTGGTCCATAGCCCAAATTGGATGGGATGGTAAGTTTGCGCTTGCCTCCCACCTTCATCCCCTGCACCCCTTCGTCCCAGCCTTTAATGACACGCCCGCCGCCGAGAGGAAATGAAAATGGCTGTCCACGATCGACGGAGCTATCGAACTTTTTGCCGTTCTCCAGCCAACCGGTATAGTGGACGCTCACCGTCTTGCCGGACACGGCCACGTCTCCGGTTCCGACCACCTGATCCACGTAGTTGAGCCCGGACGACGTCGTAATGTCCTGCGCGTTTGACCCCTTTTCGCTCGCTGCCATAATACGTTCTCCTCCTAATATCGATGTCAGAACCAACAACGTGACCATTGATGAGATGAATAGAAATTTCATAGCGCGTCTCCTTCGTCTCACCTGTATGGCATGAGAGAGATTGTTCGGTCAACTGGAGTTTGGCTACAAATCTCGCTCGGCAAAGAGAGCCAGGCTGGCGGTATACCCATGCAAGAAATTACGATGGCCGATAGGTCCGATCTCGCCTTGTGCGAAGAACCCCGCGAGAGGAATCGGTCCCAGGCGGTCGGTCGCGGCTGCGGCATCGTGGTGAGGTCTGCCAAACAGCCCTCGACCTCGGCCACAACAGCTGAACATGAGCGCGCCGAGAGCAGGATGCCGATGGCCGGCTCGGTCGGTCGCCAACAGGAGGTTCAAATCTTCCGTGGCTGATTCCGCGTCGCGCAGATGAAACTGCACCGTTTGTCCTTCTTGCACCACCTCTCCAACCGCAATCGCCCCGCTCGTTTGATCGGCCCCCAGGAGGTTTCGAATGAGAAAATCGCCGCGCTCGAATCGATTCTGGTGCTCATCAATCACGATGCCGAGATGGAGGGCTCGATGGGCCCGGCTCCGGTCTTCCTCCTCCAACGTTTCGAACACTGTTTGTAACCGTTCGAGCGCTGGTGCCCCTCCAAGCTCATGGATGAGATTGCCTTCCGACTTCGTGACCACAAACCGCTCGCCGACTAGACGACATCCCTGGGAGATGATAGGGCGAACGTCAATCGGTCCGGACAGGCGGACACCGACCAACCCACCGTCGAGAACCTGCTCGTGGAGAATCAGCCGATTCATGCCGGCCTCGTGTCCACCCCCAGCCAATCCTCCAATGACTTTGGCTCCAGGATATCGCTCATCGATGAGGCCAAGGATTTCTTGAACGGGAGTCGTGAAGGGATCGGCGAATAATAGAATGGGCGTATCCCCCGCACCTGGCGGAGGCCATCCGGAGAGTTGGAACTGGTCCTGCGTGGGTGAAAATGCTGACTGAAAAGCGTCCAGCCCAACGCCTGGAAGCACCGCCGCCCATACGGTCACGGCCGGAGCCGTTTCCAATTCCTCGGCTCCGGAAATCACACCCTCCCCACTGCACCCGATGAGCAATCGAGGACAAAGCCGCTCGGTCAGCATACTCGCCAACACCTCGGCTCGCGCCGCATGATGGGCAGAAAAGAATACACAGGCGAGATCAATCGGCGTACCACCAAGCTCGGTCTGAATCGCATCGGCAAGATCCCGGGCAGCGGCTTCCGTATCGCCCGTTTGTGCCAGGGCGTTGGCAAACCGGAAAGCCGTGTTCTGCGGAGCAGCTTGGGCAGATGACGATAAACCAGGCATGCGTAGGCGTGAGTAAACGGCTAGCGATCAGACTCCCGGATCCATCCGCTGGGCTCGGGTCTGCGCGAGCTTCTTATAATACCGCCAGAGATACGAGTGGTAGTCGTCGACTTGTGCCAGCAGGTAGTGCAGTTCGGTCGGGTCCTCGGTTTCCAACGCGTGCACCATCCTCTCCTTGAGGAACTCAGCAAAGGCTTCTGTCTTTTGCACCGCCGTCAGCAGTTGGAGTCCGCCGCCGATCTGGTAGTCGCCCATACCATTCCTCCTTATTAACTGTTGCAGGATAGCGAGGGAGTCGCCATATTTGCAAGCTTGGTTCACCTTAGAAGAAACGCTCAGAAATTCAGTTGATCAGTTGCTTCGCGAGCCGGACAGGAGTGTTTGGAGGCGGCCTAGGTCGATGGCCTCAATCCGATGCCCGTCGCGTCCTGTAACTGTGGTCGCCATGGTGAGGGCGTTGAGGATGGCCTCTTCCGTGGCCTCGACGGTGGCCGTGATGAGCGGATTCAGATGGGTATCAGCCAGATGGGTCAGTTGGTAAGTGGGATCTTTGGGATAGTGTGGAATGACGTTCGCCGTCGACAAGGCGAGCATGAAGTCACCGCTGCTGTGTCGAGCGGTGGAGCCCGTGCGGGCGAGGCCCAGGGCGGCGCGCTTCGCTAGTCGCGTGAGTTGTCGACTGTCGAGCGGCGCATCGGTTGCGATGATGACGATGATGGAGCCTTCGCTCTGGCCGGGCGAGAGCGCCTGAGACTGTTGTTGAGGTTGTTGTGGCGGCTCGTAGAGTTTCCCCACCGGAACCCCAGCGACGACCAGTTCAGGCCTACGCCCATGATTGGCGTTCACGAGCACCCCGATGGTGTAGCCGCCTTCTTTCTCAGACAACTTTCTCGACGCGGTGCCGATGCCGCCCTTGAATCCGTAGGAGATCATGCCGGTGCCGGCGCCGACCGTGCCTTCTTTCACCGGACCACCGCTGGCCCCGTCGAGCGCGGCAATGACATCATGCTCGGACACGTGACGGCCCTGGATGTCATTCAACCGTCCATCGTCACATTCAGCCACAACCGGTGTGAGGGTATCGTCAGAGATGCCGATCTCTGGATACTGCCTGATCATCCAACTCATCACACCGTTGGCGACACGCGGGACGTTGAGCGTATTCGTGAGGGCGATGGGATACTCGAGGAAGCCTGATTCGGTGACCCAGGCGAGGCCTGTCATTTCACCCGTGCCGTTGAGGACGAAGGAACCAGCAGCCACCTTCTTGTGCCACACATCGTCGCGCGGAATGACGACTGTGACGCCGGTACGGACTGGGCCCTGGCCGGGCTTGAGCTGCCCCTCGCCTTGGATGAGGGTCGCGTGACCGACTTTCACACCAGCTACGTCGGTAATGGCATTCAGGGGGCCGGGCCGATACTGTCCGATCACGATGCCGAGATCTCGTAGGCGTTGACGTTCTTGTGTTGATTCAGCTGTTGCTGGCGAGATGCACCCTGCGATCACGGTGGCGAGGCACGACAGGGTTAACAGCCGAGCAATCCCTTGTCCTGTAGCCAGAATGGAACGCCTGGCACTAGACATCATGCGTGCTGCCCTGATGCGGAATCCGCACATCGATCTTTGGGTGTTCTGCTTGGATTGCGGCGCCGAGCGAAAGGGCCTGTTTCTCCTCACCATGCACGATGAAAACGGTGCTGGGCCGTGGGGTGATCGCTCGCACATAGGCCAACAGATCATTGCGGTCGGCGTGAGCGGACAGGCCGTTGAATTTGACAATCTGTGCACGTCGCTTCGTCGGCACCCCGAAGATCGGTACGACGTCCCAACCCTCGACGAGTTTCCGCCCAAGTGTATGTTCGGCTTGAAAGCCGACGAACACAATCACGTTCGCTTCATCCTGAATGGCATGTTTCAAATGGTGAATGACACGGCCGCCCTCGCACATCCCCGACGAAGAGATGATGACACAGGGGCCCCGCATGGCATTGAGCCGCTTGCTGTCCTCGGATGATGACACGAAGTGGATGTAGCGCGAGGCGAAGACGTCTCCACCGGATGAGAAGGTCTTCATGGTCTCCTCGTCATAACATTCCGGGTGGCGCCGGAACACACCCGTAGCCTTGTCGGCCAGTGGTGAATCAATATAAATGGGAATCGGCTCAACTCGCCCCTCACCCACCAGCTCCTTAATCCGCATCACCAGCTCTTGCGTGCGTCCCACCGCGAAGGCCGGCACGATGATCTTGCTTTTGTGCAGCCGCGCATGGGCAATCAGGTCCTGGGCTTTCTTCTTCATCTCCTCGCCGGCCTGTTCGTGCAAGCGGTCGCCGTAGGTGGATTCCAGAATGAGGATATCGCAGGCTGGTGGCGGCTCCGGATCACGCAGGATCGGCATGTGTGACCGACCGAGATCGCCGCTAAACAAGACGGTGGTGCTGTTCCCGCGCGCCGTATACTTCACGCGGACCGCGGCGGATCCCAAGATATGGCCTGCATCGTGAAACGAGGCTACCACGCGCGGGGCGATTTTTAGCTGGTCACCGTATCGTGCGCCTTCAAACTTTTTGACTATTTTCCTGACGTCGTCGCCGCTGTACAGCGGCTGAATGCATGTTCTCCCGCGCCGCTTCTCTTGTTTATTTACGTACCGGCAGTCATTTTCTTGCACGCGGGCGGAATCTTCGAGCATGATGCCCGCGAGATCGGCTGATGCTCGGGTAAGGTAGACTTTCCCGGAGAAGCCCTGTCGCGGCAACACCGGCAGCGCGCCCGAATGGTCGATATGCGCATGTGACAGCAGGACAGCGCTGAGCGATTTTGGGTCGAATCCCAGTTCTCGGTTTTTTCGTACCGCCTCTTCTCGTCGCCCCTGAAACATTCCGCAATCCAACAACATTCGAAAGCCGGGCACTTCCACCAGGTGTCTGCTTCCGGTGACGGAACGGGCAGCGCCATGGAATGAGAGTTTCATATCGTAGGTACTCCATTGTGGCGTGAGATGAGGTCCCAGGCGTCCTGGGCCGTTTCAACGTAGTGAAACAGTCCCAGATCTGCCTGTGCAATTAATCCGCAATCGACCAGGAATTGCCAGTTGATGAGCCGCTCCCAAAAGTCCCGCCCTACCAGGATGACCACGACGCTCTCGGTTTTCCCAGTCTGGAGCAACGTCAACGTTTCGAATAATTCATCCAGAGTGCCAAAGCCTCCGGGAAACGCGACGAGCGCCTTGGCTCGGATGAGGAAGTGCATTTTCCTGATCGCAAAATAACGAAACTCAAAATTCAGCGCCGGTGAGATGTAGGGATTCGGATGTTGCTCGTGAGGCAGTGTGATGTTGAGGCCGATCGACTTTGCGTTAACATCCGCCGCCCCACGGTTGGCGGCTTCCATAATGCCGGGCCCGCCGCCGGTGACGACGACATAGTCGCAACGCCCATCGACCTGGCATGTGGACGACACGATTCGACTGAATTCTCTGGCGACATCATAATACTTGGCGAGCTCGAGCTGGCGTTTGGCAATGGCAACTGCTTGCCGGCATGTCAGGTCGTGTGGCATGCGGGCTGCTTCTGCTTCGGCTTGGTGAAGCGTCTGTGTCGCAGCAGCGGGCTCATGCAGCCTGGCACTGCCGAACACCACGATGGTCGATTGTATACCTTCCTCGCGCTGAATCAGCTCGGGTTTCAGCAGTTCCAGCCCGATTCGAATCGGGCGAAGTTCGTCCCGTTCTAGAAACTCCGTGTCCTTATGGGCCAGGATAGAGGAAGAGGGGGCAGTGTCGGGACGGGGCGGTGACGTGTGATCAGATGAGCCCAGTCCCATAGGCTGGCATTATAGCGGGATCGTGCGACGAGGGGAAGGCGTGTGATTCGTGCGGAATCCTGGTGGTCAGAACGGCCAGAACTCGAACACGGCATGTTCGTCCGTCAAGCCAAACGCGTAGGAACGTACGATGAGTCGGTCATCGCAGATGATGAGGAGACGCTGAATATTAATTCCTGTCCCCGATAGGGTCATCGTGGGCGCCACGGGGGATACGATTCGAAATAAGTACCCTAAATTGAGAGACGAAGAACGTGTCGTGCTCCATTTGAATTCTGCAAGGAACTGATCGGACACAGCCGTGATCTCTTCCGGAGCACCGATACGTTCAACGACGTGATGCAAGGTGGTTTCGCCGGCCCTGATAAAGGAAAGGTCTTCCGGCATGATCGGTGTGTTGAAGTCGACCCTTCGAACCGCGCAGCCCCACAAGCCCATGCAGAGTATGACGACCATGAGAAGGCGGGCGTACCGTGCAGGCATGATTGCGCTATTTCCCCCAGGGTCTCAGCGTAAAATCGACTTCTGGTGTTCGTTTGCCGTAGATCACATCCTGTACGATGCCTTGCCGGTCAAAGAACACATAGAGATTATCACTTCTCAAATTCACGCTCAGAAGATTGAACACGAGCAAGATAAGCCCGGGGGATTTCCCATCGTAGTAGTAGTATTGGAAAATCTCTTTGTCGTTGCCGACAATAATTCGATCGGGGGCTCCAAAGAGGGTCACCACTAATTCTTTTTTGCTGATTCCTTTTTCGATTTGGCTGAGGTGTTCCTCTTGTATGGGGTTTCCAACCCGCCCGCGGCTGAGGACACAGCCGTTAATGAGAAGGCATGCTCCGACAAGAAGAAGCACGGATGTTCTGAAGCGCATGAGTCCTCCTAGCGATCTGCTTTATGAGCCCAATCAATTCTCTTGCATAACACAAAATCCTGCTCGTAGACCACGTACCCGGCAGGAACTAATCCGACACGTTGATAGACAGTTTGGGCCTCATGATTATTCTGTTCCGCGTACAGCCTGATGCCGCAGACTTTTGGATCGGTTTTCGCCTTGGCCAAGATGTGTTCGTACATAGCTCGAAACACCCCCCTGCCACGCCGTTCCGGAGCGACATAGACGCTCTGGATCCACCAAAAGACCCCGTTTCGCCAGTCACTCCATTCGTACGTCATCATGAGTTGGCCGACCGGCTTGCGGCTCTTGTCTTCTGGAAGTTCAGCCACGATATACGATCCGTAGCCAGGGCTTTCTAAGATTGCTCGAATGCCCTGGCGCAATGTTGGGAGATCGAGCCGGCGATTCTCTGTTTCGAGTGCCATGGCCCTATTGAACTCGACGATGGTGTCCGCATCGTCCCTGGTCGCCAGTCTGATCTGGATGCTCTCACTCGCCATAGATCATGTGAGGCGCGATGGTGACGCGTCGAGCCAACCGTTTGGTGGTCTATAGAATCCGGCTGAAAACTCCATTTTCATCGCGTCTTCGACTGGTAGATTGATCGCCCGCAGCGCATGTTCCGGGATGAAGGCCAGGAAGCCGGTAAAGGGATGAATCGCGGTGGGAACGAAGACCATGAAGAGGGTGTGGGCAGGCTCGACTTGAACGGATGGAGGCGCCGTCCCCATCACAAATCCCAACGCCCAACAGCCGTCGCGCGGAAACGGAAAGGCGACCACTTTGCTGCGCCCGAAGCGAGAGCGAAAATTCAGTACGTCGGTCATTCCCTTTAATGTCAGATAGATGCTCTGTACCAGAGGGATCTTTTCAATGCGTTGTTCAAGCCGCGCCAGCAAGCCTTGGCCGATGACATGATCAGCGATGAGGCCAACAATAATGAGAAGGACGATCAAGAGGAGCAGTCCGAGGCCGGGCAGAGGATCCGATATATATCGTCCGATCAAGCCATCGAGTGTCGTAAAGAGCGTCCTGAGAATCAAGAACGTGGCCCAGGCTGGGACCAGCACGATGAGGCCCGCCATGCATGTCTTCGAGAAGGCTTTGATCATCACGACATTTCCTTGAGGAAGGCCCGCTGAGTGTAGCACGATATACCAGAGGATGAGGAGTTCCTTCTGGCAGCTTGCGCTTCATGTGGCTATCGATTATTCTACCTGCCATCACACAGTGGGAGGTTGACGGTCATGAGTATTGATAAAGAACTCTTGGCAATCCTCTGTTGCCCGGAAACGAAACAAGCAGTGAGTCTGGCTGAAGAGTCTCTCATTCAGAAGCTCAATGCTACAGCTGCCCGTGGCGAATTGAAGAATGCAGGGAAACACCCCGTGTCTGGCGAGCTTGACGGTGGTTTGATTCGGTCCGATCGGAAGATTCTCTACCCCATCCGCGACCACATTCCGGTGATGCTGATCGAGGAAGGTATTCCGCTCGACCAAATTGATTGACCCAGGCGCTCCGGTATTTCTCTCTCCTTGTCGCATTGGGATATTTGGTTGGGGTTGCTGCCTTTGACCACCGCTCCATCTCTTCTGTAGGTCCCCAGACATACCGTTTTAGGGCTCTCCACCTTCAGGCGCTTAGACTTTTGTGCGATCAGAAGCGAGAGGTGTGTTGGATTCAGATCACGATCTTCGTTGCCCATACGAGTAGGCTAGACGGGATTCTGCAACCGTTGATGTGTGAAGGGACTAGGGAGCGACGATTTGAGGGGTCTTGGCGGGATTGTCTGTCTTCGACCCCGTAGAGGTTCCGCAGTGGCTGCAGAGATATTCATACAGATTGCCGGTTGGCAAAACGAGGAGAAGTCGTTCTCTTGTCGGAGTGGCCACACGGCACCGAGGGCAGAACAATAGAGAGGCATTGAGTGAGCCGAATTGCGCTTGAGGAGCGTCTGCAGAGGGGCGTGGCCTGCTTCTGGGGGTGCGATGAGGGCCAGGAATCCACTGGCTGCCTGGTTTGCGGGAAGGTGGAAACATAGCTTTATCTTAGTGAGAATGGGAAGTCTTGGTCAAGGGTTACTCAATTTCGAT
>JAOUHD010000087.1 GCA_029865345.1 Nitrospira sp.
GGGGCAGCCCTGTCCCAATCACTGCGGTGGAGTCATTCGACGCTTTCAGGGGGAGCGGAGCGCATATTTTTGCCTCAGCTGCCAGTCTCTTCGGTCTACAAAGTAATGACCAGAGACGGTAAATCTTTATATTTTGAGTGCTTAGTAGAAAATGGGCCGAGAAACTCCACACTAGGCCTTTTAATCCGTTTCATTTTAGTTCCTTTGGTGTCTTGAGTCATCCCGTTGATTTCCGTTACAATCCGGCTCCCTGATCGGCTGAGTTGAATACGAAGGAGAACTCTCATGGCAAAGGTGTTGGAAGGTCCCGGAATGGGACTGATGAAGAAGTGGGGAATTCATGTTCCCCAGTATGCGGTTGTGACCTCTGCGGACGAACTCTCCAAGCTTGGTCACGTCAACGACTGGATGAAGCAGAGTCAATTGGTCGCCAAAGCGCATGAAGCGCTCGGTTCCAGGTTTAAGCTCGGGTTGGTGAAGGTGGGCCTCGATCTGACCGGTGCCGTGGCGGCGACCAAAGACATGATCGGCCGCCAGGTCGGCAGCATTATGGTTTCGCAAGTCATCGTCTCTGAAATGATTGGCCACAAAGAGGAATACTATTGCGCGGTGAAATCGACTCGCGAAGGCAGCGAGATTCTCGTGGCCAACTGCGGGGGGATCGAAGTTGAATCGAATTGGGACCGTGTGAAGCGGTTGTGCCTTGATGTGGGACAGGCTCCCTCCCATGAAGCGCTTGAAAAGCTTGCCAAGGAGGCAGGTTTTACCGGCGCGTTGGTTAAGAAGATGGCAGATTTCGCCGGCAAGATGTTTAGCTGCTTCGACAACGAAGATGCGCAGTATCTGGAGGTGAATCCCGTCGTGACTCGCGCGAGCGATGGGGAGTTAGTCGCGCTTGACGCGGTGACTTTGCTAGACGGCGATGCCAAGTTCCGTCATCCGGATTGGAATTTTGCGTTTGCGGCAGAATTCGGCCGGGCCTATTCCAAGCAGGAAGAGGAGGTCATGGCGGTCGACAGCAAGATCAAGGGCTCGGTCAAGTTCATTGAAATTCCCGGTGGCGATACGGCGATGCTCCCCGCAGGCGGTGGCGCCAGTGTCTATTACTCCGATGCCGTCGTGGCGCGTGGCGGCAAGCTGGCGAACTATGCCGAATATTCAGGCGATCCGCCTGATTGGGCGGTTGAAGTGCTGACGGAGAAGGTCTGTTCCTTGCCCGGAATTAAGAACATCATTGTTGGTGGCGCGATCGCTAATTTCACCGACGTGGTGAAAACATTCGGCGGCATCATCAACGGATTCCGCAAGGCCAAAGCGGAAGGGAAGCTGAAGGGCGTGAAGATCTGGGTGCGTCGCGGAGGCCCGCGAGAGAAGGAAGGGCTCGATGCGATGCGCGCGCTCAAGGACGAAGGATTCGACATCAACGTCTTCGATCGCAACACCCCGCTGACGGACATCGTCGACAAAGCACTTCAGAAATAGTAACGAGGACTCAGAACTGTGGACTGAGCTAATCGGAGGGCGTTCACTCGGCCCTCAGTTCTCAGCGCTCAGTCCTAAAGGAAAGAGGGAGATTCCGATGAGCATTCTGGCCAATAAAGACACCAGGGTTGTGATTCAGGGGGGCGCCGCTGGTGTCAACGCAGCCCGCCGTATGGCGGAGTTCTGCTACTTGATCAAGCGCCCGCTCAACGTCGAAGCATTTGTGTATCCGCCTGACGCCGGCAAGTCCAATGAAGTGCCTTATGGCAGCGGCCTCATCGCCATCCCGGTCTACAAGACCATCGCCGAAGCGACGAAGAACCATCCGACCATCAACACCAGTCTTGTGTACATCGGAGCGGACCGCGCGATGAAGGGCGGGATGGAAGCCCTCGACGATACACACATCAAGGTCGTGACGATGATCACGGAGGGTGTGCCGGAGAAGGACGCCAAGATTCTTGGGGCCCATGCCAGAAAGCTTGGCAAGGTGTTTAACGGCCCCTCGTCGATCGGTATCGTGTCGGCCGGTTCCTGTCGGCTCGGTGTCATCGGTGGTGCGTTCGACAACCTCGTCTTATCTAAGCTCTATCGTGAAGGTTCCTTCGGCGTCATCACCAAGTCGGGCGGTCTCTCGAACGAAATTATCTGGATTTGCTCGCAGTTCGCCGACGGGATCACAACGGCCATCGGCATCGGCGGCGATGCCTATCCTGGCACTGACTACGTGAGCTATCTCGAAATGTTTGAGAACGATCCGCAAACGAAAGCGGTCGTCATCGTCGGCGAAATGGGCGGCGATCTCGAAGAGCGGGCCGCTGAGTGGTACGGCGCCAAGAAGCGGCGCGTAAAGTTGATGGCCGTCGTCTCCGGCTTCTGCCAGGAAAGTTTGCCGAAGGGGATGAAGTTCGGTCACGCGGGCGCGAAAGAGGGATTGAAGGGCGAAGGGTCGGCCCGGTCCAAGTCCGATGCCCTCAAAAAGTCCGGCGCGATTGTGCCGGCCACCTTCGGGGCGCTTGGTCCGGCGATCAAGGACGTCTATCAGGAGATGTTGAAGTCCGGCCAGGTGAAGGAACCGGTCGAGCCGGCGTCACTGCCGAAGTTGCCCAAGAGTATTGAAGCGGCCATGAAGGCCGACGAAGTCATGGTCACCCCACTGATTCGTACCACGATCAGCGACGATCGCGGAGACGAACCCTGCTATGACGGGTATCCCGCCTCCGAGCTCATCAATAAGGGCTACGAAATTCCCCATGTCGTCGGACTCTTGTGGGATAAGCGGTTGATCTCCAAGCAGGAAGCCGAAATTATCAAGCGCATCATGATGCTCTCTGCCGACCATGGCCCCTGCGTCAGCGGCGCGTTGGGGACGATCATCGCGGCTTGCGCCGGGATTGGCCTGTCTCAGTCGGTGGCTGCGGGACTCATCATGATCGGCCCGCGGTTCGGCGGTGCGGTCACCGATGCCGGACGGTTTTTTAAACATGCTGTCGACAATAAGATGACGGTCGACGAATTCCTCACCTACATGAAGAAGAATCATGGTCCGGTGCCCGGTATCGGCCATCGCGTGAAGAGCTTGCGCAATCCGGACAAGCGGGTGAAGGAGTTGGTCGGCTATGTGAAGAGCTTGCCCATCAAGACCCCGTGCCTCGATTTTGCGTTGCAGGTTGAGCAGGTCACGGCGGCAAAGAAGGATAACCTCATTCTGAACGTAGATGGGACGATGGCGGCCGTGTTGGTCGATATCGGATTCCCGGTCGATAGTTTGAACGGCTTCTTCATCCTCTCGCGAACGATCGGCTTGATCGGCCATTGGGTCGATCAGAAACGTCAGGGCAGCCGCTTGATCCGGCTGTTCGATTATCTGGTGAACTACGCAGCACCCAAACGGCGGGAAGTTCCGCCGCTGAAATAGGAAGCTATCAGCACACAGCCGTCAGCTAGCTGAAAGCTGATCGCTGACAGCTCTTTAAGGAGAAAGAATCATGTCGATGGATATAGCTAAGAACCTTTATGCCAAGATGCCAGGCGTGTTCGAGAAGGCTCGAAAGAAATTCGGCCGTGGCTTGACGCTGGCGGAGAAGATTCTTGTCGCGCATGCCGACAACTTCGACACTCAGAATTGGGAACGGGGCAAAGCCATGTTGGCCCTCCGTCCAGACCGAGTTGCCATGCAGGACGCAACAGCGCAGATGGCAGTCTTGCAGTTCATGCAGGCGAACAAGAAGAAAGCGGCGGTGCCCAGCACGATCCACTGCGACCATTTGATCCGTGCCGAAATGGGCTCGCAGAAGGACCTGACGCGCGCATTGGACGAGAATAAGGAAGTCTATAACTTCCTCGCGTCCGCCGCGAAGAAATATGGCATCGGTTTCTGGAAGCCCGGAGCCGGGATTATCCATCAAGTCGTGCTGGAAAATTATGCATTCCCCGGCTGTCTGATCATCGGAACCGACTCACATACGCCGAACGGGGGCGGGTTGGGCGGATTGGCGATCGGTGTCGGCGGGGCCGATGCCGGAGAAGTCATGGCCGGCCTGCCGTGGGAAGTGCTCCATCCGAAACTCATCGGCGTGAAACTGACCGGCAAGTTGAGCGGCTGGGCCTCGGCGAAAGACGTCATTCTCTATCTGTGCGGCCTGCTCACCGTGAAGGGCGGGACTAACAAAATCGTTGAGTACTTTGGTCCTGGTGCTGAGACGATCAGTGCCACCGGCAAGGGCACTATCTGCAACATGGGCGCTGAACTTGGTGCAACGACCTCCGTGTTTCCCTTCGACCAGAAGATGGTCGCCTACATGAATATTACGGATCGCGCGGATCTCTCGACCTTGGCGACGGCGCAGAAAAATCTACTCGTGGCCGACCCTGAAGTCTATCAGTCGCCCGAGAAGTACTACGATCAAATCGTGGAAGTCGATCTCTCAAAGCTCGAGCCGCATGTGGTTGGACCGCATACACCGGACTTGGCCAGGCCGATCTCGAAGTTGAAGGCCGAAGCGCAAGAGAAGGGCTATCCGGTTGAGTTGAAGGCGGCGCTCATTGGTAGTTGTACCAATTCATCCTATGAAGACATCAGCCGATCGGCTCATATTGCACAACAGGCGTTGAAGGCTGGCTTGAAGGCAAAGGCCTCATTTCTAGTCTCTCCTGGATCCGAGCGTATTTATCACACCATGAAGCGTGATGGGTTCTTGGACACGTTTGAGCAGCTGGGGGGCACCGTGCTGTCCAATTCTTGCGGCCCCTGCATCGGACAGTGGAAACGGGCTGATGGTGTGAAGGGCAAGGCGGATTCGATCGTCAGTTCTTTCAACCGGAATTTCCCAGGCCGCAACGACGGGATCAGTGAAACACTGTCGTTTCTCGCCAGTCCGGAGGTCGTGACTGCCTATGCCATCACCGGTGATTTGGGCTTCGATCCGGTCAATCAGACAGTCAAGGGCGCGGATGGCAAAGAATTCAAGTTGCAGCCACCGGTGGGTGAAGAATTGCCTGCCAAGGGCTTTGCCAAAGGCGAAGAAGGGTATATTGAGCCTGCTGCAGACGGGTCGAGCTTGACCGTCGACATTCCGCCAACCAGCGAGCGCTTGCAGTTGTTGCAGCCGTTTCCCAAGTGGGACGGCAAGGATTTGGACAAGTTGCCGCTGTTGATCAAGACCAAGGGGAAGACCACGACCGACCACATCTCCCCGGCCGGTCCCTGGCTCAAGTTCCGCGGACATCTCGACAAGATCAGCGACAATATGTTTCTTGGAGCAAACAACGCGTTTTCGTCAGAGCCGGGGAAGGGTACGAACATCCTGACTGGCGAAGCCAATCTCACGATGGCACAAATTGCCAGAGCGTACAAAGAGAAAGGTATTGGGTCGATTGTCGTCGGCGATGAAAATTACGGTGAAGGCAGCAGCCGTGAGCATGCGGCCATGTCTCCACGGTTCTTGAACGTGCGAGCCGTCATCACCAAGAGTTTTGCACGCATCCATGAAACCAATCTCAAGAAGCAGGGCATCCTAGCGCTGACATTCGCGGACCCGAAGGATTATGACAAGATTGAGATGAACGATCGACTAAGCGTACTCGATCTGAACAGTCTGGCTCCAGGCAAGCCAGTCACAGTGGTCGTGCATAAGACCAGCGGCGATGTGAAGGTTCAAGCCAATCACAGCATGACAGCACCACAAATCACTTGGTTTAAGGCTGGTTCGGCGCTCAACGCGCTGAACTAAATCAGATATTTAAGAAGGGGAAAAGCCATGGCAAAAGCAGATAAAATTATCTACACAAAAACCGATGAAGCTCCGATGCTGGCGACCTATTCGTTTCTGCCCATCATCAATGCCTTCTCGAAGGCGGCAGGTGTTGCGGTTGAGCTGCGTGATATTTCATTAGCGGGCCGTGTGATCGCGGTGTTCCCGGAGTATCTCACTCCGGCTCAAAAGCAACCCGATGCCTTGGCGGAGCTTGGCGAGATGGCCAAAACTCCGGAGGCCAATATCATCAAGTTGCCGAACATCAGCGCTTCGCTTCCCCAGTTGCAGGAGACGATCAAGGAGCTGCAAGGCCAAGGCTACAAGCTCCCGGATTATCCAGAGAATCCAAAGGACGACAAGGAAAAGGACATCAAGACCCGCTACGACAAAGTCAAGGGCAGTGCCGTCAATCCGGTATTGCGCGAAGGGAACTCGGATCGCCGAGCCCCGTTGTCCGTGAAAGCCCATACCAGGAAGCATCCGCATAAGATGGGCGCCTGGAGTCCTGATTCCAAGACCCACGTGTCCCACATGAAGAGTGGTGACTTCCGTTCGAACGAAAAGTCGATCACGATTCCTGCCGCGACCACGGCGAAGATCGAGTTCGTCGGCGTGGATGGCAAGACCACCGTCCTGAAGGAGAAAGTCGCCTTGCAAGCCGGTGAAGTGCTGGATGCGACCTTCATGAGCGTGAAGGCCCTGCGCACGTTCTTGGAAGAGCAGATCGAGGATGCCAAGAGCAAGGGCGTGCTGTTCTCGCTGCACATGAAGGCCACCATGATGAAGATCTCGGATCCGAAGATCTTCGGCCATGGCGTGACGGTCTATTACAAGGATGTGTGGGCTAAGCATGGGGAGACGTTCAAGAAGCTCGGCGTCGATCCGGACAACGGACTCGGTGACGTCTATGCCAAGATCAAGGCGTTGCCGGATGAGCAGCGCAAGGCGATTGAAGCGGACATTCAAGCCGTCTATCAAAAGCGTCCACCGATGGCGATGGTAAACAGCGACAAGGGCATCACCAATCTCCATGTTCCGAGCGACATTATCATCGACGCGTCGATGCCGCCGGTCATTCGCGACAGCGGCAAGATGTGGGGGCCGGACGGCAAGGCGGCGGACGCCAAATGTGTCATTCCCGATTCGAGCTATGCGCCGATCTATCACGAAGTCGTCGAGTTCTGTAAAAAGAACGGCGCGTTCGATCCAAAGACCATGGGTACCGTGCCTAACGTCGGTTTGATGGCGCAGGCGGCTGAGGAATATGGTTCGCACGACAAGACCTTCAAGGCGCCCGGCAACGGTACCATTCGTATCGTGGATGCGGCCGGTAACACGTTGCATGAACACAAGGTGGAAGCGGGGGACATCTGGCGCGCCTGCCAAGTGAAGGATACCCCGATTCAGGACTGGGTGAAGCTGGCGGTGACCCGCGCCAGAGCGACCGGCTCGCCGGCGGTGTTCTGGTTGAATAAGGACCGTGCGCACGATGCCGAGCTGATCAAGAAGGTCAATGCCTATTTGCCGAAGCATGACACGAACGGTCTTGAGATCAAGATCATGTCGCCCGCGGACGCCTGCCGCTTCTCAATCCAGCGGATGAAGGAAGGCAAGGATACGATTTCCGTCACCGGCAACGTGTTGCGCGACTATCTGACCGACCTGTTCCCGATTCTTGAAATCGGTACTAGTGCCAAGATGCTCTCGATCGTTCCGTTGCTGAACGGCGGCGGCTTGTTCGAGACCGGTGCGGGTGGATCAGCGCCGAAGCACGTGCAGCAGTTCCAAGAGGAAGGCTATCTGCGCTGGGATTCACTCGGTGAGTTCCTCGCCCTTGCGGCTTCATTGGAGCATCTCGCAAAAGTGGGAAACAATCCGATTGCTAAGATTCTGGCGGATACCCTGGATCAGGCCAATGCCAAGTTCCTGGAGAGCAACAAATCGCCAGCTCGCAAAGTCGGTGAGATCGACAACCGTGGCAGCCACTTCTACCTGGCGCTCTATTGGGCACAGGCCCTGGCTGCGCAGACAGCGGACAAGAGGATCGCTGATCGATTCACTAAGATTGCAAAGGATCTGGGCGACAACGAAAAGAAGATCGACGGCGAATTGCTTGCCGCTCAAGGTAAGCCACAGGATGTCGGTGGGTACTATCACCCGGACGATGCCAAAGCCGCCAAGGCCATGCGTCCGAGCGCGACGTTAAACGCGATCATCGACGCGATCGCTTAATTTCGACTGACCGTGAGGCGTGAGGGGGCTATCGCTCCTTACGCCTCGTGTGTTACGAAGGAGCCTATGGCCCAAGACGATACCAATGTGATTGATCAGCCTGAGGTGATGACGCCTCGGATGGTCACGATCGAGATCGCCGGTAAGAAAGTGGATGTGCCGGAAGGGATCACGGTCGTCAAAGCCATGTGGTATGCGGGTATGGACGTCGTGCGTGGCGTCGGCTGTCTCGGTGGTTTCTGCGGCGCCTGTGCGACCTACTATCGCACGAAGGATGATCCAAAAGTCCGAACCTGCCTGGCTTGTCAGATGGCGGTTCAAGACGGGATGTCCTTCACGATGATGCCGTCGTTCCCTGCCCGTAAGGCGACCTACGAGATTCAGAAGCTCAAAGATCCCAAGCAGGACCTCTTTAATCTGTACCCGGAAGCGCCGCTTTGCCGGAACTGTAACGCCTGCACGGAGGCGTGCCCGCAGAAGATCGATGTGCGTGAGGGAGTCTGGAAAGCCGTCTTCGGCGACTTCAAGAGCGTCTCCGAGATGTTTATGGACTGCGTCATGTGCGGCATGTGTACGCCGGTGTGCATTGCCGACATTGCGCCGAATCTCGTGGCGTTGTACGTCAGTCGCGCGCAGGGTGCGCATTTTTCAGAAAAGCCGGTCGGCCTCGATACGCGTATTAAGGAAATTCAAGACGGCCAGTACAACGAGGAGTGGGACAAAGTCCTGAAGATGAGCGAGAAGGAACTGGCCGAACACTGTGCGACGGTGAAATGAATCAGTCGAAAAGTCTCAAGGTCGTATCGTCTGCGGTAAACCGAACGACGTGATGACTCTCTGACTATAGACCTGTGACTAAGGACCCATGGACATCCACGCATTACAGCAAATCGTCCACAAGACTCGGGATGCCCGCCGTCAGCAGACCCTCTCCAAGTTTTCTCCAGCTGAACGTGATCAACTGATTCACAAATATCATCCGGATTTCAGAGCCAGCGCCTACCGGCCAATCCGTTTCGGTCCCAATGAGGGGGACAAGACGGTCGTGGAGTTGGCGACGCTGCTTGAAGGTGACAGCTCCATACAGGATCATACTGATCTCACGGCGCACTACACATGCGATGTGCTTGTGATCGGCGGTGGCGGGGCTGGTTGTGCAGCGGCACTGCATGCGCACGGCGCCGGCGCCAAGACCATCCTGGCGACGAAGCTTCGATTAGGTGACTCCAATAGCGTGATGGCGCAGGGCGGGATGCAGATTTCCGTCGCGCCTGAAGATTCCCCGGTAACGCATTTCATCGATACGCTCAAGGGCGGCCACATGCAGAATGACCACGCCTTGCTGAAGGTGATGGTTGAGGATGGGCCGTCGATTGCGAAATGGCTCCTGGAGTTGGGGGTCCTGTTCGATCGTCAGGCAGACGGCAATCTGCACGTGAAGAAGGGGGGCGGCAGTTCCAAGCCAAGGCTGCTGACCTGCTCCGACTATACCGGCCTTGAGATTATGCGCGTGCTCAAGGACGAGGTGATCAATCAAAAGATTCAGTTGCTCGAGTTTGCAGCCGCCATCGAATTGCTGAGTGGCGAGGCGGGGAACTGTACCGGCGCAATCTTTAAAGATCTGGATAATCAGCGGCATGTGGTCGTGGCGGCGAAGTGCGTGATTCTGGCGACCGGTGGCATCGGACGGCTCCACATCCAGGGATTCCCGACGAGCAATCATTATGGCGCGACCGGCGACGGACTGTGCCTGTCGTATCGCATGGGGGCCAAGTTGGACCACATCGATACGTTCCAATATCACCCCTCGGGGGCGGTCTATCCCGAGCAACTGATCGGGCAATTGGTGACCGAAGGGATTCGCTCAGAAGGCGGGCAGCTCGTGAATGCCAAGGGCGAGCGGTTTGTGAACGAACTCGATACGCGCGACGTGGTCTCGTCCTCGATCATCCGTGAGTGTGAAGAAGGACGTGGGATCAGAACCATGTCCGGCCGCGTCGGAGTTTGGCTGGATACGCCGCTGTTGGATGTGGAACATGGGCCCGGCACGGTGGAAAAACATTTCCCGGCGATGATGTTGCAATTCGAGCGGTTCGGTATCGATATCAGCAAAGATCCGGTGCTGATATATCCAACGTTGCACTATCAAAATGGCGGAGTGAAGATCGATACCAACTCGGAAACGAATGTGAAGAATCTCTTTGTAGCCGGTGAAGCTTCGGGCGGCTTGCATGGGCGCAATCGATTGATGGGAAATTCGCTGCTGGACCTGATGGTGTACGGCAAACGATCCGGGTTGACGGCGGCAGGCCGTGTTGGATCGATGAAGCAGGGTCAGCTTACGTTGAAGCATCTGCAACGGTTCCGAGCCGACGCCAAGAAGCACGGCAACGTCAGTGGTGTGATTTCGCCAATGATTCTTCCTGCCTATACCAGAAAAGTGAGTTAGCAATGAGGAGTGAGTGTTGAGGACTGAGTAGAAAATCAACTCAGTCCACAATCCTCATGACTCAGTCCTGAAGTGATTGAAGGAGCGCTATGAACGTTCACGAATTCCAAGCCAAGTCCTTGTTTGCTCAGTTCGGCGTCCCAGTGCCGCGGGGGAAGGAAATTACCTCTCCCGAAGATGCGACTGCCTGGGCGAATGAACTCAATACCCCGGTCTTCGTCGTGAAGGCGCAGATCCATGCTGGTGGGCGAGGCAAGGCCGGAGGGGTCAAGATCACGAAAGACAAAGGCGCGGTGGCCGGATTTGCTAAGGAGCTGATCGGCAAGACGCTGGTGACCCACCAGACGGGTCCCAAAGGCCGTCAGGTCCATCGGCTTCTGCTCGAAGAAGGCGCCAACATCAGCAAAGAATTGTATCTGAGCATCCTGGTGGACCGCGATTCCGGGTGGCCCGTCTTCATTGCCAGCACCGAAGGCGGGATGGAAATCGAAGAGGTGGCGGAGAAGACACCCGAGAAGATCATCAAGGAATTGATTGACCCGGCCGTGGGATTTCAAGGCTATAACGGGCGCAACGTAGCATTTGCCCTCGGCCTCAATACGATCGAGCCGGCCGTGATAAATCCCTTTATCCAGATGATGGGGAATCTCTATCGTTTGTTCATGGAAAAGCACGCCGCAATGGTGGAGATCAACCCGCTTATCATCACAAAAGAAAAGACGATCGTCGCGCTCGACGGCAAGGTTTCCTTCGATGACAACGCGTTGTTCAAGCATGCTGACGTTCAGCAGATGCGCGATCTCAACGAAGAAGAGCCTCTGGAAATCGAAGCCGGCGCGAACAATCTGAATTACGTGAAGCTCGACGGCAACATCGGTTGTATGGTGAACGGCGCGGGCCTTGCCATGGCGACGATGGACGTCATTAAACTGGCCGGCAGTGAGCCTGCAAACTTTTTAGATGTCGGCGGCGGCGCGACGAAAGAGACTGTTGCGGCCGGCTTTCGGATTCTCCTGAAAGACCCGAACGTCAAGGGCATCTTTATCAATATTTTCGGTGGCATCGTACGCTGCGAGCGGATTGCCCATGGCGTCATCGAAGCGGCCAAGGAAGTGAAGATCACCGTGCCGCTCGTCGTCCGGTTGCAGGGCACAAACGCGGAAGAAGGCCGCAAACTATTAGCCGAATCGGGATTGAAGCTTGAGGTGGCTGATGATCTCTGGGAAGCAGCACAAAAAATTGTGAAACTGACTGGCAAGGCAGCCTAAAGGAGCGAGTCGTGAGTATTCTCGTCAATAAAAATACGCGGGTGGTGGTGCAGGGGATTACAGGCAAGGAAGGGTCGTTCCATGCGACCCAATGCAAGGCCTATGGCACGAAAGTGGTCGCCGGGGTGACGCCGGGGAAGGCCGGGCAGGAAGTCGAAGGCATTCCCGTGTTCAACACGGTGGCCGATGCGATGAAAAAGACCGAGGCCGACACGTCGCTCATCTTCGTGCCGCCGCCGTTCTGTGCCGATGCCATCCTCGAAGCAGCCGATGCCGGAATCAAGTTGATCATCTGCATCACCGAAGGCATTCCCGTCAACGATATGGTGAAGGTCAAGCGGGCGCTTCGTGGTCGTGATGTGAGGTTGATCGGACCGAATTGCCCTGGCGTCATCACGGTCGATGAAGCGAAGATCGGGATTATGCCGGGCTTCATTCACAAGAAGGGCGTGGTCGGGGTGGTCTCTCGCAGCGGCACCCTCACGTATGAAGCCGTTCATCAACTCTCGACCTTGGGGTTGGGCGAGACGACCTGCGTCGGGATCGGCGGCGATCCGGTCAATGGTACTGGTTTTGTCGATGTGCTGCCGTTATTCGAGAAAGATCCAGAAACACAGGCCATCGTCATGATCGGCGAGATCGGCGGCGACGCGGAAGAAAAAGCAGCCGAGTTCATCAAGAAGAACGTCAAGAAACCGGTCATCAGCTTCATCGCCGGCATCACGGCGCCTCCCGGACGCCGCATGGGCCATGCCGGCGCCATTATCTCCGGCGGCAAGGGCACGGCAGCTGAAAAGATGAAAACGCTGGAAGCGGCCGGGGTCAAAGTCGTCAGGAATCCAGCTGAGATCGGCGCGGCGGTCAAACAAGCGTTGGGACGGTAGTTCCCCAAGTCCATTCTTCGGTTGGTATCCTCCTCCGCTCCCACTTCGTAGGACTGATCTCTACGGCCTATCTGTCACCTCCGCTCAGTGACGCGGATGTGACGATTGTCATATCTTTCAACGAGTTGTTTGCCGGTATATTGCTGTGCCCTATGTACGAGCGGCGTGTAATGACTGCTCATGAAGGCCGAGCAAGAGTCGATTCATCCCTCGCCGTGGCCATGCCAGATGGGGGTATTGGATTTACCGATAACTCCAATCCGTTTTATCTATTTTTAAAAATGAATGTGGGATTGCTACTGTTGGCGCCGTCCATCCTGCGACGCGAGAAGAGCATCCACTCATGATCGCTCTGGAGGCGGATAGTTGGACTCTCATGCCGATAACCGCAACAGCGGAACCGTGGGCCGATTTGAGTATCACGAAAACGCAATCGTCTCGTGTCGCCTCAGTGCCCACCGACGATCTACCGACTGATATTAAATTTGGCGACC
>JAOUHD010000005.1 GCA_029865345.1 Nitrospira sp.
GCCAGCAAACTCCCACGATAAGAACCAGTCGTACAGCAAATCGATGTGCCACGATGATACATGCTCCCAAAGCCTGTTCTGACGGTACCATAGGGATCACAACAGCGGCAAGCCGATCGGCGCTGTGCCGAGTTTCGATACCTGCTTGTCTTGGCCCGCGTCTCCCCGCATAATTCTCTCCGACATGGAACCTCTCATCTCCTCAACACCTCCTGCGGAGGATCGACTGACGAAATCCTCTGATCGTCCAGCAGTCCTCATTACCGGAGCGTCGGGTGGCATTGGTCGTGCCATCAGTCAGGCCTTTGGGAAGATCGGGTGGTACGTTGGCGTGCATTACTATCAAGACCAACCGGCAGCGCACACGACCTTGAAGCTGGTTGTCAATGCCGGCGGGAATGGCGATCTCTATCATGCAGACGTTCGAGAAGCTGAATCGGTTCGACGCATGGTCAACACATTTGCCGGCCGCATATCCGGCCCATTAGTATTGGTCTGCAACGCCGGGATCGGGCAGAGCGAGTTACTCGTACGCCATGCAGACGAGATCTGGGATAACGTCATCGCCACGAATCTCACCGGCACGTTTCACTGTTTACGAGCCTGTGCACCTGTCTTACTCGCTCGTGGAGGAGGCTCCATCATTGTGATTGGTTCCCACACGGGATTCCACGGGGCGACCGGTCAGAGTGCCTATGCAACGTCAAAGGCCGGACTGATCGGGCTCGTCAGAACGGCCGCGCTAGAATGGGGGCCGCAGAATATTCGCGTCAATCTCGTACTGCCAGGATGGCAGAAAACTGACTTGACGGAGGGAATATTCCCGGACGATAAAGGCTGGCTCGATCACGCCCTACACCGACCGGCGGCGCTCGACGAAGTCGTAGGGACTATCGTATACGTAGCCCAGCTCAAGGACGTATCGGGACAGGTATGGAGCTGCGACAGCAGACATCTTTGAGCGAGGCATCGCACCTCTTACCCTCAGCTGTTGGAGATTGTTCATGAGATATGGAGTCTTCATAACCGGTACCGATACGGGAGTTGGGAAAACATTGGTCACGGCAGCGCTCGCCCTTCATCTGAAGAAGCGTGGTGTCCTGGTCGGTGTGATGAAACCGATCGAGACGGGCGTGTCGCCTGCACGAGAGATGCAATCCGATGCCGGCAGACTACGATCAATTATTGAAAGTGAAGAACCATTAGGGGCGATCCGCCCCTACTCGTTTGATCAACCGGTCGCTCCGCTTGCCGCAGCACAGGCTCAAGGCCACCCCATCAATCCAGATACGATTAAGAAAATCTATCGTCTTCTGTCCAGCCGTTACGAGTGCATGGTCGTCGAAGGGGTCGGTGGGGTACGAGTGCCGATTACCCCGAAGATCAGTGTGACTGAATTGATCAAATCACTGCGTCTTCCAGTTGTCGTGGTTGGCCGATCTGGGCTCGGAGGGATCAATCATGCGTTGCTGACGATTGAAGCACTTCGACACAACAACATCTCCATCGTTGCCTTAGTCCTCAACCAAACACAGTCAGCTCGGTCGGCTTTAGCTCGTCTGCAAGAACGGACGACTCTGGAGATTCTCCGCAAACAGGCAGGTGTACCAGTACTCGGGCCCCTGCCTTACGAACCAGGCCTGCCAGGACGATTCCGACCAGCCGTCATCCATGTTGCCCGATCCGCTGCCATTAAGAAGTTGGCGCAGCTGGTGTCGCGAGCCTCAAAACGAAGTCGTTAACTGCTTGTGCAACATCTGATGCCTTCAGCACTGCAGAGATGACCGCGACTCCGTTGGCTCCAGCACGGATAACGTCTTCGGCATTGTCGAGCGTAATCCCACCAATCGCAAAGATTGGAAGCGGCGTCAGTTGGCGAATCGTCTTCAGTCCGACAATCCCAACGACCGGATCATGGTCCAACTTTGAGCCAGGCGTGAAAATCGGACCAAACCCCAGATAGTCTGGATCGCCGGCTGTCGCCGCTATCACTTGCTCTTGATTGTGCGTCGAAATCCCGATCAGTTTGTCAGGCCCCATCACCTTTCGTGCGAGATGGAGCGGCAAGTCTCCCTGGCCGAGATGCACGCCGTCCGCATCCACGGCCAACGCTAAGTCGCAGCGATCGTTCACGATAAAGATCACGCCCAACTCCTGTGCGATCCTCCTGAGTGACAACGCCTCCGTATAGGCTGCGTTCATCGGAGCCGTCTTGTTCCGGTACTGAACAATCTTGGCACCTGCTTCGGCTGAAGCCGTCAACACATCGAGAAGCGGCTGGTCAGGACTGACAGATGGATCCAAGATGACGTAGAGACCACACAGCCTTGATGCAACAGAGCTCCGATCTGCCGATAGTCGAGTCATGTCAATTACCGTCTGGACTGTTCCAACGCCTTTTGTTTGACAATACGAAAGTGAGCTTCCAGTTCCTGCCGCATGGCGATCGCCACCACCCACTCCGGCACCATTGATTCGATTTCAATCACGAGTTCGAATGTTGCACGCGTCTGATTCCCCGCTCCAGTCGGCTCGAGCGTCCACACTCGATGATAACGTTTGAAGTCTCCACCCTTCAGATCGGTCACCAAGCCGCCGTTTGGCAAGCTCCTCGATTCCGTCACCAACCGGTGTTCTCCTGGCATCAGAGGATGCTCGATGCGAAGATCGATCGTGGCCACCCCATTATGGATGTTCAATTCAGCTACTCTCATCCGAACCTCAAAGAGGTCCGGCCAATGAGAGTAATCCGCCAACAAGGCTTGTATGGCTTCCGGCTTGGCCGGAAACAGAGGATGTGCTGTCGCACGGATTCCACCACCAGGTTCCGTCTTCACCTCTAGCCCATATGTATCAGCCGCCGCCAGAACACCCGTCTCCAATACGGCAACGGACAGAAGCACCTGGATAGCCAACAACGGAACGAGGCCCTGTGATGCTGTGGCTCGTCTACCCAACAATCGCATCCAATAGCCGCTGGTGAATCTTCCGTACCCGTTCAAGCTGTCCTTTGGCAGGAAAGCGTTCGTAGAAGCCCTCGGCACGGAACTCCTTCGTCAGCGGTGCCCATGGCTTGACGATCTCAGCAAACGGTTTGTGTGAACGCTGTTCATCCCAGTCATTGATGAGCTTGCGATCCACGACCAGATCATCCAATACGCGAATCAATGCCTTCAGTGTCACATCGCGAGTAAACATATACCGGTCGTTCTGCCCCCAGACCTCACCCATGACT
Source organism: Nitrospira sp. (assembly GCA_029865345.1). GTDB lineage: Bacteria > Nitrospirota > Nitrospiria > Nitrospirales > Nitrospiraceae > Nitrospira_D. The sequence goes on from JAOUHD010000005.1 coordinate 3,236, forward strand.
TCCTTGACCCCCTTCAGGTAGTCGCGCACCAGGGCGTAGCAGCGATCAGGCTTCATCCCTAAGTGCGACTCCATCCAACGCTTATGGACCGTCACGACTTTCAGCAGTTCGTTGAACACCTCGGACTGCAGTATCCATTTTTCCTGTTTACTCCGCCCCCCAAGGCGATTGATCTTGTACTGCAGCGGCGAGTCCGATTCGCCATAGAGGAGATTCACGACCTTGGCGGCGAATTTCTTTTCAGGGCTTTCCCACGACACCTTCTCATAGAGGTCAACCAAATGTGACCGGTTGATTCGCGTATGAGTCGAATTGATGATAACGAACATCTCGGTTGCGAAATCGGCGCTGCGCCCGTCGAACAACAAACAGGGCACTTCCACCTGTGCGCTCTGATCGGGATGTTTCTCATGGAAGAAATGAAGCCCGGCGAGTCGATGTTGGCCATCGATCACCAGATACTTGCCTTTGGGTTCGCTCAGATGACCGATCGAATCTGAGTCGCCCATTTTTTGAAAGCGAAGAGTTTCGTCGGTAAAGAGCAGCACGGTGCCGGGAATCATCGGTTGCGCCACGACGGTCTCATAAAAATTCACGATCTGTTTGATCTTCTGCCGATTCAGGACCCGCTGGAATCCCTTCTCGCTCCGCTCAATGCCCGCAATAAACTGCGCCACGTCGTCATGTTCGGAAATCTTGGCCTGTGCGATCTCTTCACCCTCGAAGTAATATCGGCTGGTGAATCGAACCTTTTCCAACAGCTCACCGGCCTTGTAGGCAATGAAATAGAACATGCCCTCTTTTTGCGTGATTCGCGTCGCGAGCATAGAGCCTCCATTGGTTTGAATAGAAGCTGGAGGGATGATTCTACGCGGCCATCTCCATGGCCGCAAGACAAGCTCCTATGGTACGATTCTCCACCGATGATCTCACAATGGTGCAAGTTTGCCATGTTCATCTCACTTCTGATGCCAGGACTCGTGATGCCCTCCGACGCCAGCGCACAGGACTCGGAAGACTCAGCAGCCACGACTGAACTATCGTGCAGCTTCATGATGGAAAAAGGTGAAACCGGACGCCCTTGCCACGTTCCATTTCCACAAGGATGCCTGGTCGCCTCCATTCCCGGAACCAAGCACCCCTGGACCACGATCTCGAAAGGCGGTCGCCTGCAGTGCCGGTTTGACGAAGCGAAAACTGATTGGAAAACAAACATTGTCGGCACCTGCGACCGATGCCAATCGGTCCGATGTTCTGCCCACTTTAGTGTCCGCTTTGATTGTTCCGCTCAGCACTAACGCTCCCAGATATCCCATGTCCATCACGGCCGCCATCAAACAAGAAGCCCATGCGCTGGGATTCGATGCGGTTGGAATTACACAGGTGTCGGGTGACCATGCACAGTCAGCTGCCGGCGACCAGGAAAACAGCCCCACCTTCAATTCAGAAGCCGCGGTATCTCAACGCCTCTTTGATCGTCTCACCGAATGGCTCCGGCGAGGCTATCACGGCACCATGGCCTGGATGGAGCGGGCTCCGGATAAACGCGCCGATCCCCGTCAGGTGCTTCCCGACTGCCGGTCAATCATCTCCTTGGGAACCAACTACCTCACCGAACATCGTGCCAACGAACAACCTGGCTATGGCCGCATTGCGCGATATGCTTGGGGAAAGGACTATCACAAGACCCTAAGCAAACGGCTGAAGCAGCTGGAGCAACGCATCTCCAGCCTTGCACCTGACGCCCAAACCCGTTCGTACTCCGACACCGGCCCAATCATGGAGAAAGCCTGGGCGGAACAGGCGGGCCTAGGTTGGATCGGGAAACATTCCAATCTCGTGTCAGCGGAATATGGATCGTGGTTGTTACTGGGAGAAATCCTGACTACATTGGCCCTAGACGCTGATGAGCCGGCGACTGACCTCTGTGGCAGCTGCACGCTCTGCATTCAAGCTTGCCCCACGGGAGCTATCACCGAGCCCTACGTGGTTGATGCCACTCGTTGTATTTCCTACCTGACCATCGAACTGCGCGGTGATGAGGCCGCTGTTTCTCGGGAGTTACAAGGGGACATGGGGAACAAGATCTTCGGATGCGACGATTGCCTTGACGTGTGCCCCTTTAATCTCCGAGCCGAACCGACTCAGGAACATGCTTTTCAACCTTCACGCTGGAGCCTTTCACCTCAACTCAACGAACTGTCTCAGCTAGATGAGCAGACCTTCGCCACAATATTTCAGCACAGCCCGATTCGGCGCGCAAAACACCAAGGGCTTCTCCGGAACGTCGCCATCGCCCAACGCAACCTGAAGCCCATGTAAACTCCACCAAAGCCTCTCACCACGCTCTAGCCTGAATCGAATCAGATACATCCTGTATCTGATTCGATTCTTCCCCTTTATCCGGACCACTTGATCCACAAAATCGACTTCTTCCAAACAGAACCTTTCAATCTCTACCAACAACCTGATAAATTATTAATTTTGCACAGAAATTATAATTACTTCACTCAAGAACCACACGCGAGGCATGTATCGTGCGAAATCGCAAGATCCTAAGGGGTCTCAGTCCTGGCGCGGCAGGTCCATTTGGACTCAATTGAATGCATAACCGAAAATTTTTCTTTGTATTTTTTCTTCTAAATTTGGTAGATAGTCCACTGGACGTTTGTCGATGAAGGGTGGGAGGGGGATCAATTCGCCACGCTTATCGGGGGCAGCGTCTTTTTTCCATAAAATACAGTCATAAGGGAGGCAACTATGCAGAGGTTTCGTGTGCTCACAGCTACATTAGGGCTTGCCGTCATCTTGGGAGCCAGCGGCTGTACCACTATGCACGGGTCCGGAGGGGCAAAGGTCCACGATGTCACATTCACGGCGATGGAAACGGAAATCGTCGTGGATGGGAACGGGACGAAGTACAAAGCCTGGACTTTCAACGGTCAGATGCCGGGTCCGGTCGTGCGAGTCACAGAGGGTGATACCGTCAACTTTACCCTGATCGGCGACAAGGATAATACCTTCCCCCATTCGATGGACTTTCATGCGGCCGAGCTCGACTTCTTGAAGAACTACCACAAGACGGTTGGACCAGGAGAGACACACAAGTTCTCCTTCGTGGCGAAGAAACCTGGCGTGTTTTTCTACCACTGCGGTGCGGGCCCCATGATCCAGCACGTCGCGCGTGGCATGTTCGGTGCCATCATCGTGGATCCAAAGGACGCCAATGCGTGGCCAAAAGCGGATCGTGAATTCGTCCTGGTACAGTCCGAGTTCTGGAAGAACCCAGACAATGTGCAAGCGATGTTTGACCGGAAGTGGGACAATACGATTTTCAACGGCGGGATCTTCAAGTACCATCCGTTCTTTCCGGGGGGAGAGCCGTTGGAAGTCAAGGTTGGTGAACGGGTACGCATCTATTTCGTCAATGCCGGCCCGAACGAGTTCTCCTCGCTCCATCCGATCGCCGAAATCTGGGACAATGTCTATGAAAGCGGCAATCCGGCCAACAAGTTCGTCGGGGTCCAGACCTATGTGGTCGGTCCAGGGAGCGCCGCCACCTTCGACCTGATCGCGGACAACCCAGGGGCGTATCCAGTCGTGACCCACTCCTTAACGGGCGCCTTGCGTGGTGCGATTGCCGTCGTGATCGCCAACCAGAATCCCAAGGACTATAAAGGTCAGTTGATGCCAAACACCCCCTGGAACCCGTAATGAATGAGCGGGGTACGGAGGTCTTGCAGTCAATTCATTCTCACACAAAGGAGTAGCTGATATGACTTTGAGTAAGAAGATTATGAGCATGGTGGTTGCCGTGGCAGCCACCTGGACCCTGAGCAGCGCGACATCCTTTGCCGCAGATGCGTCGCTCTATGAGCGACTTGGCGGACAGGGCGCTATTCAAGCCGTTGTCACCAAGTTCATCGGCAATGTGGGCGCAGACAAGCGCATTAATAGCTATTTCGCAACCACCGACCTCAAGAAGCTCAACAAGCTCTTAGTCGAACAGGTGTGTGCGGCGAGCGGCGGCCCCTGCACCTACTCGGGCCGTGATATGAAGACGACGCACAAGGGCATGAAGGTCACCACCGCTGCCTTCAATGCACTCGTGGAGGATTTGGTCAGTGCCTTGGATACCTTCAACGTGCCGGCGAAAGAAAAGGGCGAGTTGCTCGCCGTTCTCGGGCCGATGAACAAAGATATCGTCGAAGTTCCCTAGTGACGTGCAGTGGTGAACACTGCGGTAGTCCCACGTTAGTCTCTCGCCGGTCCGGACCAATGAGTTCGGACCGGCGAGATCATTTCTACTGCTCGATCAGCCCCCCTCTACCCCAATTAAGCCACGTTCCATGAGCACGTTCCATGAGATAGAAGCACTGCAACGTAGGATAATATCGTGTTAACATAACCACCGAATCTGTGCCTCTAGATGCGCAGCGAGAGCAGCCATCTGGTAGGAGCACCAGTTGCCATCACCAAGGAGGAACCATGAGAGGGACGCGTTTGATTGTGACGTTGTGTAGCTTCATCGCCGTTGCCTTGTGGAGTACGGCTGGTTGGTCTGGCCCCGAGTCCGACCCACTGAAGCCTCGTGTGCCAGATGCTGAACGTGGGGAAGCACGAAAAATGAAGAGCCCGATCACCGTAACTCCTGACATCATCGCCAAGGGCAAGGAGCTCTATGAAGGCAAGGGTACCTGCGCAAACTGTCATGGTCAGACTGGCGAGGGCGATGGTGCGGGTGGAATGTTGCTCACACCCGGTCCACGAAATCTTACGAATTGTAAGTTCCATAAGAAGCGGAACGATGGGGAGCTCTTCTGGGTTGTGAAAAATGGAAGTCCCGGCACTGGTATGCCTGCCCTGCTCAAGGGTAACATCATCACCGAGGAAGAAGCCTGGACGATCATTGCGTACGAGCGAAGCTTCTGCAAGGACACGGAATAGCTGCTGAAAGACTTTCACTCTGCGACATAGGCGCGGGCTGTCAGTCGAAACTTTTGACTGACAGCCCGTTTTCTCTTTACCATCAGCCACCAAGCTTCTCAGCACACGAAGATGAACCGTCGTTTCGCTCATTCATTCCAAGGCTTCTCCCTTATTTAGCGTCCACGCTACGGTCAACATGTCAGCGTGCCTCCTGCTGCCTCACCCCCCTTTCTTTCTTTGCATAAAAAGGTATAGGCTACTATTGATTTGGTTCTACAGGAGCTCTGCACAAAGGAGTCCTCTGATGAACCTTTACACGTTTCTTCTCATTTCCAAAGACTCCGAGCTCAAGCAGCTCCTCCACGCAGCTTCGCCTCAAACCAGCATTCACGCAGCCAGTACGATATCTGAAGGGCTCGCGCTCTGGTCTGATATGTCACCCACCTTGGTCGTTGCCGAGGGGAATGCCCATACCCTGGCTCCCCTCCTTGAATATGCTCGTCAGAGGCCCCACTCCCCACCTCTCCTTGTAATCGGAGACCGCCATTCCCTCAAAGATGCAGTAGAAACCATGCGCGCCGGTGCCGCGGATTACCTGGCCAAACCGATTCTTCTTGATGACTTGAAGACCGCCATCACCCGTACAGTCCACCATCCTGATCCGGCACCATCCTCATCGCCACACGATCCATTTGCATCCATCATCAGTGTCTCGCCGCAAATGAATCTCATGAAGCAACTGGCCAAAGAAGTGGCGTTGACGGACGCAATTGTCCTCATCACCGGTGAAAGCGGAACCGGTAAGGAACTGTTTGCCGAGGCGATTCATCACTATAGTCCACGAGCCAAGGGTCCGCTGATTGCGCTGAATTGCGCCGGCATCCCGGAGAATCTCCTAGAGTCGGAGTTATTCGGTTATGAATCGGGCGCCTTTACCGACGCCAAGCGGGCAAAGCCTGGACGATTCCAGCTGGCGGAGGGGGGAACATTGTTTCTCGATGAGATCGGGGAAATGAGTTCGCCTGCTCAGGCCAAGCTCCTCCGTGTGCTGGAAAACCATACGATCGATCCGTTGGGCGATACCCGAAGCCATAAGGTGAACATCCGCATCATTGCCGCCACAAATGAGGATCTGCTGGCCCACATCAAGGCCGGTCGGTTCCGCCTCGATCTCTACTATCGGCTGAATGTGTACCAACTCCGGATTCCTCCGTTGCGCGAACGGCTTGAAGATATCGAACCAATTCTCTTGATTTTTTTGGAGCGGACCAAACAGGAACGCGGGTGTCGTATTAGGGCCATCGACCCGGCAGCCCTTGCCGTCCTTCACAACCATGACTGGCCTGGAAACGTCCGCGAGCTCCACAATGTTGTCGAATGGCTGACGATCACCTGCAAAGCAGAAATCATTCAGCCTGCTCATTTACCAGCATCCGTGAAAACCGTCTCCTCGACCATTGGCGTGAGCCAGGGTCCCACGCCGTCGTTGCTAGCCTTCGGCCTGTCGTTTCAGGACATGGAAAAACGGATGCTCGAAGAAGCGCTTCGAAAGACCTCCGGCAATATCTCGGAAGCCAGCCGCCTCCTGAAGATGACCCGCAATACGCTTCGTTACCGCATAACGAAGTATCATCTGCCTTGATAAGACAGCTCTCGCTTCCGCTTCCAAATCCCGATGCCATATAGGCCTTCATGGGCGCATGGCTGTGTTGGAGTCACTCGCGCCTTAAGATTTGCTGACGCAGACCGATAATGCTCCGGAGAAGGAACGCCTCAACCCGATGTTCCCATGACAAAGCGGATTGGAATCGACGAATTACAGCCAGGCATGCTGATCGAACAACTCGATCGGTCCTGGCTGAGTACACCATTTTTCCGGCACAAAATGACGATCACTTCGCATCAACAGATCGCACAGCTGAAGGCCTGTGGTGTTCAGACACTAGTCGTCTGCGTTGATGCAGAACCGGTCCAGGAGACGCCGGCACCGGAGCAAAGTCTTGCCGATGATTCCAATGTCCCAGTCGTGGAGGAATCGGCGTCAGCGCCGCCGGTTGTCCCCTTCGAAGAAGAGCTGGCGGTTGCCCGACAGGTGTATCAGGCTGCGAAGACCGTCATTCAAGAGGCCATGCATGACACGCGGCTGGGACGGGCGATCAACGTCGATGCGGTGAGAACAGTCGTGTCTGACATGACCGACAGCGTCTTTCGGAATCCGGACGCCTTATCCAGTCTGTCGAGACTCAAGCGATTCGACGAATATACCTTTTACCATTCCGTCAACACTTCCCTACTGGCCATGTCCTTGGGACAGAGCCTTGGGTTCGATCGGGCCGCCATCCATCTCGCCGGCGTGGGGACGTTGCTGCATGACATTGGAAAAACGAAAGTGCCCCTCGAAATCCTGAACAAGCCCGGCCGGTTTGAAGCGCATGAGATGGAGATCATGAAGCAACATGTCCTCAGAGGGGTTGAGGTCTTGGCCAGCACAACCGACTTAGGAGATTCATACGTCCAACCTGCGCTTGAGCATCATGAGCGAGTGAATGGGGCCGGATATCCGCATCGGCGCGCTCGGAAAGACATCAGCCAATTCGGCCTCATCACGGCCATCGTCGATATCTATGATGCCATGACAAGTGATCGGTGTTACCACAAAGGACAGCCTGCGCATCAAGCCCTTCAGTTGCTCTATCGTCTCTCGCTCGAAGGCCACCTTGACCCGACATTAGTCCAGCGATTCATCCAGGTCGTCGGAGTCTATCCAGTCGGCTCGGTGGTGGAGTTGAATACGGGTGAGACAGGCATCGTCAAACAGGTCAACCATGAGGCGCCATTGGCGCCGGTGGTGCTCCTCGTGAAGAGTGCGGGGAATACCCTGCTTTCTCAACCACAGGAGAAAGATCTCTCCCAGCAGGACACGACGCCGCGCCGGAACGTCAAGTCCGTTTTGCATCTCCACCAAACAGGGATCGATCCCGCCAATTACCTCGACAAGAAAGCGGCATAAGCACCCTCGTCGCAGGAATACATTCACAGCTGTAGTCATGCAGCCATCACCATCTATCTCGATCTCTCGCGAGAGAAAAACATCTATTAAAGACTCCCGACCCCTTTTATGAATCATGAGACTGACAAACCCTTGACGAATTTAACTCCTTGGAACCGTCAATGATGTGACAACTATTACTCAAGTTAACTACGTAAATCATGAATCTTTGAAATACTGACATATGACACCTTGGTACAGCTCTTGCTGTACTTCGATAGTAGCTGTGAACCTAACCACCCTAGGAGGAGTCAATGGAATGTCCGAAGTGCAAAGGGATGATGATGTTGGAGCGGTTTTCGGATTTCTTTCTCGTCTTTTACGCATGGAAATGCATCAACTGCGGCGCCATGATCGACCGCACCATCTCCAACAACCGTAGAAAAAGTCTGGCTGCTCGAGAGTCACAGACCGTCGCCACTCGGTAAGTTCGTACCGTTCGGGCTCGGGTTCCGAGCCCGCAGGAACCCAGTGGTCGTCGATATCTATCCGTTTGAGTTATTAGACTGAATGCAGCCGAGACTGGCTTCATCAAACAGGCGAACCACCAGATACCGCTTGCACCGGTGATCTTCCTGCTTAAGAGCGCGCTGGGATCACCCCATCCGCAAAGGAATATTTAGCCCCACCCCCAAGCCATTACTGATCGTCTTCAGGGTTATGCTCAGAGCATGAATCTCAAATACCAACACTCCTTAGATTGCCTTGCTCGCAGTTCCACATCGGCGAGCCACGTAAACTCGCCCCAGCACCGCAATGGCAACGTCATGTGCTCAACCTTCGCACTCAGCGAGGGTGGCCTGGGCCCAAACGAGGTCGGGCGAGCTGAGGCGGACGTAGATGTCCACCGCGCGCCTGGCGTAGGGCAAGGCCTCGGCGGATTTGCCTTGGCGCACAAGGGCGTGGGCGAGTCGGCGGTTGTCCTCGGCGATCAACTCCTGACGGCCGACGGCTTCGGACAAGGGTAGTGCCTCTCGTGCCAGAGCCTCGGCGGTCGGCCAATCCTTCCGGTGGAGAACCAGATTAGCCAGATTGCCGGTGTACGTGGCCACGCCCTCGTCGTAACCGACGGCGCGGGCTACACGCAGCGCCTCGCGATAATGCTCCTCCGCAGTGGCAAAATGGCCAGAGCCGTTCTCTGCAACGGCGAGGGAGTTCAGGCAGATGGCCACGTCCACGCTCTCAGCGGCGAGGCTGCGGTGCAAGTCGAGCGTCTCACGGTAGGCAGCGATGGCGGCGGGGTAATCCTTCTTCAATTCATGGCCGCTGCCGCGCAAAAAGATGGCGATGGCCCACTCGCGGGCACCAGCCTTGGCCCAGTGGGCGGCGGCGCGGTCGGCACAGGTAAGCACATCATCGGCCTGCCGGCGGAGGCTGTGAATGTAGCCGGCGTCATAGGCGCGCCAGCCAGCCCTATCGTGGTCGGCATCGGCCAGGGCTCTGGCTTCGGCTTTTTCGTTGAGGGCGAGCCATTCATCCCAGCGGCCTTGAAAATCCAGGAAGGTCTGAAGCGCAGCGCACAGGGTTTGGAGGCGCTCATTGTCGCTCGCGAGGAAGAGGCCCAGTGCGGGGGCGATGCCAGGCCAGGCGGCTTCGAGCGTGGGGAAGCAGGTATGGTTATCGTAGCCATTCTCGATGATGAGGGCATAGGCGCGCTTTTCCAGACGGTCACCGGTTTCCGCCACCACCTCGGGCTTTTTCTTCCGCAGGAAGTCCGCAACCATCGGCACAAGGGTGAAGGCCTTCAGTTCGTCGGTGGGGACGGCGAGTGAGCGAACAGTGAGGCTGCGCAATGCGCGGTCGGTGTCTGGCTCCGGCAGCGCGACGATGGTGGCGACGTGCTCTACTTTCACCGGCAGGGTGAAGTAGGTGAGCGCGCAGAGGGCTTTGGTTTCCGCATCGCTGAAGTCCTCCACCAGATCGCCGAAGATGAATTCCAACGGGTCATTGCCCTCTGGGCAGGAGCGGAGGAAGTGGAGCGCATCGGTGAAGGTGAGGCAGTGGCCACGCCCAAGCTGGCCAGCAGTCCAGCGCAGCAGCAACGGCTTGCCGCCGGTCTCGCGGTAGAGGACATGGCGCTCGGCGTTGCTGGTCTTTGCCAGGAGCTGATTGTGTGTGGCGAGTTCGGCGAGAGTGTCGAGCGCGGCTTGCTGGCTGAGTTTTTCCAGGATGAGTTCCTCAGCCCCGGAGCCGATGCGCCCGCGGCTGGTGAGGATGGCTTTGCAGCCGGCGGGTAGTTTCTTGACGAAGGTGAACAGAGTATCGCGTTCACGTTTGACCAGGCTTTCAAGGTTGTCGAGGACGAGGAGGGTCTGTGTGCCACGCAGGGCGTCGAGCAATAGGCGCGGACGCTGGCCCTCGGGACCTTGGCGATGTCGGAGCAGCCGAGTTCGCGGGCGAGTTCGCCGAAGAGCTCGGCGAGTCCACTGATGAGGAAGCCACTGAGGTCGCGCAGGCCGTCGTCGTCCAGCTCACGAGTCTTGAGCGAGATGAAGACGATCTTTTTGAAAACATCCGGCGACGCATCGTAGGCAGCGCGGACAGCGAGCGATGTCTTACCCATGCCGCCAGGGCCATCAATCAATGCGCCCCAGGTACGAGAGTCGGGATCGAGGGCATCAGCGACTTTCTTCAATTCCTCCTCACGTCCGAAGAACGGCTGGAGCGTGGGGAGGTTGTGGGGGATGGTGGTTTTCAATCTTCCGCCATCTCCGCCAGAACTCTCCCGCACGCGACCACCAAGCCATCTGACGATATTGTCGAAATCCTGCGTGGCGCGGAATCGGTGGTAACGCTCCAGCTTCGCGGAGAGGTGTTTCGAATCGGCATCGTCGAAAAGGACGACGCGAATGTTTTCGATGACTCCGTTGGCTTTGTAGATGCGGTGGCGGAGATCATCCGCCTCACAGGCAGCGCCAAGACCGGTGCCGGGAGGTTGCTTTTTATCAAAGCACTGAAACCACGACTCGCTGCCAATGATGATGACGTAGTCGGTATTGAGCGCGCTATCGCTGCTCCATTTACCCTAACCATCGGCAGGTCCTTCGGGTTTCTCGTCAAGCAAGAATTGATCGAGGACTACGTTGATGCCGCAAACGCGGAGACGTTCGCCGAAAGAACGAACGCGCACGCGCTCCACATCACTTGTTTGGCGATAGCTGAGAAATACCGTCTTCATGCGTTCGTGACCTTTGCTCACGAAAATGAATTGCGCCAACAAACGTTTGAACAAGGACGAATCCCGCGCATTTTCAGCCGATTCTTAAAAACTCTCAATCTCGGTGGATGGAACGCAGCTATTGTGGCAGTTCGCCTGAAGAGACCTGCTTATCATGAACGAGGTTTTAGAGAAGAGCAGAAGCTTGTTTACCGCCCCTACAGCTTCTTCCTCACATCCTTCCAATCCCTCGCCACCTTGGCTTTCCGTGGCGCCTCCCCTTTTGATGGTTCCGGCACCATGATCGCGTCGAGACGGCGCTGGACAAAAGACTCAACGAAGGCTTTCGATCGGCCAACGCCGACCTTCACCGTCCTCCAACCAGCTGCATGGAACTCGTCTATCCTTGCCCCCAAGGCGTTCGTATCAGCCGGCAGCGCCAAGATATAGCCAGTTGGAAGCTTGTATCTCTTGAGCCAGTCCCTTGCCTCAGCGCTCTTCTGAAACCCATCCCCTCCCACAGGCAAAGTCACGACATAGATGACACGATAGTAAAACTGTGTGAGTTTTCCAAGCTCATCGGCAACCTCAGCCATCGGTTTCCGTTCCGATTCAAACGCGATTCCGATGGAAGGGACTCGACCCGGTAGTGGTTCTTCAATCAGCGACGACAATTCGATCATGAGAATAGGCTGCCGCTTCTCCCACACCGCGAGATTGGCCTGGCCTTCTGCCTGGTCGATTCGCAGGCTGTTGCCGACACGGACGTGGACTGGTGCGAGCCCTTGCACCTTTGGAGTATAGGTGAAGAACGCCCTGCCATCACCGCCGGTCAGCGCCGTGGCGACAACCTTCCCATCCACGACGAGTTCAAGTGGTTCCCCGCCCAATGCAGCAATGAGCATGAGCCGTTTCGAGATGAGTTTCGCCTCTACGGTAGCTGGCTGGCCAGGAGCCGTCAGCGCGTCTCTGACGAGAATCGCGGCGGAACTTTTCTCCGCAGCGAACAGCAGACCCGGCGAGGCAACAATGAGAAGAAAGAGAGCAAAACAGGCTTTGCGGGTTTGGCTCATTATCTGCCGCATCGCCTTACTGGCCAAGAAAAGGACGGATTACGAATTCGTGTGTGGACGCTAGGCTTTCAGGGCTTTGAGCACTTCGTCCGCATGGCCATCGACGCTCACCTTCCGAAAGATTGCCTTGAGCTTGCCTTCGAGATCAATGACGAACGTGCTGCGCTCGATCCCCCAGTACTTTCTCCCGTACATATTCTTCTCTTTGTACACGCCGTAGGCCTTGGAGATCGCCGCATCTTCATCGCTGAGGAGGGGGAACGGCAATCCGAATTTCTTGATGAACTTCTGATGCGATTCCTTTCCATCCAAACTCACTCCAACGATGGCGCCTCCCGCTCGGAGAATCTGCGACTCCACATCACGAAAATCACAGGACTCTTTCGTGCAACCAGGGGTGTCGTCTTTCGGATAGAAATAGAGGACGATCTGCTTACCCTTGAAACTCTTCAAAGTCATGGATTTCCCATGCTGGTCCGGGATTGAGAGTTCCGGTGCCTGATCCCCTACTGCAAGTTCTTTACTCATTGATTCATCCTTTTCAATATCTCGGCATCCCGCCGAAGTTCGGTCGGTGGGTCCCATAGGGACGATCCTTCGTGCGGCCCTTGTTCTCAGGATTCCCATAGGCTGAAAGCGCCGGTGAGTCCCAAATGGTCTTGTCTCCAGGAGACAGGTTGGCCGCTTCCAAAAAATGCTGCCGCGCAACTTCTGAATCACCAAGTGCATTCAAGGCCAACGCATAGTTGTAATGGGCTGGTCCAGATTGCGGAGCCGCCGCCATGGCTTGCTCGAAATGCCGTTTGGCCTCCTCGTACTGTTTTGCCTGATACGCTTGCGTTCCCTGTTCTGTCAACGCCGTGGCCTGAGCCTTTACCTCATTCTCAAGGCCAAGCGGGACAAGCGGTTTACGTTTCTGCGAACACGCCGTTGTCCCAACCAGCAGCAACACGAGACCTACAACTCCCCATCGTGCTACGGTTTTTCTCATGGCCATAGACCCTCAGCCTTCAGATCCTCGTCTGTTTGTGCGTCTCTTCTTCGAACGTCTTGCGATACAAGATATCCCACTCCGTGCTTCCTTCAACAATCCCCCGAGCATACGATGTCAACTTGGCTTTCACCCTTTGATCAATCGCCTGTTCCTGCATCAACTCAGCGGCCACCACCTGCTTAATCGCTTTTAAGACCCGCTCATCATTGCCCGTCACTTTCGCTCCCGTATATTTCTTGACAGCCGTGAGGATGACATGAGCCAGATGATTCGCCTTGTCTTCGCTCAACATACGAACTACGTGGAACGTGAGCAGTGAGAGGTGAAAAGGCCGGATAAAACCCAGCTATTCTTTACACCTTATGCCGCTTCACGTTATCACGTCCTATAGCTATAGGATGATACCTCGTTCACGGACCAACTTCTGCTTCACCATCAGAAACATCTTTTGGTAATCAACCTGCCCTCGATCAATTTGCTCTTCATAGGCCTTCAGCATCTGCCGCACTTCCGCATTCACACGATCCTCAACAGATAACTCAGAGGTGATGGCCTGCTCCAATACCTCGACAAATCCCTTCCGCTCTCCGATAAGTTCAATGTGGCCTTCCTCTTGGAGACGACCGGCCAGGCTCTCAGCCATGTGTCGTACACGCTCTTTGGACAGCCGCATGGCCCTCACCCCGGTTCAAGATGTATTGTCGGAACTTCCATCACCTGCCGAAGTCGGGTTGCATCCCCTATGATCGCCCCGATGATATTGACGCGATCAGCAGGGACGGGATCCGCACCCAAACTCATGGGGGTTCTTCCAAAAAAGATTGCCAGGACTTTCCCTGCTCCCCAGAAGGCGATGTCTCCGACTTTCACCTGAGTCGTCGCGATTTCTCGATAGTCGCGGACTCCTGAAATTGGGAAGTAAAACTCTTCTCCCCACGTGGTAATGGCAGCCGTGACTGGAAGCGCGGCATAGACTTCGTCAGCCGTCTTTGTTTTTCTGAGTTCTGCCTCCAGCTGAACTCCGCCCACGGTAATACGAATTCTCTTTGCCGGCGCAGTCATACGATCAATGGCTCCACCCGTTCCTTCACTGCATTCTTTGTGATGCTGCGAACTCTAGCTTGTCTCCTATACGAAATCAAGGCTACAATCCACGGAATGCTGACTTCCAGTTTCATCTTCCTCCCGGGCGTCGGACCAGTCACGGAACGGCGTTGGTGGCAAGAGGGCCTGCTCGATTGGCGAAGCTTCCTGGATCGTCCGTCCGTAGCCGGTCTCTCCGAGCAGCGCAAGACCTGGTACGATAAAGAGCTTCGAGAGGCGCAATCGCTGACAGAAAAGGGACAGATTCATATGTTTGGCTCCCGCCTTCCACGGCGAGAACATTGGCGACTCTACAAAGCCTGCCGACCTCGGATAAGCTTTCTCGACATCGAAACGACCGGCGCATCGCCGGAATCAGGAGAGGTGACTGTCGTTGGGCTTCATCACGGAGGAAACACGACAAGCCTGGTTCGTGGCGAAACCCTGACGACCGAGCGGTTGCAGACGGAGCTTGATCACTGTGACCTCCTTGTGACATTTTTCGGATCCGTCTTTGATGTCCCCTACCTCCGTGCCAAGTTTCCTGATCTCCGGTTTCCCACATTGCACTTCGACCTCTGTTTTGCCGCCCGTCGGCTTGCGTTACGTGGAGGGCTGAAACACATCGAAAAAGAACTAGGGATCGCGCGCAACATGACCATCAGCGGTCTCGACGGATTGGATGCGGTCCGCCTATGGTTCCTGTGGCGAGGAGGTGACATGATCGCTCGTGATACGCTCTTGACCTACAACCGGGCGGATACCGAAAACCTCGTACTCCTTGCCGATCGCTTCTATGAGGACATGATGTCACGGTTTGGCCCTTCCTCATTATTGTCGACCACCCTTCAACCGGCCTATTCCCAATGAGCAGCTGGATCGGCGTCGGTCAGAGCGAGATCGGACTCGTGCGCACCCTGAACCAGGATGCGTTCGCCGTCCTCGATGAAGTGGGTGTCTGGGCCGTCGCGGATGGAATGGGTGGTCATGTTGGTGGCGAAGTCGCCGCTCAAATGGCCATTGCAACCATACAAGCCGAAGCACGAACAACAAGCACTCTGCTTTATAACGATCAAGCATCCTCCGTAGAGGTGTTAACAGACCTGATCAGCCGAGCACATGACGCGATTCTCAATCAGGCTCGATCAAAATCCAAGCTGAAAGGGATGGGCACGACCATCGTGCTACTGGCGATCGTCTCCGGCCCCGCCCCGCTTGCCTACCTCGCCCATGTCGGCGACAGTCGTGCCTATCGGTTTCGATCCGGCACGTTGACCCCTCTAACCAAAGACCATACGTTGATCGAAAAATACCTGGAACGCGGTATCCTCACGGTAGAAACGGCGAAAACTCATCCAGAACGACATGTGTTGACACGTGCCTTGGGGATCGGCTCAACGGTGAAACCAACCGTCACGGCCTTTCCCCTACTCCCTGAGGACTTGGTCCTGCTTTGCTCGGATGGGCTGACCAAAATGTTGGAGGACGAAGAGATCCGTACCGTGTTCGCTGCAGGCGAGCTCGACCCAACTCAGGTCTGCAACCGCCTCGTCACCGCAGCGCTCGATCGGGGAGGCGAAGATAACGTCACTGTGGTAGTGGTCGCGCCTCGTTGCTCCTGACTCCACTTCGTTGTTGACATGGCCGGTCAGGCCGTGTAGCTTTTCTGGTCATCCTAAACTTTTGAACCTTGTCATGAACATGGAGACCCTTTATGTCCCGTCGGGGATCGTTCATCTGTGGAAGTCTATTCCTACTTATTGGTTTTGCTACCGTTGCGAGCGCCGGCGATCCTCCCGACCCCGAAACAGCCATTCGTCAAATGGTGCGGGCCAATGCGGAAAAAGATCTACCAACGCTTTCTCGGCTGATGGCACATGATGCCGATATCGTCAGTTACACGGTGGGCGGTCGCAAGTACGTCGGCTGGCCTGAATTTGAACGAGAAATGCGTGAAGAATTTATCAACACGCAGAAGATTGAGATCCCGATTACGGAACTCAAAGTCTGGACGAAAGGCGATTTGGCTTGGTTTACGATGGAGCTCGACTATACCCGCCATGTCGGCGAGGGATCCGCAATGAAGCGGACGGTCCTGCCCCTGAGAGAAACCGGCGTCCTTGAACGGCGCGCCGGACGTTGGCAACTATTATCATGGCACGAATCATTCCGATCGGCTCAGCCTGGGGGGCCTCTTGCGTCGCCGTCAGCGGCAGCAGGCTCACAAAAGCTCGTCAGCACGACGACTGCCACCTTGCCTGATGTAAGCGGGGAATGGGATATCCTCGAAGTCGAGGATGACAAACGCTACAAAGCGACGTTAGACAAGAATGGGAACGGACCCTACACACAACAAGGTGGACGGTTTGTCACAACAAAAATTGAGAACCGACTGTGGCAAGGCACCTGGCACCAGCCCGGCAACGACCGCGAAGGCGGGTTTGAGGTTCTGCTTTCAGAAGACGGCACACAAGCCAAAGGAATCTGGTGGTACACACGAGTCGACACGAGAAAGAATATACCGCCAAAGGAACACGGCGGCACGTACCACTGGAAGAAGGCAACATCATCGCCGGCCAGCGCCCAATGAGCCCGTTTGTTTTCTCTGAGTTATATCAAGACATCGGAGTCCGGTTTACCATCACCGCTTCACTTCCTCTGGGAGGTCTTATGCGCAGGTCCCTCGTTCTTTTTATCTCTCTCTTCTTCATGATCTCATCAGCCTACGCTGATGGGGGCCATGAGCATCACGCCATCCCCACCCTGAAAAAGCAGGTGGGTTCAAAGATCACGTATGGAGAGAACACCGCGGTGTTAACCTTTGGCCCCATCGATCTCCCGACAGGCCATGGCGAAGGCGATATGGGCGATTCCATGCCGCGGTTCAACTTCCAGTTGCCCGAAGACAAGTATTTGATTGGATTCAAGTCGGCTCTTTCTACAGTCGATGGAAAAGAATTGCCGAGAAACTATCTGCACCATATTTTGATGATCAACAACACCAAGCCTAGCGTCTCCTGCCCCGGTGAGCCGCTCTTCTACGGTGGGGCCGGACTCGAAATGTCGGAGACACAATTCCCCGATGGATACGGCGTCCAACTTTCGGCAACCGATAAGTTAATGACGGTGGTCGCGTTCTATCATGGAGCCCCTCCCACCAAGGACGTCATCGCAACGTTTACGATGTATTTCGCCCCGAAGGCCAAACCGGTCAAAGCAATGGACGTCTATCAAGTCGGCGTCAACATCGTCTGTTTCACCAAGTTCGGTGATCGACCTGCGGATCAGACGGATGAAGGAATCGAAATCGGCCCGGGTGTCCAAGTCCGTACGGCTCCACTGAAGTTCAGCATGGACGGCTGCGTCAAATACGCGTATCCGCACGGCCATGATGAATTGCTCCTGATCGCCTTGGAAAATAAGACCAAGAAACAGACACTTCTCCGGACTATTCCGGATGCTGAGCGCGATGGAACACTTCGGGAATTCCTACCCCATCAAGTCTATAAAGACGGCCAGGGATTCCCCATCTCCAAAGACGAGGACTATGAGATGGTGATGGTCTACCACCATTCTCTACAAAACACTGAAGCCCAACATGGGATGGGCAATTATCTGCTATATATGACGCCAGGTGCCTGCTCGGAAAATGGCAAGACTGCCGCCGCGCATTGATCTCCCCTTGCAGGCCTGCCGACAAAGAACATCCGGCAGGCCTGCAAGCAGTCCGCAGTTTTCCCACCGTCCAAAATTGTCCATTCAAACAGCTCCGTAGCCACCCTTCCCCTACGAAAGAACCGGCCACCAGCCTGGGTTTCTCGTCACCACTTGTGGTATCACAATCACACTGTCTGTACTAACGCATCACACAGTATTTTGTAGCTGAGTTGCTTGATTGGCACGCGGCGGCAACATGCAGCAGCCCCGCTGAATGACCTCCCTGACCGCAGGCTTGCCCATAAACACGGGAATCGTGCCATGCCGCAGAGTGAGCCTGTCACCATCCTCCTCGTCAATGCGATCGCCGAGGAAATCAAACTGGCCACGCTCACCCTCAGAAGATTCTTCCCAAACTGCCACGTCGAAGCGGTCTACACCGTGGAGGAAGCGCTTCAGTGGGGACCTCGGGCATCATGGCAGCTCATCGTAATCGATGAGGATGTGATCGCCGAGCGCGCTGCGCCTATTTTCTCGGAACTGAAGCGGCTCGTTCCCTATACCACGCTCGTGCTGCAAACGGATCATGGCGATTTCACCACCACTTCGGATGCACTTCAGTTGGGTGCAGACTTTGTCCTCTACAAGAAGTCACCAGGCTTTCTCGCCGAACTCGTAGCGTATGCGAAAGGCGCGATCGAAACACGCACCATCCGTATGACGCTCAACCAGACGCAAGCACGCCACGGCCGTCTCATCGAGATACTGAGCGATGGACTCTACGAACTCGATGTGGAAGGACGGTTCGTGTATCTCAGCCCGCTCGCCGCTGACATGCTGGGCTACAGGCAGAATGAGTTGCTCGGCACTCCCTACTCCGCCGTCGTACCTTCTGATCAACAAGCTCTCGCTCATCATCGTTTCAATGACCGCAGAACAGAGCCGCGAGCAGCCCAGTGTATGGAAATTGATCTCCTCCGCAAGACCTCCGCTGACAAACCAGCCCATACCCGAGTCAGAGTCGAGATCAGCGCGAGGGGACTGTACGATGTGAATCACCGGTATCTTGGAACGCTGGGTCTGATGCGCGATATCTCACAACACCACCGGCAGACCAAGACCATTCACCAGCTTGAGCATCAACTTCGTGAGTCCGATCAACTTCTCGCTATCGCACGGCGCGTGTCAACCTTATCAAAAACTCTGCATGCCCCCCACCGTGCGATTCAAGCCCAATCTCAACTCCTGCTCAAAACCATCCGTGATGCGCATCTGATAGAGCAAGTCGATTCGCTTGCGACGTACGCCGCTGAAGCCATTCATCTAGGAAGCGAACTCATCCAGACCGCGACGGACATCGTTATCCGCCGGGACACCATCAACGACATCATCGAGGCCGTCCTGATCTCCGCTCAACCTCCCCTCACAACCACCGATTGGATTGAACGGGCATATGGACAGAATCTTCCGCCCTTCACCGGAAGCCTCAACTCCATGATGGATCTCGTGGGCATGCTCCTCTCACATGCCCACCGCTATATGGCAGCTATGGGAAACCCTCATCGACTACGAGTCAGTACCAGGGCAATCAGCCCAACTGGATCCCCTGACCAAGAGACAGCCACGATTCCACAGACAACGGCCACCGAATTCGAAATTCACATCCAAGAAACCGACATCATGGCCGAAGTTGAGGAACCGCCCCTGCAAACAACAACCGGTGATCTCTTTGCGGCCTATGCGGTAATCAGACAGCTCGGAGGCCGTTGGGATTTTCAGGCCCCGATCAACGGTTTCTTGTCGATCAAGGTGTGGATTCCGGTGGAGCCACCTCCCTTACTGGACAGTCCCGCTGTCCCTGTACCCTCCGTGCTTTCTTCGGCAGGCGGCGCAGTCGAACGGAATGTCAAAGCGATTTTTCAGACTGCGGCACACACCTTGCCGCCCGCACCCCTCTCCTTCACCCAACGAATGAAGCCTTTGCCTGAGCGCCGTAAATACATTCGAACGGCCGTCGCCCTCCCAGCACGCGTTACCATTGGTACTCGGCTACATGAAGGTATCATGGTCGATCTGAGCCCAAGCGGAGCCTCGTTGGAGGTCGAGGGTGCACTTCCATCATTTGAGCAACAGCCCGTCTACCTACTCCTGAAGACAGCCGTGAGCATCGTGGAACTAGATGCCACCGCGTATGACCGAGGAGCCCCCCCCAGGCAGACCGGCATCGAGCGGCAAGCGTCCCGTCTTGCACTCAAGTTCAGCGCACTCAATGAGAACCAACGGAAGATCCTCACGCCATATATTGATGCAGCGCATGTAGGCGCGCTTACCATAACGGTCGAAGCTCAGTTTCCGCCGATGGATAAGGCAGGTGACCTTGCAGCAGCCTTTACTCAATCAGGACTGCCAGACACAGACTATCGTGAGACCGTGAGAGTTCGAGTCGCGCTGCAGGTCCACATTGAAACTTCTAACGCTGCAGCTGGACGTCTGTTGGGCCTCGTCACCAACTTCAGCAGAGGCGGTGTATGCCTACTCACGGAGCCGTTCCTAAAAATGACTGACGAGGTAGTTGCGCTTCATTTTTCTTCGATCAGCACTCGTACTCAACAGAAGGCACAGCAGCCAGAAACGCCAGACACAATCCTGCTCGGCCGCATTATCCATCTGACGCCTGATGCTGCCGCGCCATCCGAGCTAACACCAGGTCTATCGCAGCCGAGACAGCGGATCGGCATCCGTTTTTCCCAACTGACGCCGTTTGCAGAACGGGAAATCACCCGCTTGCTTGCACAACATATCAGCTCCTCTCTAGACGTTGCCGACCCAGGTAGCCAACCAATGATCGTCAGCGATAGATGGGAATGCCGGAATACGCACGGTCAAGCTATTGCAGTGACGGTCGACCATGCTCGCCATCACATGTCACCCGACACCCCAATCGCCATCGTGATCCCGGGATTCGGATCGACCCAAACTGATTACGTCCCACTCTCGTTTCACCTCGCTGCCAACCATCTGCGCGTGCTTCGCTATGACCACTCGAACCATGTCGGCCACAGCGAGGGCAGTGTCCTACACATCACTCTAAGCAGCATACAGACTGATCTCCAGAGCGTTCTGGAACTTGTCCATACCACATGGCCCACCGCTCCAGTCACTCTCCTGGCCGAGGATATTGCTGCGCGAGTGGTGATAAAAGTTATAGCCCGGAGCACAACAGCTCATCAGCTTTTCCTGTTGAATCCTGTCCTCGACCTTGAAGCCGCTCTGTCTACCATCACTTGCGCCAATGTCATTGAAACCTACCGGCAAGGCCATCGTCGGGGCATGGTCAATCTCTGGGGTCTCAATGTCAACTTCGACCAATTTGTCGGCGATGCGATCACAGGAGGGTATGTCGACTTAGCCTCGTTACCGGTTGAGCTCGCGCAACTGGTCACTCCGCCAATTATTCTCGCCTCTCCCAGAAAGAACCGTCCCATTGAAGACATCTTCGGCCCTCAACATAAGCCTGTTCGTGCCATGGGAACCGCCTCACCCATTGTATCGCTGTCGGCCGACCTGTCCGGAGAATCTGATGACGACGAACATCGTGCCGAAGCCTTCAAGACGATCTGTCAGTTGATTTCGCCTCCCCTAATCAGCAGTCTTCCCTCGGCTCAGAGCCAGGAATCGAACCTCCGCGATGTGCATCAGCAACGGCAGTTGGAGCACGAGCGCATCCGCCTTCGCCACCACGTCTCGCAAGCCACACGCAGCGCCCTATGGGGGGCTCACTTGGCCCATCTGCCTCAACTCGAACACTTGCCGGACTATTCGGCCATGACAAATGACCTATATCGCCGGTTCCTTCCCCTTGAACCAGGCATGACTGTCCTCGATATCGGCTGCGGTCAAAGACACTTCGTCCGTCTCATGTTGACCAATCAGGCCTATCGGTCGGCACATCACAGCAGACAGGCGACCGTCCCTCTCCGCTATGTCGGGTTGGACCAATCTGCCGAATCACTCAGACTTGCAGAACAGCAGCTCCATACATTCGCGAACGAATTGCCTAGCACGCTCCGGGCTGCCGTCCCAGCAGCTCAATTGATGGCGACAAGCTGGATGCGCACAGACTGGAATACACTGCTTCCTTTCACCAACGGATCGATTGAGCGCATTTTCTGCCATCTCTCGCTCTCCTTCACATCCTCACCCCTTCATTGTCTCAGACAGATGCTCCGAGTCTTGCATCCGGACGGGACGGCCCTCGTGACCTGCCTTCAACCGCACACCGACCTCTCGACACTGTTTCGCCGTCAGCTGCTGTCTGAAGACCACGATAAATTTTGGTCTCCGGCCCAGATCGTCCTTCACTATCTCGGCCGTCTGCGCGAAGCGATTTGCCATGGCTTATTGCATATCTATGAGCGGGATGAGTTGGCCCGTCTACTGGCTCATGCAGGTGCGGGCCCAATCCAGTTTTTCCCTGTCCTCGACAACCAACTTCTACTCGCCGTTGTACGGAAGACCAAATCTGTTGGGTGAAACAGCCTTTCGGGTGTATACTTCTAACCTAGTGATGATACGTAGACTCGTTTCCACCACAACGAACTACGCGGACGGATACAACTTCGCGCACCACACTCATGACAAATCATGCCGCTCCTCAATCGAACCCTGATCAGGCAGGCGCAGCTTCACTGCAACGACTCACGAAATTCGCACGGGACATAGGGCACCCGACAAGCCTTCCCATCATCGCAGAACGGATTCTTTCCGGCCTCTCCGACGCATCCCGGCACTCTCAAGGGCTACTGTATCTGCTTGATCGTGAGCGAGAATGTTTTCGCCTGGTGAATGTACCCACGCCGACTTCTTTAATAACCGCGCCTCCCGTCGTTCCTCTCAAGCACCCCCTCGTTCAACAACTGGCTGATCGCCAGGACATCCTCGACTCGTCCGTGCTGGCCGACTCCCTACGCACGACATTGCTGGACAACACGGCGGATGCCCAGTTCGCCACACTTCCCATTAATCTGGCCATCCCGCTGCTAAATCGATGTCAGTTGATCGCTTTCGTCGTCCTCCAATCTCAAAAAGAATCCACGGTCATCCCTTCCGATACCCTGGGACTACTGACTGCTATGGCCCAGAGCGCCGCCAATGCGCTCGACTCTTTCCTGTTGTACGAGGACCTTCGGCAATCTCAAGTCCTCATGCGGCGAACTGATCGACTGCGTTCCTTGGAAACCATTGCAGGGGGCTTCGCGCATGAAATCAGAAACCCCTTGACGTCGATCAAGACGTTCATTCAACTGGCTCCGGAACGGAAGGATGACAGTCAGTTCATCGGAGAATTCAGCCGCATTGTGCTCGAGGACGTCAATCGGATTGAACGGTTGATTCAGGAGATCCTCGACTACGCTCGATATATGGAACCTCAGTTGACCGATGAAGATCTGAATGAAATCGTCTCGTCGTGCCTGTACTTCATCCAAGTGAAGGCAGACAGCCGCGGGATCAAGATTGAAAAAGATTTGGCGCCGGAGCTTCTTCGTGGCATGTTAGATCGGCAGCAAATCAAACAGGTCCTCTTAAACCTGCTCTTGAATGCGATGGATGCCATTGGCGACAAAAATGGAACTCTTCGAGTACGGACCACTAGGCTCCCAAAAGTGGGCGGTGAGATGTGGATGCAGGTACAGATCGAGGATACGGGGCACGGCATCTCAGCTGAAAACCTTGACCACATCTTCGATCCTTTCTTTACCACGAAATATGCAAGTACCCTAAACGAAGGAACCGGTTTGGGACTGACCATTGCTCATCAGATCGTTCGAGAGCATCGAGGAGAGATTCAAGTTCAGAGTACGGAAGGGAGCGGAACAACCTTCCTCATCAATCTTCCCTCCCATCAAGGTTAGAACGTAAGGAGCGCTTGTGGAAAGTTTGGCTGTTAGGAAACGGGTTCTGCTGATCGATGACGATCCCCGAGTCCGTGCCTCCCTCAAAATGGTTCTCGAACCAATCTATGACATTCTCCAGGCCTGTGATGGTCAAGAGGGTCTCGATGTGTTTCGGAAGGATGAACCCGACCTCATCCTCCTCGATGTCATTCTCCCGGGAACCGACGGCCTCGCAGTGCTTCAAACGCTCCGTATGGAGAGCAAGATGACTCCTGTCATCATGCTCACAGGTACCAAATCTGTCAAAACAGCCGTCGACGCCATGAAGTTCGGCGCTGCTGACTATCTCTCAAAACCGTTCGACGTCGATGAGCTCCGTATCATCATCGATCGCGTCCTGAACTCTTCCGAACTGGAGCGAGAAGTCAAGCAATTGCGGGCTCAAGTCGTCCAGCGCTATGCCTTCCATAATCTGATCGGCAAAAGCCAGGGCATGCAGGAGATCTACTCAAAAATCGAGCAGGTCGCCGATAGCCGCACCACGATACTCATTACTGGCGAAAGTGGCACAGGAAAGGAATTAGTCGCAAAAGCCTTGCACTACAACAGTTCCCGACGCGAGCGCCCCTTCATTGCCCTGAACTGCGCCGCGTTGCCTGAAACGCTCATAGAAAGCGAACTCTTCGGCCACGAAAAAGGGTCGTTCACGGATGCCACAGCCCGACGCGTCGGACAGTTTGAATTGGCAAACACCGGAACGTTGTTCCTGGACGAAATCGGTGACTTGAGTCCGATCACGCAAGCGAAGCTCCTGCGTGTTATCCAAGAGCGCGAATTTACGAGAATCGGGGGAGTTCAGCCAATCAAGGTCGATGTCCGCATCGTGACAGCGACGAACAAGAATCTTGATGACCTCGTTCGAAAAGCGCAGTTTCGAGAAGACTTATACTACCGCATTAACGTCATTGCGCTCGTTCTCCCCCCACTCCGTGAACGCGGCGAGGATATTCCCCTCCTGGCCAAACATTTCCTCGAGAAACGGCTGGACGAGGAACGACGCCCTCGTATCGAATTCGGAAAAGAGGCATTGGAGCTTCTGACTCGATATTCTTGGCCTGGCAATGTTCGCGAGCTGGAAAACTTCGTCGAGCAGGCGTTCATCTGGTCCCAAAATGCTACTCAAATCACTCCAGAGCATTTGCCGACTCTGATCAAGAATGACTCTCGTTCAACATCGCTTCGAGACGATACCCTCGCCGGTCGCATGTCGCTTGAAAAAGCCGTGATGGAGTTTGAACGGGAGATTATCCTTGATGCGTTGAAACGGACCAATTACGTACAAACCCACGCCGCGAACCTACTTGGAATTAGCCGACGGATGCTGAAATACCGAATGGACACCCTCAGCATCGGTCGTCCGGACAATTCCTCGACCCAAGAGCCCGACCTACCCATGCAAGAATGACACACTTATGCACACATTATCCTC
Source organism: Nitrospira sp. (assembly GCA_029865345.1). Taxonomy (GTDB): domain Bacteria; phylum Nitrospirota; class Nitrospiria; order Nitrospirales; family Nitrospiraceae; genus Nitrospira_D. The sequence continues at coordinate 28,561 of JAOUHD010000005.1, forward strand.
ACCGCCCTGTTAGTAACATAGGTATCCTAGCATTGCTGATATCTACGTATAGTTACTCATCCTGCCACCACTACTCTATATTGAATCTATGTTGAAATTATTCGCAGCCCAATGAAAAGGAACGGGAATTGCTTATCAGTGACAAAATCTGGAGTAGGTGTCGCGTATGATCACAACCTCTCTTCAGTCAGGAACACAACCGACAGTCCTCGTGGTTGATGATGAAGCGGGGCCCCGCGATGCTCTTAAATTCATACTTCGCACTTTCTGCAACGTTCGTTCTGCAGAGAACGCCAAGATGGCCCTCGAGGTCCTCAGCCAGGAACCCATTGACCTGATCACACTCGATCAAAAGCTTCCGGATCGTCATGGACTCGAGCTTCTCAGAGACATCAAACACCATCACCCCGACGTGGAGGTCATTATCGTCACGGGATACGGGAGCCTGAAGTCTGCCATGGAGGGTATCCGTCAGGGAGCCGCGGGTTATTTACTTAAGCCTTTCAACGTGAACGAGCTGACCACCCTCATTCAACAGACGATGGACAAGAAGCGCCGACTCGACTTTCTTCGCTACTGCCTTCGGACGCTACCAGACCTGTGGGGCTCGGAGGAAGAGAGTGGACGTGCATGGGACAGAGTTAAGACGGAATATGCGTCGCTTTCCATTCACCCGCAGAACCATGATGCTTTGCAACAAGACGAGATGACCCTGCTTCCACTCCTGTCCGATGCTCTGGAAGCCACAGACCGCCAATTACTCAATCATTCGAGCCGAGTGAGTTTCTATGCTACGTTGATGGCTAGCCGACTCAACCTTACCGTATCCGAGCAAAAAGCGTTGGCCTTGGGAGCCTTTCTGCATGATGTAGGAAAAACAAGTCTCCCATCATATAGGTTCTCCAAGGACCAGATCCTTCCGTCAGGCGAAGCATCTCTCTGTAGAGAACACGTCGACAGAGGTGCACGGATGATTGCCTCGTTGGGTTTGCCGATTGAGACGAGAGAAATCATCGCATCCCACCACGAACGATGGGATGGCCAGGGCTACCCTCATGGACTCCGAGGCACGGATATTCCCTTACTGGCCCGTATTGTCGGTATTGCCCAAACGTTTGATCATCTGACCGCCGACGCACCTGGACGCGTCGCCCTTCCTCTGGATGCCGCAATCCGTCAGATCTCGCTTCAATCTGATACGCATTTTGACCCGCAGTTACTTGAACTCTTCGTTCAGGTCGTAAAGGACTCCCCCGTCTCTCCACGCACCATGGAGATCGCTCCCGCCGCTTGATCTATTCATTGCGTTCCGGCGATCAACTCCGCCGCTGCAGATCGAGTTTTGGCAGTGATTCGCTCCCCACCAAGCATGCGCGCAATTTCACCCTCGCGACTTATGCCAGTTAACAACCGCACCGTCGCTACCGTTCGCCCCTTAACCTCCAACTTTTCGACAGAGAAATGATGCTGGGCTTGAGAAGCGACCTGCGGGAGATGCGTGATGCACAGCACTTGATGGTAGCGGCCCAACTCCCGTAGCCGTTTCCCAATCGTGGCTGCGACTGCTCCTCCCACCCCTGTATCGATCTCATCGAAGATCAAGACCGGCACATGATCGACCTCAGCAAGGACGGATTTCAACGCCAGCATCACCCGCGAGAGTTCACCGCCCGATGCCACACGAGATATCGGTTTCAACGGCTCGCCTGCATTGGTCGACAGCTGAAACTCGACACGATCGGCACCATCAGAACCGTACATTTCGTCAGGCCCAGAAGGCATAACTTGGACCAGAAACCGTACCGATCCCATTTTCAACGCACTGAGCTCTTTGTCCACCAATTTCGTCAACCGTTTGGCTGCTTCCGTTCGCTTCCCTGAGAGCGCTCTGGCCAGTGCCGAGACGTTCTGTTGTTGCTCCGTAATAAGACGATCATATCGATCGATCTCGCTGTCCACCCCGCGAAGTTGGCCTAGCTCTTGTTTCACTCGATCCTGAAACTCTAGAACGGCTTCAATCGTCCCCCCGTATTTCTTTTTCATCTTCTGGATGACAGCCAAACGATCTTCGATCACACTGAGTCGCTGAGGATCTGCGTCTAGCCCCTCGACATACCCGCGAAGGGAGTCGGCGACTTCTTTCAGAAGCACCTTGGCCTCGGAGGCAAGCCGGCCCGTTCCTCCCATCGCAGGGTCGATCTGAGTGAGCTCTCCTAACACGCGCTCCATCGACACCAGATTCGCCAAGATACCAGCCGCATCGCCCTGAATTCGTTCCTGAGCTTCCGATGCCAATTCAGTCAGACGCCGAGACGCCCCCAACCGATGACGTTCAGCCTGTAGCAGCTCTTCCTCCCCCAGACGGCAGGCAGCCTCATCCAACTCCTCCTGCTGAAAACTCAACAGGTCTTCTTGCTGGACCCGCTGTTGGAGCGAGATGGCAAGCGCAGTACGTTTCTCACGGGAACTCACTAACTCACGATGGATTGATTGATATTGGGACCGCAGTTCCAGCAGACGACCAAAGGCATCCAGAACCTCAAGCTGAGCGGAGCTGGATAGAAGCGATTGCTGGTCATGCTGGCCATGGATATCGACAAGCGTACCGGCGAACTCCTCCAGCACATGGACAGGGCTGAGGATTCCATTCAGATACACCCGGTTTCTTCCTGAGCGTGCAATGATACGTCGAATGATGAGTTGAGAATCGTTTGGGCCAAGGACTTCTTTGGCCCGCAGCCGTTGAAGAAGAGGATGCGTGAGCGGAATCTCAAACGACGCTTCAAGTTGGGCTTCGTCTTCACCGAAACGAATTTGCTCGCTTGAGGCTCGCCCACCGACAAGAAGCGCCACTGCATCGATTAATAACGACTTACCAGTCCCGGTCTCTCCGGTCAACACGGCAAATCCTGAGTCCATGTTCAGACTCAGTCGTTCAATCACAGCAAAATTCGTAATACGCAGCTCAGTCAGCATAGCTGCAACAAAGGCAAAGCCTAGCTAACGGCAGACAACACCTCGGGACACTCAACATCCCTCCCGCCGAATAGAACGTATCGCTGGAACAGCGAGTGGCCTACACTTGGTACGCTGAACGCCACTAAGCGCCACCTGGACGGGAGCGGAGGCCCCCCTCTCCCTATTTCAGCATCACGCTAGGCAGTCCCGGCATGCTGAGCGAGCAGTGAGTCGATCAGTTCTTTGAACTGTCGCTTTGGTCTGGCACCCACCAGCTTCTCGATGGGCTGGCCGTTCTTAAAGAATAGAATCGTGGGGATACTCATCACCTGGTAACGACCCGCCACCTCGGGATTCTCGTCAGTGTTCAGTTTTCGAACCTTCAGCTTCCCGGCGTATTCATTTGCCAATTCCTCCACGATGGGAGCCACCATTTGACATGGGCCGCACCACACCGCCCAAAAATCGACCATGACGAGTTCGGAGGCCTTCATTACTTCGGCATCCCAAGTAGAATCTTCGACTTTCAAGGCGTCACCAGCCACGTCTGCGCCCTCCTTCGGGGTTGAGATCATTGATGCGTGATTGCGTAGGCATCGTACCCCACCACTGTTTTTAGTGTCAAACGGGGATCATCGTCCAGGTTGACCTCCGGGCAGTGCAGCACCGGTCTCGGAGGTCTGCGGAGGAATACCATAAGGCCCGCCCAGAGTCGCCCATGGGAGCCCCCGTTCACCCCACAGCAGTGGGCTCAGAAGTGTCCGCATGACGGCAGTCCCGGCACTTTCGGTCCAACCGATTCCAGTGAGACTCAACATAAAGCTATATTGCTCACGATCCGGGAACTTCAGGTAATACAGCCCCACCGACCAACATCTGCACGGATTCTGATACAAGGCGACGGCGTCCAATTCCGGGCTTCGTCCATTTTTGACATCGTAGTAGGCCTTGGCTCCGAACGTCCATCCCCACGGAGTGCGGAAGGCCCCGCCCATCGTCACAAACTGAATGTCCTTCGTCGGAGCAAACACCTCATTAAATGAGATAGGGTTCCAGACGTCGCCTCGCCTGACCCGATTCCCATCTCTCGTGTACCGTTGTCCTACTTCGAAATACCAATTGGTGCCCTCTTGAAATCGAAGGTCCGTGTTGAATTGGCTCACCCCTGGTTGATAGGGATCGAAGAACGCGTCGACCGTCAGATACCGATTGATCGGCGGTCGGAGAGCCCACGCCTGCGCCGCACGTCCGACTACCGGGGTATCCAACCACGCCGTCGTCATCAACGTCGGCAGATTATTGCCAATCACGGCCCGCACCCAGATATCAGAAAACTTCTTGCCTTGGATGGGCACCGTGGCCGGCTGGAGCGGCTGGGTGAATGATCCGAGAAAAGGGGCAACTCCTGGCGTAAACTCACGCGCCAGAGTTTGTACATCGCCGACATGATAACTCTGCGCCAACGTGAGATCGAGCCAGTTGAAGGCATTGGTCTTCCCTGATTCCAATACCCGACTACGCAGCATATACGTCAGCAAATTCTTCTTCGGAAGATCATCGGCTTGGTCGATTTGCGTCAACTTCGATTGATCAGTTGACGGCACATATTCGTAGGTGACCGTGGGCTCGAGGGTATGCAACAGACTATTCCCGTCAGCAAGGGCGAATCGGCGCGTCACTTTTGACGTAGCATCCACCCCCAACCAAAACGTCTCTCGATGCTGCCCTTCATCCGATTGCGCCCCTCTGGTGTAATAGACCTCACGGAACTTCGCTTGGGGTCGAATCCCGATCACATGCCCGAGATGCAGTACATCTGTCGAAATACTAGGAACGACATTGATCCGATTCAGCGTAAATCCTTGATCGCGATAGAAATTGACATAGTTCCCTTCCATGCCCAACAAGATAGGAGAATTGAATAGTGAGACGTGGGGCAGGCTATAGCCGGCCTCCGGAAGCCGTTGAAATGTATCCTTTCCTCCGGCTTGTAGCGGTTGCAGATAGAGGCCAAGAAGATACAGGTTGCCGTAGGGCAAGCGCTGGGTCACCAAGAGGTTTGATTCGCTGCTCGGCGAAGCACGGAGTATCCCTGAATTGCTCAGTTGTTGGAAATAGTTAGGATCTGTAACCAAATTGGCGCTGGCACGAAGCAGCAACGTATCGGTGAGGTATTGCGTATGGGTTCCGATGAGTGCGGCGCGTGCCTGTTTGACATCTTCCCCGGTGTCGGTGAGGCCGGAGACATTGGGAAGCTGCGTCTGTTGCAGATAGCTCACATACCACTTGCCCCGAGATCGCCGGTCCAAGACATACCGATACTCAAAATCAGACCCATATCCGAGGTCACTGTAATAGGAGGGTGTGACCGTCAAGTCTTGACTTGGATTAATCGCCCAAAAAAAGCTCTGCTTCAGGTGGAATCCAAATCGATTGTCATAACTCGGGCTAGGAATCAGAAAACCGGTTTGTCGTTTAGTCATGGGAAAGGAGAAGGTGGGTAATGGAATAGTGGGCACATCCAAGACACAAAACCACCCGCCCTTGGATCCCAATGTGTCTCCCATGGTCAGATCCAGATCCTTAAACCGAAAGCGCCACGCCGGCACTTCTCCGTCTTGCGCATCACAATTCGTGAAACTGCCATCTTTCACTCGATAGTGGTATTCAGAAAATCTCTGCAGGAGGCGGCCGGTTATCGATGAGTTGGTTGTCGGAGCATAGAGCTGGGCATGTGTTGCCACGCCAGCCTCTGTATTGACATTAATCTCCATCCGCTCAGCCGTCACATCGGCCTGCGGGTCCGTTAAGTGAACATGGCCGACGGCAGTGAGAATACCCGACAAGACTTGAATGGTAGCGTGGTCCGCCGTGAGCGTAATAGCCCCCTGTTGAATCACCACCGATCCGTTTGCCTCGTAGACGTCTTGATCTTGTCGATAGTCGATCCGCTCTGCCGTGATATCGAGAGGAGCAGATCCAGCAGCCGACGTTCCGGCACCCATTTGGGTGTCTGCCGCTGATCCAGGAAAGGGAATGAGAGTGAGGATGGCGACGATGAGAATGAGCTGCCAGTGGACCCACGCGAGAGGACCCGCCATGCTAGCCACGAATCGGTGACAACCCGCAGCCACACACTGCCGCTTTGATATCCCCCAGAAGCATCAACGATCCGGCAATACAGATGAGATCGTGAGGCATGGCTCGGCTTCTGGCAACTGTCAACGCGTCCATAGGAAGGACGGCCTCATGTACCGGCCCTTGCCACTCGTGCAGAGTTGCACGGAGTTCTTGGACCGTAGCAGACCGTGCGAGGGTTGCCTGCGTCAGCACGATTTCCGACACACACGGTAACAGCGGATCGATAAATCCCCGGCGATCTTTATCTCGCATCATGCCCCAGACAAGGATAATCCGTGATGTCGGGTGACTGACGGCAAAGTCCGTGAGATACTCCGCGAGCGCATGCGCAGCAGCAGGGTTATGGGCGCCGTCGAGCACGACCGTGGGGTACTCGCCGATCACCTCTAACCGACCTTCCCATGAGACCGTACGCAAGCCATTGCGAACGGCTGCCGCATCCACAGCCATCCCAGCTCGATCCGCCAATTCAAGAAGTGCCAATGCACAAGCGGCATTGTCCCACTGGTGACGCCCTGTCAAACCACAAGTGAGATCCTCCCACACACGAGTCATGCCCCGATACGTCAGTCGCTCGAAACGAGTTCCGTCAATAGCAAAGTCGCGGCCAAGCTGCCACAGGGGGGCTGCGCGATCCTGGGCGATCCGGCGTAGGACCTGTTCAGCTTCCTCTCCCATCCGTCCGATCACAACCGGGACAGAGGGCTTAATAATTCCCCCCTTTTCAAATGCGATCGCCTCCTCCGTGTGCCCCAAGTACTCCTGATGATCCAAGCCGATCGTCGTGATCACACTGGCCAGTGGGTGTTCCACCACGTTGGTTGCATCGAAGCGCCCGCCTAACCCAACTTCCAATACAGCGACATCGACTTCCGACTCTGCGAAATAGAGGACTGCCAGAGCCGTCGTCATCTCAAAAAACGTCGGTTCCAGATTATCTTCGAGCACGGCCCGCAAACGCGTGATCAACGCCTCAACGTGAGGCTCCGGGATCATGCATCCGTTGATACGAATCCTCTCCCGAAATTCGACGAGGTGAGGAGAGGTATAGAGCCCGACCCGTCGGCCTGCATGCTGAAGGACCGCCGCAACCATCGCCGCCGTCGAACCCTTGCCGTTGGTTCCTCCAATATGAAGGACGCGAAGCGAGCGATGAGGATTGCCGACCCTGTCCAACAAAATCTGCATGGTCTCCAGGCCCAGCTTGATGCCGTGCTTCTGAAGCGCGTAGAGGTACTCAATCATGGAGAAGTAGCTCATCGACAAGCCGGGAGGAAGCAGAAGGCTAAAAATGATTCACGAGGGTGCCAACCGTCTCCTTGAGACGCTTGCGCTCGACGATCATATCGATCATGCCGTGTTCGAGAAGAAACTCGGCCCGTTGGAACTGATCCGGCAACTGCTGCTTGATAGTTTGTTCGATGACACGAGGTCCCGCAAACCCAATCAACGCTTTTGGCTCCGCAATGATGACATCTCCCAACATCGCCACACTGGCGGTGACGCCGCCGAACGTCGGATCGGCAAGAATCGAGATAAACGGCAGTTTAGCCTCGCCCAGCTTCGCGACCGCAGTCGAGGTCTTGGCCATCTGCATCAACGACAGGATGCCTTCCTGCATCCGCGCACCCCCAGAAGTGGTGACTAGGATGACCGGCAGCTTTAGCTCCAATGCCCGATCAATCGCGCGGCAGAGCTTTTCCCCAACCACAGACCCCATACTCCCGCCCATAAAACTGAAATTGAAGACACAGAGCACCACCCGACGCCCGTTGACCAGGCCTTCGCCAATAACAAGCGCATCCTTCCGGCCCGTCTTTTCTTGGTGAGCCTTGACCCGATCTTTATATGGCTTGGTATCGTGGAACTTCAACGGATCCTGCGCTTCTAAACCCGCATCCCATTCTTTGAAGGTACCTAGATCAAGGAGCATACCAATCCGTTCAGTGACCGAGATCGGGAAATGATACTCGCATTTTGGGCAAACCTTGTCATTCCGGTCAACCTCCTTGCGGTAGACGATCTCCCGGCAGTGATTGCACTTAAGCCACATCCCCTCGCTGCTTTTTGAACGGGGCGGCGGGGCGGATTCTGCAGGTTTCTCTTTTTTGAACCACGTCATGGTTATTATCTAGTGCCGTCCTACCACCAATTCGCAGAGAATAGCACAGGGCTACCACCAATGCACCTTAGCGGCGTATCGCACCTGATACACCAAGCCGCATCAATGTCCGAGGACCGAGGGGGTCAACGCCACCAACATCCATACCCCAACCAAGATACTGGCAAGGCTGGCAAATCCCTGAACCCCCACAAAGAGTCGCTGACTCATCGAACGCGAATAGATGACCGGCACACTTAAGGTCAAACCGATCGCCATCATGCCGATGATCGATCCAACGCCAAAGACGAGGATCGCCACAAGCCCGCTGACCATGGTTGTCGTCGCCGCCAAAATCATCAACATCAACGCGGCTGATCCGGCAAGCCCATGCACCATGCCAATACACAACGGACGAATTGCGTCCGTCATCCAATGCCGATGGCAATGATCGCGTTGTTGCTGGTGGCTGTGCAGGTGGACATGCGGCTGACCGTCGTGGTCATGGCTATGGACATGCCAACGCTCACGGTACAGTTTCAGCGCAAGACTCCCCCCAAGTACAATCAGGAGCAGTCCGACTCCCGATTCAGCCATGACTTCCAATTCAGCAGGAATATGGAACCCCCAGGCAAGTACGATCGATCCCACCAGCAACAGCGTCAGCGTGTGGCCAGTCCCCCACCACAATCCGACAGCGAGGGACGCCAGAAACGAGGGCCGCTCAGCAAGAACAGTCGAGACCGCTGCAAGATGATCCGTATCCAGGGCGTGCCGCAGTCCCAGCAGAAAACCAATCCCAAGCAGCGTCGATAGATCCGCATCAGGCATCATGCGTCTAGAAATCCAACATTGAGGTCGGTGCTTCCATAGAGTCCATACCAACACGAGCACCAAAAGAGGCCAACACGGACGAGATCAGAGCAGCAACCTCGCTCATCCACCACGAGCATGCATTTCCAAATGAGGATCTTCCCGGAGACGATCAATCTCGATCAACCCTCCGTCTCGAAGCCCCACTCGTTCCAACGCCTTCCGTTCCTCAGCACCACGATCGCGACGAGCAGCCCATCCCGACCGGATTATGTCCCGCATGTGCGCTGGATGCATATTCATGCGAAGAGGCTTGCGGAGGTCAACTCCAGATCCCGCGTACAAGCACAGGTACCACATCCCATCAGCGGTGACACGACTGCGGTCACACTGCGCGCAAAACGGTGTGGTCGTCGAGGGGATAATCCCAAAGATCGTGCCGTCCGGCAAGCAAAATCGTTGGGCGGGAGCGGCCCCCCGTTCTGGAAGTGCGGTGATTCGACCGTACCGTCGAGCGAGGGTATCGAGGATCATGTCCTGAGACAGGACCTTGTCCATCCTCCACTCGTTGGCTCCCCCAACATCCATGTATTCGATAAAACGCACCTCAGCGTGATACCGCTTGCCCCATTCGATCAACTCGTTCAGTTCATCATCATTGAACCCGCGAATCGCGACCGTGTCGAGCTTCAGATTGGTAAAGCCCGCCTTCCCAACCGATTCAATGCCCTCCAGAACACACGAAAATTCATCTCGCCCTGTCAGTTGACGAAACCGCTCAGGCTTCAGAGTATCGAGACTGACGGTGATGCGGTCGAGTCCGGCATAGTAGAGGTCCTGGACCGACTCGGCCAGTAACACACCATTTGTCGTCAGGGCCACTTCGGTAATTCGTCGGTCCTGTCGAAGCAGCCGAACCAGCCGCGCCAGATCCCGACGTAACAAGGGCTCTCCCCCTGTCAGTCTGACCTTATCCACTCCCAGATCGGCAAAAGAGCCGACGAGCGTCGACATTTCTTCGAAGCTCAGGAGGTCTTCTCGCGGCAGCCAGACATACTCCGGCTCGGGCATGCAGTACCGGCAACGAAGATTGCAGCGATCAGTCACGGACAGCCGCAAACTCTTCAACGGCCGCCCGAACATGTCCTGTGCTGCCACAGGCGCTATATTTCCCGTGAATTCATCCATCACTTGCAGCCGACCATTACTTTCAATTCTTCAACACTCAGGTTCTCTTACGTTTCACGCTTCACGAATTTAGGGATGTTCCTCCACCCAGACCTCCCCTTCAGGAGTATGTTCCAGCTTCCAAATCGGAGTGATCTGTTTAAGCTCATCAATCGCCCACCGACAGGCATTGAACGCGTCGGCTCGGTGCTCTGCACCGGCGATGATCAACACAATATTTTCACCGATCGTGATTTCGCCATGCCGATGGATGATGAGCAACTCTAGAATATCGAAATCTTTCAATGCCCGTTCTCGAATCTCCCGCAGCTTCTTCTCTGCCATCCCTTCGTAATGCTCGAACGTAATCCCATCCACATCACGCCCGCGCGATCGGTCACGCGCAATGCCCAAAAATGTGGCGATTCCACCGATCCGTTTCGATCGACTGCGTACCCGATCAAGCTCCCGATCGAGAGAGAAATTCTCTCGCTGGATACGGGCGAATTGCCCCTGGTCTGTCGGTTCCTGCCCTGATCCTCCGGCGAACGGAGGCAAAAGCGCAACCTCGTCGCCGTCATTGATGATCGTCTCTTCGTGCGCAACATCCTGATTCACGGACACGAGCACCTTCCTCTTCTGAATCAGTTCCCCGATTGCGGGATGGCTGGCCTCGATTGCACGGACCAGATCCTTGACCTGCCTGCCATTCGCCACATTCAACAACAGAAACCCCTGATTTCCCGCCAGCATCTTCGTCATACCGAACAATCGTACTGTAATCATCGTCCCTAGCCCCTACCCTTAACCATTCTTGGTATACAGTCCTGATTTCCCGCCCGATTTGGAAAGCAGACAGACCTCGCCAAAGCTCATCCCGCGATCCACAGCTTTGCACATATCGTAAATGGTCAACGCCGCGACCGAAGCTGCCGTCATGGCTTCCATTTCGACCCCCGTTAGTCCTGTTGTCTTGGCAGTCGCGATAATGGTGATGGAGCAGCGGCCTTCTGGACTCGGCTGAGGCTCCTCCTTGAAAGAGATATCGACACTCGTCAGGAGAATCGGATGGCACATGGGAATGAGGTCCGGTGTCTTCTTCGCACCCATCACGCCTGCAACCTGGGCGACAGCCAGTACGTCACCCTTCGCAATCTTTCCACGTTGAATCTTTTCAAGGGTTTCAGGAAGTAGAAAGACCTTGGCCTGCGCAGTGGCGAGACGCTCCGTCGAACCCTTGGCACTGATGTCGACCATCCGAGCTCGACCCGATTCATTGAAATGCGTAAATTCGTCCATTTTGTCCGTTGAATCAGCAACTTATAACCGGCACGCTGCGGGATTATAGGTGCCGATGGAAACGAAGGTCAAGCCAATGAGAGACGGCGGTCTGTTACCGAATCCTGCCTGACACAGAGGGTCGAAGCCGACAGAATCCCTTTCTGCTCGAATCTCTCTATTTCCGTTCCTTCCGTGGTACAGCCCTGTTGACCAAGAAGGAGGAACTCGACCTTGCCAAACGAATCGACGAAGGAGCCCGCCGCATCAGGATGTCCGTGAAGAATGCCACGGCCATACTGGCTAACGCTGTCTCCCCAACCTCCCGTAAAGAGACGATCCAAGAGCTCAGTGCCATCCGGCGTCTGAGCGGTCTCTCTGCCATTGCACTGGATCGAGCCGACACGCTTCTCAGTGCTTGGGCTGGATCAACCGCAGAGGGCAGCCTCGTGGTACCGGAGATCCGTCAGCAACTCCTCACTATGCTGACGGAAATACGAACGGCAGGCCGCCAGCTGGAAGACGCGAAAGAGGAGCTCGTCCGGCACAACTTGCGCCTGGTAGTCGATGTCGCAAAACGGTCTTAGGCGAACTTCTCCCCGCGATCATCAGACGGCACCACCGGACAGCTCTATCCATCAGCTCGAACGAGAAAAGGAACTCGAACGCCTACTGCGCCCGCTCAGCCCGAGAGAAAACGCCGTGATTCGCATGCGCTTCGGCCTCGGTCGCGACAAGATGATGACCTTGGTCGAGGTCGGCGAACAGTTGGACTTAAGCTGGGAACGGGTTCGCCAGATCGAGGCTCACGCACTTCGCAAACTACAGACGCCAGCCACACGAGAAGTGCTGATATCGATTCAGTAAGAGTCAATGCATTGGTCGACAAGCCCTCGCTGCCGATGATTACATCACGGTTCCTATTGGGCCACTGTACCACTGACGTGCGTCCAGCTTGGCAGTTAGGAGAGCCATCGCGTCTCTCCTGTTGCATACGCCTCACCAACATCGGGCTTGTCTTGGCGCGTAAAGGCTGGCAAGCTTCGGCAAGATTCACCCTGCGACTTGGACCGCACACATAGTAATCCCTGGTGGCGTACAACAGCTATGAAAACACCTCGCCGTTCTCTCTTTCGCGCGATTGCAGCAGCCTTGCTCTTACTGCAGACCGGCTGTGGAGCCGCGCAGTTGGGCACATGCGCACCACATACGAAAGAAGAAGGCACTCCTACACTGAATTGGACCGAATGCTTCGAGGCCCCCTTTGCACATGCTGGAATAACGCATTCGGTGTTCTGTCTCAATGACGGCACTTCTAAACCGCCTGTGCTCCTGCTCCACGAGCTGACGGGGCTGACGCCAGGGACACTCGCTTATGCGGAAGAACTCTCGAAAGATTTTACCGTCTACGTGCCCCTGTTGTTCGGTGAGAAAGGAAAGCTCTCCCCGACCTCTGGACTGTGGGCCTATTGGTTTCCAGGTTTGGTTGATTTCTTTCCTGGTGGCGAGTGGGGTATTCCCTCTCATGGAAGCACGCCCATCGTTGAATGGCTACGCGGTGTCGTGCAGAAGATTGGAGAACGCCACCATGACCAGCGGCTTGGTGTCATCGGCAACTGCATGACCGGCCCTCTCCCTGTGGCACTGCTGGACAATCCGCACGTTGGTGCTGCGGTGGTCGCCCAACCGGCGTTGCCTCTGTCCTTTTGGTGGTCCACTGATGCGGACAAACAATCACTCGGTCTCTCAGTTGACGACCTTCAGGGCGCACGTGGGAGTGCTGCGAAGATTTATGGACTGAGATTTGAAACAGACTGCATGTCAGATCCCGCGAAACAACACACGCTACGCAAAGAGTTTGGCGAACGGTTTCTCAGCGGCGAAATCCCAGCTGACGAATACCAGCATGATGGGAAACCGACCAACGCGCACAGCACTCTAATTGGCTCGTGGAAGAAGCAGGATGAGACCGGACAGTCTTCCCGAGACGCGCGCGCACGGGTTCGGCGGTTTCTTCTGACGGAGCTACACGGGAGTCCTCAAGACCGTTGATTCGCCCATGGACCGACTACCCATCCTTGACTTTCCTCATCGAAGCCGATAAGCAGATCTACGCAGTCACTGCCCGGCACCGCCACAGTACCTCACGTTTGTGACCGAAGGAGCTCTGACCATGACTGACTTACGACTCTTCTACGCGACCAACCGCAACCACCTCGGCAACGATCGCTGGCATCCGGATGGCTATGGCAAAAAATTCAGCGATGACGGCGTCGAGAATCTTCGGTTCGGCCGAGCCCTCGTCAAAGTCGATGAGTCCAAGATGGCCAAATTTCTAGAGAAGGACTGTGGCAGCATGGGACAAGGCGACGGCGAGGGGCTCATCAAGTACCTGGCCAAATGCGCCGAGTCCGCAGACATCGTGGCCTATCGGGAAAAGATCAACCGGTCGGTCGCCGAAGACCAACAAAAGAACATTAAGCTGGGCTCGCAGGCAGCGTTCTCAGATCTGCAAACGATCATGCGCCAGCATTCCGATGTACTGCTGTTCATCCATGGCTACAACGTCTCCTGGACCGACGCCGTCGGCACGGCTCTATCGCTGCAGACCATGCTGAATTCCAGTCCAGAGAGAGACCCGGAACAGCAGGTGCAGGTCGTGCTCTTCACCTGGCCCTCCGACGGAATGGCACTCCCCTTCGTCTCTTATAAATCGGATCGGTCGGAGGCGGCCGGGTCAGGCAACGCTATCGGCCGCGGCATTCTGAAAGTGCGGGACTTTCTCGCCAGCCTGCGTCGCTCGGATGAAGAGCTCTGCAAACAGGACCTGCATCTCCTCTGCCACTCGATGGGCAACTACCTCTTACAGAACGCTCTCGAACGGTGCGATGCCTTCACCCCTGGCAATGCGCTGCCCCGCATCTTCGAACACATCTTTCTCTGTTCACCCGACGTGGACGATATTGCACTGGAACAGGGGCAACCGTTGGCCAGGGTACACGAATTGGCCAGAAGCGTTAGCGTCTACCACAATCGCGGCGATGCCGCCCTCGTCATTTCTGATTTCACGAAAGGCAATCCGGATCGACTGGGGTCAAACGGCCCGGCGCGACCGGCTCATGTGCATAACAAGGTACACCAGGTCGACTGCACCCCTCTCGTCAAGGGTCTCGTGGAACACAGTTACTATCTTGTGGGACACGTCAATGCCGACATCCGCATGAGTATCGATGGGGTTCCACATGACGACCCGAGCCGGCACCGCAACCGGCTAGGCGTGATGGGCAATCAGTGGGAAATGAGATCCACATAAGGGGTAGAGAACAGAGTTCGTGTTTAGGCTTGGTACTGCTGAGCACAGAGTTGTCGGATCAGCATTCCCGTCGCCGATCAGCTTGATTCTCTCTCGTGCTCACCCACATGCGGCGTATGAGTCCGCTGCCTCGCCCACTCTGCCCAACGCCGACAGGCTGATCCACTGCCAGATGGTATTCCGCCCACCACGCCTCCCGTAAAGAAATCCTCTTCGTTTCTCCGAAGCCTCAGCTGGCGATCGATGCCGTCTCCTTCCCGGCGACACGCTTAGATCTTGGCACGGGACAATGGCACACACGAATCCGTCACGCTGCTCTGGACGCCTGGGGCTTACAGGCGTATCCTCTTGGCCATCTGCCTGCCCGGAGGTCCCCATGAACTCCACAACTGCCTTTCGAATTCTCATCCTGGTCATTCCGGTGGTCTGGGTGGTCATTCGCCTCGTACCCGCCGAACACCCGAGGTACGGGAATCTCAGAGCCATCGCGGCCCAGGCGCAAGAAACGCAATCACACCATACGGAACAGGGCACGACTGGGCGAAACAAGGATACATCCGACAAGTTTGCAAGTCTTGAATCCTTGTTTAAAGCCCATTGTCAATCGCACTTCACTACATCGGGGTACGATTACAATCATTACCGCCTCGCCTACAAGTATGGGTTTGACCTCACCCTTGATCCGGACAATCAGAAGATGGGCTGGACCAGCGTTGAACCTCACGCACGCCAAAACTGGAATGAAGGGATCATGGGACTGTGGAGTCAGTACCGCTCAGCCGTGCTCTACGGATGGGAACAGGGCATGAAGATCAACGGAGAATGAGGGTGGAACGCTCCCGCCTTCTGCCGTCATCCCCAACAAGACCAAGCCGACACATTTCATCCCAATCTTGAGCGGTCGGCACGCGGTATCGGCCAAGCACAACATCCCCATCCAGGAGTAAGTTGAAATTGCAGTCAGCGTATTGATGGTGAAGATAGTGATGTTGCCTCAGAAACCGGATATAGCCTGTCTTGAGCATCCACCGTAAGACAGGGGATGCCCCAGCAATCGCATCATGCGGTCTATGTAAATAGAGATGCACGAACATTGCCAAGCAGGAATAGACCGCCAAGGCTGGAAGCGCCCCCACCAGCACCTATGGTGCCACACACCAATCCGATGAGCAGCACAACGGGGTCCATCGGCAGATTGAACCATACAATCCCAACGCCACGCAGCGTCATGCCGTAGTGCTCTCGCCGAATCAATAAACCCTGAGGACCCTGCGTGCTCTGATCGAGCCGTTCCCTCTCGTGTTCACTGGTAAATTGCGTCACGAGATCTCGACAAAAGGTCCATCGATGATGGACGATGCCATGGGAGAAGTAGGCGTGCCGGAAGGGTCCACTGATCCGTGGATGTTGTGCCCAGAGTCGACGGGTTCGAGGTCCCGCATGGTAGATCACCCGATGAACGAGAGATTCCAGGAGTGAAACAACGGCATACCCAAGCATCAGCCCGACAACGATCTGGAGAAACATGCTCACAGCGCCTCGTTGACGCGAGGCTACGTACAGAAGTGAGTCCTGTCAATACCTCGAGTTACATACAGCGGCAGACGCGAATAGTGATTTCGCACACCTTCCGAGACCACTCCCCTTCCTCGCCCGCGCCGCCGCCATCTTGCGCTACCGTGTATGGCCTGCCTACGTTACCGAAAGCTTCCTACACACTCTGTGGACTTGTTGCCCACGGTAAAAATGGAGGAGGCTGCAATCTCGCCAAATACAGGCTCCCTCTATTCGACCTCGCGTTCGTTGTACCACCAGACAACGAATAGGGTGGCCTGCCTCGTGAATGGGATTTGATGCCTCCACGGACTCTCTCTGCTGAATCTGATTCGATACACCAATGGTATCTATTCAGATACGCCCCTCGGTGATCAGCAGGAGTATTGGTCTACGTACAACTCAATAGGCAGGTCTTATATAGTTGAAAGTACGTACAATCGGAACACCCCCCGATGGCTCCAGCGTTCTTGCCCACGTCGGCATCGAGCTTGCTTTGCACCAAGACTGACAATCAGTCGTCGGTTCTGTGCACAACCTCATCGGGAGTGGACGCGACAGAAGGAGGAAGCCGATGAGAGGAAGGAGTGGAGAAGCACGAAGCAAACGGGGTCTCAGTTATGAGGGAAGGTGAAGCTCCATGGGAGCCGTTCCCCCTTCATCCACCCTGGCCCGGATGATCCGGTCAGGAGAACACACCAAACAGAGGAGGTTCTAGATGGCGATCATTGTCGGAAACAACCTAAATAACATTCTTCCTGGCACACTCTTTAGTGACATTATTGCTGGACAGGGTGGCAACGATACCTTATCTGGAGGTTCGGGGAATGACGTACTCAGGGGCGGCCTTGGTACTGACGTCCTCAACGGTGGGACCGGGACCGACACCGCCGCCTACGACAACGCCGTCCTCGATCCGACGGGCCCCGCCGGTCCTGTCTTGACCATCGGTGCGTCAGGTGCCGTCAGGGTCAACCTCAATCTGGCAGGGTTCCAGAACACGGGAGGAGCCGGCTTTGACCAGCTCGTGAGTATTGAGAACGTCATCGGTACGGAGTTCGCTGGCGGAGACACCCTCATCGGCAATGGCGTTAATAACGTGCTCTCAGGCCTGGGTGGAAACGATTGCTTGTTAGGAAACGCCGGGAATGACACCCTCCTTGGCGGAAATGGTAATGACACGCTCAACGGTGGGGTCGGCACTGACGTGCTCAACGGTGGGCTCGGCAGTGACACCGCTGCCTATAGCAACGGCCCCGGCTATGTTGGTGCCGTGGCTGGCGTCAATGTCAACCTCAATCTGGCAGGGTTCCAGAACACGGGGGGAGCCGGCTTTGACCAGCTCATCAGCATTGAGAACCTGGTCGGCACAAACTTTAACGACACCCTCACCGGGAACGGCGCCAATAACGTGCTCTCGGGTCTGGCGGGTAACGACCGCTTGTTTGGGAATGCGGGCAATGACACGCTCAACGGCGGCTTGGGCAATGACCTGCTCAACGGTGGGACCGGGATCGACACCGCCGACTACAGTCACATCACCGTCTGCGGGACGACCCACTCCGGTGCAACAGCCGGCGTCAGGGTCAACCTTAATCAGCAGGGGTTTGCGCAGAACACAGTAGGGGCCGGCTTCGACACACTCCTGAGTATTGAGAACGTCACCGGCTCGATCTTCAACGACACCCTCATTGGCAATGCCGGGGCGAACGTGCTCAAAGGCGGCCTCGGCAACGATTTCCTGACCGGTGGGGCCGGCAGGGACATCCTCACCGGCGGTAGCGGCTTCGATACGTTCGACTACAATGCGGCCAGCGAGAGCTTGCCCGGTCTTCTGAGGGATGTCATCACTGATTTTGTCGGTAATGGCAATGCGGCAGGCGACCGCATCGACCTCTCCACGATCGATGCGAATGCCTTGCTGTTCGGCAATCAGGCCTTCACTGCGGCACAACTTTCATATGCCGGCGGGATCCTGAGCGCCAACATCATCGGGACGGCACCGGCACCGGATCTCCAGATTCAGCTGCTTGGCGCCCCGGCGCTAGTCCTCAGCGACATCGTTCTGTAAGACTCGCGACGCCACGGAGGGCGCCCCTGTTCGGGGGCGCTCTCCGTGGGCCGAGACGGAGGTCTATGTCCTTCATAAATTTAATTGAAGACTCGCGTGTATGAGCAGAAGCGGCCAGAGATCGTGATCATAGAGCCTGACCACATGGCTTGAAAGCTTTGCTACGATGCGCTACATACGTAGCCACATGTGACATGTTGTCACTATTGGGGTCATGCGGCAAGTCACCTTTGAGAGGCCTCCGTTTCACCCTCACGGCTCCATGACCCCACAGCAACCATGACGGAACCAACGATAACCACCCCAGCGACACCTCTGATCAGCGAGTCGTCCGATCTGCAACAGGCCTTGGCGGCCTGTCGTCGGTCCTTCCTGACCACCGCGTTCTTTAGCCTCTTCGTGAATCTCCTGATGCTCGTACCGGCGATCTACATGCTGGCCGTGTATGACCGGGTACTGATGAGCGGCAGTGAGTCAACGCTGCTGATGCTCACAGTCATCACAATTTTTCTCTTCCTGGTGCTCGGCGGACTCGAATGGATCCGGTCCCGGATCATGGTCGCAACGAGTGCGCGCCTCGACGAGCACCTCGGGGAACGAGTCTTTGATGCCATCTTTAGCCAATCCCTCAGCAGCGGCGGAACGGCCGCCACGGCCCAACCCCTGACCGACCTGTTGCAGATCCGGCAATTCTTGACCGGCCCAGGGCTGCTGGCCTTTTTCGATGCGCCCTGGATCCCGATCTATGTCGGACTCATGTTCCTGTTCCATCTCTACTTCGGGGTGGTGGCGGTCCTGTCCATGCTCCTGTTGGCAGGGCTTGCGTGGTGGAATGAGCTAGCGACCCGCACCGATCTGGCAGACGCGAACCGCGAATCGATCGAGGCGACCCAGTTCGTCCAACGCAATCTACGCAACGCCGAAGTGGTGGAGGCCATGGGGATGTTGCCTCGCTTACGAGCACGCTGGTCTGCTCGACAGATGCAGGTGTTAGCGCTGCAAAGTCGAGCCAGCACCAAGGCCGGCCTGATCCACGCCCTGTCGCGCACCTACCGGCTGACGATTCAATCGCTCGTGTTAGGGCTGGGGGCCTATCTCGCCATCCAGAAGGCGATCTCTCCAGGGCTGGTCATCTCCGGATCCATTCTCTTGGGGCGGGCGCTCGCGCCGCTCGACCAAATGATTGCCGGTTGGCGTGGGTTTCTTGGAGCGCGCGAGGCCTATGGGCGGCTGGATACGCTACTCCGAACCATCCCTGAACGTGCCGCCCGCATGTCATTACCACCACTACGGGGGCAGGTCACACTGGAGGACCTCGTGATCGCAGTGCCGGGTCGGAACGAGCCCATTCTGAACGGGGTAACCCTCGCGATCCAACCGGGGACGACGGTCGCGCTCATCGGACCGAGCGCGGCGGGGAAATCCACGTTAGCGCGCGCGATCCTCGGCCTATACCTTCCGGCGCGCGGACGGGTCTGTCTTGATAACGCAGACCTCCACAACTGGGATCGGACCCAGCTCGGCCAGTACTTGGGCTACCTCCCGCAAGATGTGGAATTGCTCGACGGCACCGTTGCGGAGAACATCGCGCGATTCGGTCAGATCGAGGCGGACCGTGTGGTGGAAGCCGCCCAATGGGCGGGCATCCATGAGATGATCTTGACCTTGCCGCAGGCCTACGACACCCCACTGATCGGTCGAGGCGTTGCCCTCTCCGCCGGGCAACAGCAACGCCTCGGAATTGCCCGGGCGATCTACGGACGTCCGCGCCTGGTGGTCCTCGATGAACCCAATGCGAACCTCGACATGGCTGGGGAAGCCGCCCTCATGACAACGTTACGACTCTTACAACGGGATGGCTGTACAGTGGTGGTGGTCACGCATCGCACGAATGTGCTCCAGGCCGTGCACAAGATCGCGCTGATCGTACAGGGGAAACTGGCCCGGTATGGATCGCGTGAAGAGATCCTGGCGGCCATGGCCCAACCGCCGTCCGCGATGTCTCCACCAAGTCCGGCGGCAAACGCACGCTTGGAGCATGTCCTGCCGGTCGTTCCGGAACAAACTGTGTAAAGGAGTGTGCCCATGTGTAGTCGACAGGTGCCCTATGTCTGAGTTATTGCTCGACGCGCCACGTCACAGCTTGAGCGACGACCGCGCGATCTGCCGGCAGGGGTTTGCGCTGGTGCTGGTGGTCTTCGGCGGATTCGGAGCGTGGGCGGCGCTGGCCCCGCTGCAGAGTGCCTCCTTGGCACCGGGGGTCATTACCGTGGAGCACTACCGGAAAACGGTGCAGCACCTGGAGGGCGGAATTATTCGAAGTCTTGTGGTGCAGGATGGGGACTCCGTGCAGCACGACCAGGTTCTCGCGACACTGGACGATACCCAATCGCGGGCGCAGCTGGAAGTCTTGCGGGGGCAGCTCTATAGCAGGACCGCGCAGGAAGCCCGCCTGGCAGCCCAGCGCGACGGACTTCCGGTCGTACACTATCCCCCAGACTTACTCGCGCACCGAGATGACCCGCGCGTCCAGGACGCGCTGCGATTGCAGGATCAAACATTTGCGGTGCGCCGGGTGGCGAGCGACGGTGAGCGTGCGGTGTATCGCCGACAGATCGAGCAACTGCGGGCCAAGGTGAAGGGGCTACAGGCGCAGACACTCAACCGCGATCGACTCGTGGAGTCCTACCGAGGAGAGCTTGCCGACTTCAAAAGTCTCTTAAAGGAGGGCTTCACCGAGAAACAAAAGGTCGAGGAACTCGACCGAGCCCTGGCTCAGAGCGAGGGCCAACGAGGGCAACTGCTGTCCGATATCGCGGCGAGCGAGTTACACATGGCGGAGATCGAACTGAAAATCCTCCAAGTGCAGAAAGACCTGCAACGGGATGTCGCCAAAGAGCTGAGCACCGTCCAGGACGAACTCTTCCAGCTCCGGGAGAAAGTGCAGTCGCTGGAGAGTCTGGTCAACCGTACCGTCATCAAGGCCCCCGTCTCCGGGATGGTCCTGGGGTTAGCCGTGCATACCATCGGGGCCGTGATCCCTCCGGGTGGGCGGTTGCTCGACATCGTCCCGCAACATCAGAAGCTCATCATCGAAGCCCAAGTCGCGCCTATCGACATTGATCGGGTCACGGTGGGACAGGTCGCGGAGGTGCGGTTCAGCGCGTTCAAGACCCGCGATGTGCCCACGATCGAGGGGACGCTGATCAGTCTCTCGGCGGATCGGATTGTGCGGGACACCAAAGAAAACACGAGCGGCGAAACCGCGTACTATCTGGCACGGGTCGCTGTCTCTCCCAAGGGCCTCGAGGCCCTGAGTGCAGCCAACCTTGAACTGGTACCGGGAATGCCCGCGGAGGTGCTCATCAAGACCGGGGCACGAACCCTGGTGCAGTATTTGATGAAGCCTCTGACCGACACCTTCACACGCGCCTTTCTCGAGGATTGAGCGGAGATACGACGCGGTCTCCCGACAACCCCGACGGGTGTCCCGAAGACCACGCACAGAGCGGAGTAGAAATGGGAAACCTCGTCCTTCTCGTTTTGACCCTGACGCTCCTCAGCCCGGCGGCCGAGGCGGCCGATGGGCCACCGGCCACGTTGCTGCAGCTCTACGATGTGGCCCTGGCCACCAATCCGGTCGTGGAAGGCCGGAGGTATTCCGTCGTGCAGGCCGAAGCCCAGCAGGATCAGGCGCGCAGCAAACTCTTGCCCCAAGTGTCGGCCACCGGCAACATCACGTGGAACGAATTGACCCAGGAAACCTCCACCCTTTTTACTGGGCAGACGAGAGATATCACCACGCAATATCAGGGGTTGCGCGGCGTGGTGCAGGCGCGGCAAGCGTTGTTCGATCTGGCCTCCTATCGCGCCTATGAGGGAGCCGGATTGACCGTCAAGCAGGCGGAGCAGGACTTGGATGCGACACGCATGGGGCTCGCCACCGAACTCGTCGATCGCTACTTGGAGTTCCTGCTGGCCCATGATGAAGCGAGTTATGTGCAGAGCGAGCTGGACGTGACCGACGGGGAGATGCAGCGGATCCGTCGCCTGTACGAGCGCGCCATGGCGAAGGTCACCGATCTCTACGAGGTCGAGGCCTACGCCCAGACACTCAAAACGCGAGAACTTGAGATCCACAATGCGAAGGCGATCGCATTGGAAAAGGTACGGGAGG
>JAOUHD010000088.1 GCA_029865345.1 Nitrospira sp.
GGCTCACGGTCCACGGCGACTGCAGGCCTAGCAGGTACTGATAGAGCGCGGTGTCTTGCATGGTCGGTCCCTCCTTGGCCGACCATATTATCCGCTCAGCCTACCCACGGAAAACCCGGAAGCACCGTTTAATTGAACTGTTCGATCACATTGCATAAGGAACCACGGGCGTCGGGCAAAGAGGGGAAACTGTCCGAGCAGAGGTCGACGACTCAGAAGGAGCTCGGTGTCGTTTGCGTGGGAAGAGTCACGAGGGTCGGCGAGGAAGGACGATGCCGTCATGGAAATGGCGACTTTCTGAGGGACAGTCCAGGAACATGTTGGCGTATGTCCGCACGTTGAGAAGAAAATGAGGCTTCCCTAGATCACGGCCTTAAGTCTAGCTAAGCACTTCCCGACGTGCTGTGTCGAAGAGAGCCATGATGACCGGATGTTTCACTCGCCGCTCGACTGTAATCGCATAGAACTTCTGCCTGACAGAATCGACCCGTCGTACAACTTGCACTTGATACTGTCGGCAGATCTCTTTTTCCATGGCCGTCGACCCGGGAAATAATCCATGTCCTTCCTGTCCGAAGGCTTTCAAGGTCGCGCTGTCTTCGAATTCCCCGATGACCGTTGGGACTACTCCCTGAATGTTGAACCAATCATTCAACAACCTGCGAAGCACCGTGTTGGTGGTGGGCAACAAGATCGGTGCGCCATGTAAGGAGCGAGGAAAGTTCCGACGATAGCGTGTTGCCAACTTTGTGTTCGCGAAGAACGTGACACCCGACTCACCCAGAAGATGATTATATGCTTGCACCTTGATCGTCGGTGGCGCCGGCGTATCCGCGATGACCAAATCCAGTCCATGGATCGCCAGGTCGGCCAACAGTTGGTCCAACTTATCTTCCCAGCAAATCAAGCGTACGCCGGGGGGCTGCCGAACGGCAGAGTCCAAGAGACGGGTGGCCAGCAGCTTCGGCACCACGTCAACAATGCCGACGTTCAGGCGAATTGAGCTGCCACTTGCCCGTCCCTTGACGGTATTCATCAAGTCTTGTCCTATTGAGAAGATATCTTCGGCATGTTTGAAGACGATGCCGCCCATTTCCGTTAGCACCAGGTGCCGACCGCTCCGCGTGAATAACTTTTCTCCTAATGTTTTCTCCAGAAGTCCTATCTGTTTGCTGATCGTCGGTTGGGCCAAGCGAAGCTCTTCGCAAGCTTTGGCAACAGTCCCGTGTTTCGCAACAGACCAAAAATAGAGCAGATGGTGGTAATTCAGCCATTCCATGCGGCGGCACTATACACTGAAATGGTCGATGCCTCTAGACTGCACGCTCAATGTGTTGATTTAAGCGACCCTACTTACCGAAGGGATGGAGGTGAATGAGTCCACCCCTCCTATCGAGAAATGCAGAAGAGATGAAGAGGATTGTATTGGCCAGAGAGAATTCAATTCGCGACGCTGACGACCTTGGGGGTGTCCGTAAACCAGTGAAGAGTCCCCTCTGGCATCGTGTCGGATCCAGCTGATTCCTTCTCTGGCAGATGGTGAGCAGGGCTGCTTGTATGAGGTCGTCGACTTGCAGTTTGTGGAAAAGTTTTTTGATGCGAAACTTCCTGATGGTTGGTGGCAATTTTCACAAGGGTGGTCGATCGGCTACCTATTCCCATTCTGAATCTCTCGATCCATCGTAAAGACGAAGACCCGTTCTCCGAGCTGCACATCGATATCGGTGAAGAGGCCCAGAATTTTGGCGCCGGTGATCTCGCTGACTTGCTCGCAGAGTTTGTCGCGTCCCTGCGCAATCAGATTTTGCCGCAACCGCTTCACCATCTCGACCCCTTCCGTTGTCTTGGCCAGCTGCCGTTCGGCCGGTGTCAGAACGCCCTTCAGCCGGACGACAACGAGGTCTCGTGCGACCAGCGCACGAACCTCATCCGGACCTCGTCCAAGGAACTCCTGCTCGAACTTGATGATTGCGTTGCGTATCGCGTTTTCCATACGTTCTTCCCGGTCGATTATAGAGTCGCATAACGAGCCGAACAAGTGTTGGCTTAGGACTTTCGTCTTCATCCCCAGCCGATAGTTGGGCTTTGGGGACCCTGGCTTCCGGTGGTTGAGAGACCCAGTGCTTGAGATGAACCTTGACGTTGTCCTCCGAACCGTATTATTCATGGTGCCGCATTTACTAGTACGGCAATGCTGTCCATCCTCATAATTTCTTGTGGATAGGCAGAATGCCTGGTTCTTCCCTCATTGGGCCGTAGGGCGACCAGCAGTTCGCATGAGAGGCCGGTCGCAGTACAAGCCAACCGTCTGGGACGATTTCGCATCGTCCTATTGTGGTTGGCTTTTTTCTTTTCAGAGGCGATCGTGTGTTGACCTGGGTATTCCTACTTGTCCCGTTTCTTCCGCTGGTAGCCGCACTGGTCGTGCTCTGTGCCGAGGACGCGACTCGCTATGCTCACGCGAAGATCGCCACGTGGCTGATAGGGGCGGCCTGTATCGGGTCGGCCGTCACGCTCTACGTCGTCACGACCTCCGGGCCGATAACCATCCGGTTCTATGACCCAGCTACGGCCGCTTCCTTGACCATGCCGATCGGCTTCTACATCGACCGGCTCAGCGGGGTCATGATGACGCTGATTGCCGCTGTTTGTACGATCATCTATGCCTATTCCACGAACTACATGTATCAAGATCTCCACTACCGCCGGTACCTGGCGCTCATCTGCCTCACGGATTTTGTGCTGATCTGCATGGTGTCGAGCTCGAATCTCATGATGCTGTTTTTATTTTGGCAGCTACTGAGCTACCTGCTTTACCTCCTGGCCCACAATCATAGCCACACCCCGACCCTCGAGGGTGCGTATAAGACGTTTACCGTCCTGCGCCTTGCCGACATGGCCTTGCTGATGGGGATCATCCTCGCCTACCAAGTGTACGGCACACTCGATCTGCCGGACTTGTTTGCACGAGCGACCGTCTCGCGCACGACGGTCGCGCTCTGGCCCGGCATGGACATCGATGCCGCCACGGCCATTACGTTGCTGATGTTCGTGGGGGCCATGGGCAAGTCCGCCCAGTTCCCGCTCCACTTGTGGTTACCGAGTTCGCTGTTTGCCCCGACCCCCGTGCATGGCCTCCTGCATGCGGGCATCATCAATGCGGGCGGGTTCTTAATCAATCGTTTGGCGCCGCTCTTCGGCATGAGTTCCACCACCCTGCATGTGGCCTTTGTGATCGGCACCGCGACGGCGGTCATCGGCGCCTCCATGATGCTGGTGCAGAACGACATCAAAAAGACGCTCGGGCTTTCGACGATCGGCCAGATGGGCTACATGATCATGGAGTGCGGCTTGGGCGCCTTCTCGCTCGCGGTGTTCCACCTCATCGCGCACGGCCTCTTCAAGGCCACCGTCTTCCTCAATTGCGGAAACGTCATTCAGAAAGCCCGTTTGGAGCCGCACTTTCCCCACACGAAACACGACCAGGCGCACCATGAGGAGGGACAACTTTCCAGACTCACCTGGTCAACCGGGTTCGCGACGACGCTGGTCATCCCGCTGCTCATTCTGCTGGTGACGCATGGTGTCCTGCATATTCCGCTCTTGGAATCACAGGGGACTGTCATCATCCTCTTCTTCATCTGGATCACGTCGTCGCAAGCGATTTTGACGCTCACACGACTACGGGCGGTCGCTTCCTGGAAAGTCTCGTCGACCATGTTGGTGACCTTGCTGTTCGTCATCTTCATCTATCTGTTTGCCGTTGAGTCGTTCACGGCGTTCCTCTATCCGAACCCTGCGGAAGTGGCATCTTATTTCAAGGCGGCGGACCTTCCCGACTGGCTGTTCGACCTCATCATCGTCGGCTCCACTGGGCTGACGGTGCTCGGCTGGTGTTATCTCTACCTGCAAGCCCATGGGCGACGTGTGTGGATGCCGTCCTGGATCGATAGTATCCGCAATCGACTCTACGTGGCCCTCATGAACCGACTTTATGCAGACGAATTGTATGCTCGCGCCGGACGCGCCATCATGCGAGTGGTCCATTGGATCGATAAGCAGGAGCAGGGGTGGTCGCGATGACGGGCCACGACCTTTTCGCCTGGTTCTCGACTACTGTGCCGCTGATCGGTGCGCTGACCGGTCGAATATTCTGCTGGCGGGACCCACACCAACTCAAGACATCCTGCCTGCTCTGGTCGGTTCTCAGTCTGGCCCCGATTGCCGCGGCGGGTGTGACCGCGCCGGAAGGTCCCTTGCTGCTGTATCTGCTCCCGATCGCCGCAATCACCTCGCTCTTGGGACAACCGACTCATCAGGACCACCGTCTTTCCTGGCTGATGACTCTGCTCTGTCTCGGGTTGGGAATTGGGGTCATCTCCCATCCTAGCGTGATTGGCCACTTTTTCTTGCTGGCACTACTGGCCACCATCACCGGCCTATTGATCAAACACCACACGACCCTGTGGCCCATTTCCTGGTGGGGCATCGGTCTCTTCGGTCTCGCCGGCTTGGGTGTGATCATGGCCGCGTTCACCGATCCCCCGATGTCGTCCTCAGCCGCGTTCCTGACCTGTGTGGTCCTCATCCCGCTCCTCCCGTTCCATACCGGGTATCTGACGGCGCTCACGCGCCTACCGGGCAACCTCCCGTCTTTTGCTGCGGTCCTCCTCCCTTCCGTCGGCCTGCACGTCATGATTGCGATGCTTCCGACCGTACCCACTAGCATCACCGGTCTCGTCAGCCTCTTTGCCCTGGCCGGCGCCCTCTATGGGGCGGTCAAGGCGCTGGCACAGACACGCGTTCGACTGATGTTGTCCTACGGCAGTCTTTCCTTCTTCTCAGTGCTCTGGTGGTTTGCCGCCACGTCGCATATGGCGACCTCGCGCGCGGCCGTACTCATCGCAGCGATCAGCCTCGCCACGTGCGGGCTGCTCATTGCCTGGCAAATCATCCGGACGAGGTACGGGGATGATGTGGATCCGCTGTCGATCAGTGGGTTGGCCTCGTCAATGCCGAGCTATGGAGTCCTGCTTTCGCTGCTCGCGCTGGCGGCGATGGGCCTGCCGCCCTTCGGGGTGTTCGCGGGCTTCATGGGGTTGCTGCTCCATTCACCGATCCCCTCGCTGTTCGGTCTTCTTATTATTCTTTCAGCATGGCTGGCCGCCTCCTGGTACATCATGAGCGCTGTCCAACGGCTGTTATTCGGCGTGAAGCGGAGTGACATACGGCATCACGACGTCGTACCCGGTGAATGGGGAGCACTCGTCGCCACGATTCTGGTATTGGCTCTGCTCGGATTGGCCCCGAACAACTGGTTCTCGTCTCCCATGGCCACACAGCCAGTCGACGGAGTTTCTCGAGGTACCATATGGCAACAATGAACGACGTGATGGACCTCGAATCGAGACGAATGGAATTGCGCGGCGTGGTTCGACTCGCCGGCGAGGTGATTGCACAGTACTGGCCGATGCGGACCTTTGTTCACCACAACCCACTCCACAGTCTGGAATACCTTCCCTTTGAGGAAACCGTCCGACGCGGCAAGCAGTTTCTGAACGGCGAGGGCTATCTTCCGAGCGACGTGTATCGGGCCTACGTGGCCTCCGGTCGAATCCGCCTCGAGCATGTGGCTACCGCACTGCAGCCGTTGACGCAGGATCGACAGATCACCCTTGGCTCGCGAACGGTCACGCAGGGTGAGGTGTTGCAAGCCTGTCTGACGGAAGGACTCTGCTCACCGGCGCGTGAGCCGCTCGATGACCAGCTGGAAGATCCCGATAGAGATCTCATTGAGCGCATTGCGCGCCAATTGGAACTCGTTCTTGAGACGCCTTCTCTGGACAATCGAATCCAAAAAGTCGTGACTGACAACCAGTCCTCGCTCTGTCGGTGGCTAACATTGTCTCACTGGTGTGACGACACCCTCGGCACCACGATCGTGCAAAGTATCAATGACCAAATGATCAAGTGGTGCTCAGCCTTTCTCGACGAGGGCCATGCCGCTTGGCCCATGCCGGATCGTGAGGGGGGGCTCTACCAGTCGTGGAAACGCCTGGCGGGCCAAGAATGGTCGCTTCTCGGTATCGCCGACAGCCGCCGCAAGATCGCCGCACTACCCGATTATCCGGAAGACGTGCTCCTGGAAAGCCTAGAGATGTTGGGCATTCCAATGGAACTGCAGCAAGATTATTTGTCGCTGCAGTTGACCGCCTTGCCCGGCTGGGCCGGCTTTATTAAATGGCGCGGTGAGGAGCGGGACTACCCGTGGCAGCAAACCCACCCCGTGGGTCTTGTGAAGTTCCTGGCGATCCGCTTGTGGTATGCACGAGAACTTGTGCAGGCAGCCTGTCGGGACTACCTGGACATTCAGGGACGATTCGAGGACATCACCGCGTACATGCGCAACTATTCAGAAGAATACTATCTGCGGCGACAGCGGATCGCCGGTCACTTGCCTGCACTGTATGCCGAAGAAGTCGATCGGTTGGCCCATCGGAAAGGCCAAGGGTGGAGCACGGTGCTTACTCGCTACCGTACCGACGTCGTTCCCAGGCAGCAGGCTGCAAGTCGGCGTGGTGCCGCGCGCCGACTCCTCACGCTGGGGAGATCGCTGGGTATCGAGGGTGTGCAGGTGGCCGAGAGCCAGGCCCAGGATCTCAAACAAGCCATTGAATGGATAGAAGCCTTCCCGGAATCGAACCATGGACCGATATGGCTGAAGGCCTTTGAGGCTGGCTATCACGAGCCTCTGATTGGACAACTCATCGAGGCTTCCCGACGTTCGGCAGGACTTCCCGACGCAGTCGCTTCGATTCGCCCCTACTCACAGTCGGTCTACTGCATCGATGTGCGATCGGAGCCGTTTCGTCGCCACCTCGAAACAGTCGGGCCGCATGAGACGTTCGGCTTTGCCGGTTTCTTCGCCGCCTTCATCCGCTACCGCGCGTGGGGAACGGAACATGACACCGAACAGTTTCCGGTCATCATGCGCGCAAAGAATGAAGTCCGTGAAATACCTCGCAGCTACCTCGATCACCAGGTTTCAAAGCACCAGGCCTGGGCCAAGTGGGTCCATGCCGGGCACACCCTGCTGCATGACCTGAAAGAAAACGTCATCACACCGTACGTGATGGTCGAATCGATCGGCTGGTTTTACAGCCTTCCGATCTTTGGAAAGACGCTCCTTCCGTCTCTCTACCGGCGGATTGCGAATTGGCTTCGGCAACAGTTCGTGCCATCACTCCCAACGACGCTCACAGTCGACAAACTGTCACCCAGTGAGACTCGAGAGATGCTCAAAGTCGAACAACAGGAGCTGATTCGGAGGGCGCTTGTGGAAAGACTTGGATTGCGCAGTGCCAGGATGACGCCCTCACTCATTGAAGGGCTCCGACAGCGGGTCCTTCAAGAAACCAACCCACAGGAAGCGCTGTACCTCAAGGAGGCCGAGAGCGTAGGCCTGAAGGCAGAGGCACTCGACGCGTTCGTCACGGCCCTGCAGCGAGAGTACGACCTGAATGCCCGGGCTTCGTCGCGATATAAGGAACGGCTGACGAGAACCGGGTTTACGCTAGAGGAACAGACGCTGACCGTCGATACTGCCCTGCGGATGATGGGGCTGACCAAGAACTTTGCGCGCCTGGTTCTGTTCTGCGCTCATGGCAGCACGTCGGAGAATAATCCCTATGAGTCGGCCCTCGATTGCGGAGCCTGTGGAGGCAATGAAGGCAAGCCCAATGCGCGTGTGCTGGCCATGATGGCAAACAGTCATCTCGTAAGGGATCGCTTGAGGAAGACCGGCATTGAGATTCCATCCGACACGCATTTCCTCGCTGGACAGATGGATACGACCACCGATGCCGTTGAGCTGTTCGACCTGGAAGATGTCCCACCCACCCATCGTGCTGACTTGGCGAGGCTACAGGAAGATTTGAAAGAAGCCTCGGAACTAGCCAGCCAAGAGAGGTGCAGCCGACTCCCTGAACTCCTGCAGGGCCTCACCGACTCGCAGGCTTCGGCCCACGTACGCCAGCGGAGTGTCGACTGGAGTCAGGTCCGTCCAGAGTGGGGGCTCTCGAGCAACACCACCTTCCTAATTGCCAGACGTGATTTGACAAAAGGCTTGGATCTTCAGGGGCGTGTGTTCATGCATTCGTATGACTATCGAGAAGATCCCAGCCATCGCTTCCTGGAGGTGCTGCTTACGGCTCCACAGGTCGTGGCCCAATGGATCAACATGGAGCATTATTTCTCCGCCGTCGATAACGAAGTCTATGGGAGCGCCAGCAAGATCTACCACAACGTGGTGGGACGGTTCGGCATCATGTCCGGCCCTTGGAGCGATCTCCGGCTTGGATTAGCCAGACAGACCGTCTTGAACGGCGAGATGCCGTACCACGAGCCGATGCGTTTATTGACGATGGTTGAAGCCCCACGAAAGGGAATCGAGAAATTGATTGCCCGACACGAAGTGCTTCAGCACTATTATCACAACGAGTGGGTCCATCTCGTCGTGCTCGACCCAGAGGACAGGACCTGGTATCGATATCGACCCAATGGAGCATGGACCCGCATCATACAAGACGCATCACAAGTGACATCGCTGATTTCGTGATCAGAAGAACCGGGGGCCGGAAAGGAGATTCTTGATGGGCAAGGCAAGTTTGCATCCAATGAAAGAAGTTCGTGTGATCGTCGCGGGTGAGCACCGCGCATTCGTGACCGAGCTGTTGGATCGAGTCCAGGCCTCCGGCTACACAATTATCGGAAATATTTCAGGCAAAGGACACCATGGAGTGCGGGAGGCACACTTCATGTTCAGCGAGCAAGAAAGTCTCGAGATGATCCTGACGGTCGTGCCGGAAGAAAAAGTTGAGCTCATTCTCGCCGGTCTTCGTCCACTGTTCGAGCGGCATTCCGGTTTCACGTACATCGCCGACGTGTCCGTCAGCCGCCAGGAATATTTCGGGAAGAAGAAGGGTGCCAATCCGTAACGGAAGGTTGGACGCTGGCAGGACAAGGACCGTACCCTTTTTGGTAGTAGTGAATTGAGTATATAATGTAAATAAGGTATCGGATGCCCGTGGGGGGGACGATTCTTACATGTGAAAGGCTCCATCATGAAAACCCTCGCCCTATGGTCCATACTTATCGCTCTTCCCACTGTGAGCCTCGCCGAGATGCCACAACATACCGAGGTCTGTGTGGCGGCTACGGATAAAGACATTGCCGCCTTATTCGACCGCTGGAATGAGTCGCTGAAGACGGGCGACCCCTACAAAGTTGTCGCCAACTACGCACCGAAGTCCGTCTTGCTTGCCACAGTGTCGAGCAAACCTCGGTTTACCGTCGATGAAAAGGCAGATTACTTTCACCACTTTCTGCAGAATCAGCCGGACGGGCGTATTGATTCTCGTACGATTGAGCTCGATTGCAACCTGGCAATCGACGAAGGCCTGTACTCATTCACCTTCAAGAAGACTGGGGTCACTGTGAAGGCCCGGTACAGCTTCACCTACAAGTGGGATGGCAAGCAGTGGTTAATCACGAGTCACCATTCATCCAGAGTCCCGACTGAAGAAGCGCCCCTTGAAGAGCCGCCCCACGCCGTGGCGCGCCATTCTGAAGTCTGTGTGGCAATCACCGAAAAGGAAATCGAGGCCTTGCTGGAGCGATGGAGGGAATCCATTCAGAGCGGAAACCCGCACAAGGTTATCAGCCATTATGCGTCGAAGTCCGTCTTACTCCCTCTCTCCTCGACCAAGCCTCGGTTGACGCTCGATGACAAAGAGGACTATTTCCGACAGTTTCTCAAGAACAAACCGCTGGTGCATATCAATTCCCACACCATCGAGCTCGATTGCAACACAGCCATCAACGAAGGGCTATACACTTACACCTTCCAGAAAACCGGGACTATCGTCAATGCCCGATACAGCATCGTCTACAAGTGGGATGGCCTGCAGTGGTTGATTACCAGCGACCACTCATCGATCTACCCGCAATAACCTCAGTCCATCCTGGGGTCACGTAAGCACAAACTGGTGACCCCCTGTCCTGACGGGTATCCACATTTATAGTTAGGAAAACTTATGGCGAGCACGCGGTATTTCCTCATACCGCGGAAGGATAGTTGCGAATGGGCATTCCCCAAAATTATAATATGGCCAGCTGGATAGGTTTTTGTTTCATACGCAATCCGTATTCTTCACGTATTCACACATAGGGGCCGGGAGTGATCAATCCACACTGGAGGGGAATGGGTCATGGAGACATTTTCATTGCTGTTTGCGGCAATCGTGTTTGCCATGTTGAACCATAAGGGCAGGGTGAAGATTGCGATTCGGAGCGTGGCGATCGTGCTCCCGCTGACGCTGCTGGTCGCATGCGCGCATGCGGGAGAAACAGGGCATAGCCTATGGGGATATGAAGGTCCTAATGGACCGCTTCATTGGGGCGAGCTTGGGCCCGAGTACTCCATCTGTGAAAAAGGCATGGCCCAATCACCGATTGATTTGTTGCGTGCTCATAAGACGACGCTCGACGACGTTCAGTTTTCTTATAGAGATTCTCCTTTTCACGTGGTCAACAATGGACATACGCTGCAGGAGGTCGAACCGCTTTCGGAAACGGTCAAGTCCCGTTACCCCAAGCACGGCCAGACGGTGCTCCATTTTGATAAGGACAGCACCATCATGTTCGATGAGGACCTCTACTTACTTGAACAGTTCCACTTCCATGCCCCGAGTGAGCACACGATAGATCAGAAGCACTACCCGATGGAAATGCACCTGGTGCATCACAACGAGCGGCATGAGGTGGCGGTGGTTGCCGTCTTTATGGAAGAAGGCAAACACAATCCATTTTTTGAGACATTCTTGGAGCATGCGCCTGCCAAGATCGGAGAAGTCTCTGATGATCATAATCACACCGTCAATCCGATGACCCTCTTGCCTGAACGTCGCACCTACTACCGCTACTTCGGTTCCTTTACCACGCCGCCCTGTTCCGAAGGTGTTATTTGGGCGGTTATGCAAGACCCCATCGAGATCTCCGCTGAACAGATCAAAAAGTTTCGCGCTCTCGTGAGACACGACAATGCGCGACCGACGCAACCTTTGCATAAGCGCTTCGTGCTGGAGACGAATCTCCCAACTGCAGCGACCGCGACGAAAAAATGACTTGATACGCCCTGGTTGGCAATGTCTCGGAAGTCTCGGAGCGTACACAACCGTCCCACCGGGGACGGAACATCGATCTTGTGAGACTTACACACTCCCACGTCGGCACCGGCGCCGACGTGGGGGGGTGTACACCTATCATCCACAAGATAGCGTGCGGTGCCTGATCACTAGCCATCATTCGTCCGCCGTTCCTCCAAAGGAGTAGCCTGAATAGGCCAGGGGTTTTTACGGAAAGAAACGCGAGGACCGAATTGATGGGTGATTCTTCCTAACCCCTGAACCCCTGCTAGCCCTTATCCCAGTTCCGCATCACCGGCGTCAGGTGGACCTACCACTTGAAGCCGGTGACGGCGGTGTGGATACCACTGGACAGTTTCCCCCACGGCTACTCATGGCACGATGAGATCGTGCCTCTGTGCACACCAGCTGCACTATCGCACGATGGTCTGACTCTATGATTGAGAAGGAGGCGCTGAGGTCATGAGAATGAGCGCCACACCCCTACATTTGAGGCATTGTGAAAGCCTAGTCGGCTCAGCGATAAGTGACAGGCACGGGTCACGACCAGCCTCCACCATGTCACAATTCTTAAATTTGAGCCAGCACGCCAGCGACGAGGAAGTTCACTACCTGACGTCCCTGCTTGTTTATCATCTCGTCGATCGGTGCGGAGGGGAATTGCAATTCACTCCGGAGGATATGCGACAGATCCGAGAGAAGCTCGCCAGCAAGATGGTGCAGATCCGACTCGGGAATGACTTGCGCCTTCGCATCATCGACCGCCTACCTGAACTCCAGTAAGCGGCCTATTTGTAGAGGGTAGAGGGCCACGAAAACCATCATTCTGGTTCGATCCCTCCCCCCCCCAGCCATTCCGATTGGTGAGAGTCATAGCCAGACCGATATTTGCCATGCTCTTTTACAGATTGATAAACAGCTGAAACAAGATGATGTGGTTCATCTGATTCGCCAAGTTGGGAATCGACCGGCTGTTGAGGAGCTGATTTTGGTAACCCACGTCCAGATTGACATATTTCGAAAACGTCCGGTTGATCCCGACAAAGAACCGGTTTTGGTCGAAGCCGGCCTGGGGTCCACGCGCACCGACTGTGTTCAGGTGAACGAAGACTTCATCCGCCGCAACCAGTGCCCATTCTGGAGCCATCGGTAGTGGATACTGCCCCCGCAACATCGTGCGGAACCGGACGGCGGTGCCGTCCACATGCTCGATCCAACGCTCCTCAAGGCGGGTCCGACTGACGATCTTGAAGGACTCGAACTTGCGAGTATACAGCACTTGCTGATAGATGCGACTCTCGTCGAAGAACGGCGACTGAGGGGGCGTATGCTTCTGATTATAGTTGCCGACCCAAGCATAACCCTGCCAGATAGAGAGATTCTCCGTCAGTTGATAGCCAAGCGCCGGACGAAGTAGCAGCTGATCGATATGGCCGTCCTCGTCCAGATCCGCGAAGCGCGGTTGAACTTCCATATACGCAAGAAAGGATGACGGTAGCTTCACCGTCATAAACACGGGTGACCATAGACGGAAGTCCTGACTGAATGTCGAGGTGGATTGAGCGAAGGCCTCCCCGCCAACGAGCAGACTCCACACGAAAGCCACGATGGCAATCCCTCGCCCCCACTGACGTGCTCGTTGATTAGCTGTTTCACACAACATGATTCCTCCTTAAGCAGGCATATGTCCGATATTCTCGAGAAGTCCTCGTATCCTGTTCTCGAGGAACGCGATCTCCATTTCTGCCTTTCTCAGCTCATCACAATTCTTGGTCGAGGCAGACAACTCTGTAGGTCGCTTTCG
>JAOUHD010000089.1 GCA_029865345.1 Nitrospira sp.
GATGATTCTCCGTCCTGGTCTCCAGATGGACGGCATCTCGTGTTCAGCTCGACGGTGGAAGGGAAGAGTCAGATCTACATGATCGATGCGGACGGTAAAGACCTCGAGCGCATTACGTTCACCGGCACTCACAATAGTGCGCCGTCTTGGTCCCCAGCCTCGTAAATTTCCAGGAAGGCATTGACGGCAATCGTCCTAGGTTGTAAGAAAAGGGACGGCATTTCACAGGAGGGAAGGAATCCAATGAAAAAAATACCAGTCAGCTATCTGCCGTTGATTCTTGGTGTTATCGTACTGGGAATGCCAGCATGTTCAAAGAAGGCGGTTCGATCTGGGGGCGATATGCAGGCGTTACAAGAGGAGACGGCCAAGGGAGGGGGAGGCAAAAACGGAACGGGTTCAAGTTTTCCCGATACGTCGTTTTCTGGGCGTGATGAGTCGAACAACTTACGGGGGTTGGATCGCAATCCTTCGGAAGAACGGTTGGGCGGACATGCCGGTAATACAGGGAATCCAGGCAGTGCCGGCCATGGCACCGTGATGGTTGCCAAAGCAGATCCCGGCGCCGTCGCCCGCCAGTTGGCTGAAATTCGTGCAGAGCAGGTGGCTTCCGTCGCGGCTGGACTTCGGGATGTCTTTTTCGCGTACGACAGTTTTTCAGTCACTGATGAAGGACGTCATGCCTTGGCTGGTGATGCGGAATGGGCCAGATTGAATCCGAACATACAGCTGAAAATCGAAGGCCATTGTGATGAGCGGGGCACCTCAGCGTACAATTTGGTGCTGGGTGAGAAGCGCGCGAAGGCCGTTCGGAATTATCTCGTCGAGCTGGGAGTGGCTCCTACGTATTTGTCGGTCGTCTCCTACGGCAAAGAACGGCCGTTCTGCACAGAACATACAGAATCATGTTACTCGCAGAATCGCCGTGGACATCTCGTTGTCAAGACAGGAAAGTAGTGAGCTGGTCGCGCCGCTTGCCCGAACGTACCCTGATCGTAGGCGATTGTTTGGATCTTAGGACATGATGTTTCCACTACGAACCGCGTATGGTGTGCTTCTCGGTATTGCCGTGGGTGGTTTCATACTGTCCGGGTGTGTCGCGCAGCAGTACGATCTGAAAAAAGCGGAAAAAGATCTTCAGCAGCAGCTGTCCCAGACCAGAGCCAGGCAGAGCCAGGAACTTTCCACGTTACGTGAACAGGAACTGCCGCAATTACGAGGAGAACTGGAAAAGGCGCTGAACCAGGCACGAGAGCTCCAGGGCAAGCAGGAGGACTTCAAGCATCGGTCAGCCCAGTTGGAGCAGCAGACCAAAAGGCTGGAACAATTGGCGGCCAAGCTCGAGGCCGACAGTAGCACACGGTATCTGTGGATGCAGAAGAGCTTCGAGACGCAGGATGTGAAGGTGTCAGCCCGGCTCGACGAACTATCGAAGGCCATGGAGGCGTTGAAAAAAGAGGTCATTGATGTCGTCCAGCGCACGAACGAGGGGTTGACAAAACGCGTCGATGTTAAGCTGGAAGGGCATCAAAAAGAGTTGGCCGAGCACCAGAATAAGATTGAACAGATCTCTCAAAAGTTCACGCAGTTCAATCAGGCGCTGACGGGATTTCGAGAGGCGCTGACCGGACTCAATGATCGCGTGGGCGACCATGAGCAGGTTGTCAAGCACCTGACGTCGAGAATCGATGGCGATTCAAAAGCGACCGCGACCCATGCGGAGGATGTTAACCGAAGTGTGCTTTCCATCACAAAGGCGCTTGAAGCTGTTGGGAAAAAGGTCACGGCTCGTCTGGATGATCAAGATGGGCGAATCGATGCCTTGGCGAAAACTCTGGAGCACGTATCCAATAAGCCTGCTCTTTTTCAGCAGGCTCACAAGCCGGGGCACCACTCCGCGCTAGGCCCCAATGAGCCTATCATAGAAGGAGGGGACGCCTCAAAGTTGTCTGCTGGGGCAGAGACTACGAGTGGTTCGACAACGATTGTTCCTCCTCAAGAAGCACCAAAGTTTGAACCGGCTCAGGCCAGCGTCGATCCACCTGATCGGATTCGGTATGAGCGGGTGTTAGGGGTCTTTCGGGATGGGGATTTGGAAGGCGCTCGGCAAGGATTCACCGGATTTCTTGATGAGTATCCAAACTCCACCCTTGCGCCGAATGCCCGCTTTTGGCTGGGAGAATCGCATTTCGGCAAGAAAGAGTTTCAACGAGCGATCGATGCCTACGATAAAGTAGAGATCGACTATCCTGGTAGCGAAAAAGTCCCCGCTGCCATCTTGAAAAAAGGATATGCGTATTTGGCATTAAAAGATAAAAGGCGAGCGTCGTCTGCCTTCAAGCAGGTCGTCACGCTCTACCCGAAGACTGTTGAGGCGGGAAAGGCTTCGGACAAACTGGCGCAACTCAAGGAGGTGCGGTAGCAATATGATGTGTGTCCGTACACTTGTGTCCCGTTCTGCAGCATGGGGATTATTGGCAGCGACCGTCCTGCTCACCGGCTGTGCAAAGCATGCCGATTTTATGGAAATGCGCAATCAGCTCTCGACGATCTCGCGAACGCAGGATCAGGATCATCAACGGGTCGATAGCGCGATGCGCCGATTGGATGCCATCGAGAGGAGTAAGGAGTCGGATCCAGCGAAGTTGCGATTTGATGACCTGGCAGCTCGCTTTCAAAAACTTGAAAGCCGATTGGCGAAACTGGAAGAGGTGGCCAGCCAAGCATCTGCCAAGGTGGATTCCCCGACTGAGCTGCGCGCTTCCAGGCAGGTCAAACAGACGCAATTTGTAGAGCCGATTGGGACGGTGTCTGGAATTACGCCGACATCCGCGTTCAATCTGGCCTATAATGATTATCTCAATGCAAAGTACGAGCTTGCGGTCGCAGGGTTCCAACGGTTCATTAAGGACTTTCCCGGTACGTCTCTGACTCCGAATGCTCACTATTGGTTG
The DNA here is from genome assembly GCA_029865345.1 of Nitrospira sp. Taxonomy (GTDB): domain Bacteria; phylum Nitrospirota; class Nitrospiria; order Nitrospirales; family Nitrospiraceae; genus Nitrospira_D. The sequence continues at coordinate 2,955 of JAOUHD010000089.1, forward strand.
GGAGAATCGTATTACAACCTGAAAGACTATGGGCGGGCCATCCACACGTTTGACTCTCTTGTGGCAGAATATCCAGGGAACGAAAAGGTGCCTGCGGCGTTGTATAAGCTTGGTTTGGCGACGGCTGAGACCGGTGATCTCGTTAGGTCAAGAAAGAATCTGAAGCGAGTGCTTGAAGAGTTCCCCTCATCGGACGAATCAAAGCTGGCCAAGAATAAGTTGGCCGAAATCCGATGATTGTCGCCGTGACGCGACGTCCCCGCCTCATCATCGCCCGCTCACTCATGAGGAGTATCGTGTCGTGCTGAAAACCGACGGCAGTAGTCGGATCTGTATTCTTCCAGAAGAGGTCATCGGTCGCATTGCTGCGGGAGAGGTGGTCGAACGTCCGGCGGCGGTTGTCAAAGAGCTTCTCGAAAACAGCGTCGATGCGGGAAGTCGGTCCATCACGATCGACGTGAAGGACGGAGGACTCTCCTTGATTCGGGTGACCGATGACGGGGAGGGTATGACTCAGGAAGACGCCCCACTTGCATTTCAGCGGCATGCCACGAGCAAGCTCCGATCCGACCTCGATCTCTGGTCCATTCGAACAATGGGGTTTCGAGGCGAAGCGCTGCCAAGCATCGCCGCAGTGGCCCATGTTCGGCTGATGACGGCAACTCGTTTTGCCGAAGTGGGAACTGAGTTGGAAGTTGTTGGGGGAGTGATCGGGAGGATCGCCGATGCTCCTCCGGTCCGGGGAACACGCATCGAAATCGCAGAGCTGTTCCACAATCAGCCGGCCCGGAAGAAGTTCCTGAAGTCGACCATCACGGAGTTCTCCCATATCAGTCGGGTCGTCCAGCAGGCATCGCTCGCCTGGCCGTCCATTCATTTCCGCTTGACGCACAATGCCGAGGAGACCCTCAACTACCCGTCCGCTTCGTCAGATGATGATCGGATCGCGCAGGTCTATCGGCGCACCTTTCTCGACCAAAGTCTCCGGATCAAGGCTTCGGTCCCCGGGGCCCAACTCAGCGGGTACATTGTGGATGCGGTCCATGCAAAGCCTGCTCGCATCCCGCAAGAGTTGTTTGTGAACCGTCGTCCTGTGCGCAACGTGGCGGTGTCTCATGCCGTCGGCGAAGGGTATGGGGCATTTCTTGCCAAGGGGAGTCACCCGCGATTCGTGCTGTTTCTGGACATTGACCCGGACCGTCTCGATGTCAATGTCCATCCAACTAAACGAGAAGTGAGATTTTCTGACAGCGAGATGATTCACCAACTCGTACGGCAGGCAGTTCGCCAAGCCTTGAGCGGTGGAAAGACCGATGATCTGGGGAGGGCCCCGTTCGTAGAGTCCTCCGTGCGACGGATTTTGGGGTCCATCGTGACCACTCTCCCTGTGACCGAATCCGTGGAAGCGGAATCGATAACCCTGTCGCCCAGCCTGGAAATCCAATTGCCGTTGGTGAGTGAAGCGGCGGAGCCTTACGCGCGAGTGCCTTCCGCTGAGGTAATTGCGTTGGGGCAGATCAATCGGACGTTCCTCATCGCTCAAGTCGGGGGTGACTTGACGGTGATCGATCAACACACGGCTCATGAGCGGGTTCTGTTTGAGCGACTGTATCGCGCGTGGACGACCCGTGGTATTCAGGCCCAGCCTTTACTGATCCCTGATCCGGTCGAACTGCCGCCACTGCAAACGGCGGTGCTTCAGCGTTACCAACATGACCTGGAGCGGTTGGGAGTGGACATTGAACCTTTTGGTTCCTCAACTGTCTTGATCAGGGCAATTCCCGTCGGTCTCGGCAAGATCGATCCGACAACGTTTCTGCAGGATCTTTTGGATGACCTCACGCAATGGGACAGTGCTCCCAGTCTGGAGGCACGAGTGCGATCAGTCCTGGCATCGTTGGCGTGCCACGGCGCGGTTCGGGCCGGGCGCTCGATGAAATCGGAAGAAATCAAGGTTCTGATTGAGGACTGGCGTACTGAAGGGGAGATCACGACCTGCCCGCACGGGCGGAGAACGTCCTTCCGACTCAGCATCACAGACCTCGAGAAAATGTTTGGACGAGTCGGCTGGTAGGCCGTGTTGCGCGGAAGCGGCGACCGACATTGGTCGAGCGCGCGGTGCTGCGGTGCATATGACAACTGTGTTTCGGCAACGCTGACGTGAACATGCTATCAGAAGGTGTGCGCCACCACCGTCCCTTGGTTGTGCTCCTCGGGCCGACAGCCGTCGGAAAGAGTCGGGCTGCATTGTTGGTGGCCAAACATTTCAGTACCGAGATACTGACGGCAGACTCTCGTCAGGTGTATCGAGGGATGGACATCGGAACGGATAAACCGACTGCGGAGGAGCGTCGGGATGTGCCGCACCGACTGATTGATCTGGTCGACCCCAGCGAAACGTTCAACGCCGGTTGGTATCGGCGGGTTGCGATGGTAGAAATCGAACGTTTATACAGTGCGGGGCGGTTGCCCTTCGTTGTGGGTGGAACGGGGTTGTATCTCCGAACCTTGGTGCGGGGGTTATGTCCAGCGCCCCAGGCCGATCTTCAGGTAAGGGGAGATCTCAAGAAATTGAGAGACGAACGGGGGCGAGACGGTCTCTATGCAGAGCTGATGCGCATTGACCCAGAAACGGCAGCACGATTACACCCGAACGATGAATCCAAGGTTATGCGGGCGATAGAAGTCTATCGGCTATCGGGCCGCCCCCTGTCGACCGTGCAGGCCGAACACAGGTTTCAGGAGGCTCCGTTTTCCGCTCTTCTGATCGGCCTTGAGCGAAGGAAAGAGACCCTGTATCGAAGGATCGAGGAACGAATCGATTGGCAGTTGACTCATGGAATGGTAGAAGAGACTCGAGCATTGTTTGATCGGGGATATGGGCGCGAGCTCGGTTCGATGAAAGGTCTCGGCTATCGCCAGATCGGAGCCTATTTGGCGAATGAGTGCGATTACGCCGAAATGGTGCGTCGGTTCAAGCGCGACACGAGACATTTTGCGAAACGGCAGATGACTTGGTTTCGAAGCGAAGTGGGAGTTGCGTGGTTGTTGATCGAGGACAATGAGCCCTATGAGCGGACGGCGGAACGAGTGATCGCACGTATCGAGCAATTTATGTGCACACTGGGACAACAGAAACCGCATGCTGCAGTGCCGCCAGCCTCTTAGGAAAAGGATCAGCATGAAGACAAAAAAACAGGATAAGCGGGTGACCGTCGGGGTGATTGGAGGCAGCGGACTCTATGATATTGAAGGGCTCACCTCCGCTCGGTCAGTCCGAGTTCGTACGCCTTTCGGAGCACCGTCTGATGCGATTACTGTGGGGTCACTTGAAGGGATTCGAGTTGCCTTTCTTTCACGGCATGGGCGCGGACATGTGTTGAATCCGAGCGAGATCAACTACCGTGCGAACATTTTCGCGCTGAAGTCTCTGGGGGTGTCCCATGTGATTTCGGTCAGCGCGGTCGGTAGCATGAAGGAATCAATTCAGCCGGGCGACGTCGCTGTCCCAGACCAGTTTATCGACCTGACCAAACGGCGTGTCTCGACATTCTTTGACAATGGAATCGTGGCACATGTCGCGTTCGGCGAGCCGATGTGTGCCGAGCTGAGACAGGCTCTGCTGACGGCTGGAGAACACGTCGGCGCCAATCTGCATCGCGGTGGGACCTATGTCTGCATGGAAGGTCCGCAGTTTTCAACAAAAGCCGAATCACGCCTCTATCGGCAATGGGGCGTCGATGTAATCGGGATGACCAATATGCCGGAAGCGAAATTGGCCCGTGAGGCGGAGCTCTGTTACGCGACCTTGGCGCTGGTGACCGATTATGACTGTTGGCATGAGACAGAAGAGGCGGTCACCGTGGAGGCGGTGTTGGGGACGCTCCATCGGAACGTCGCGTTGGCCAAACAGATCCTGCGCGCGGTGATGCCCGCATTCACCAACCCTATCGAGTGCCCTTGTCATCGGGCATTGGATAATGCCATTCTGACGGCGCCAAAACGAATCTCTTCACCTGCCCGGAAGAAACTCTCCCTGCTCATTGACCGTGCCCTGTCGCCAAAGAAAGGAGTTCGTTAGTCATGGGGAAGCTGTTAGTTGTGGGATCAGTCGCGCTCGATACGGTCAAAACTCCGTTCGGCGAAGGAAACGAGATTCTTGGGGGGTCAGCCACCTATTTCTCGACAGCGGCCAGCTTCTTCACGTCCGTCGCGCTCATTGCCGTCGTCGGAGAGGATTTTCCCCAACAGCATATCGCGTTTCTGAAAAGCCGTGGGATTGATCTCACGGGTCTTGAACGGCGTCCCGGGGCGACCTTTCGTTGGAAGGGGGAATACACGCATCAGCTGAACGAAGCTCATACCTTGGACACGCAGCTCAACGTGTTCGAAACATTTCGTCCTCAGATTCCTGAAGCGTATCTTGCGCCAGACGTGCTGTTCCTGGGGAATATCCACCCGGAGCTTCAACTCGACGTGTTACACAAAGTGAAACGTCCTGCGTTGGTAGCCTGCGACACCATGAATTTCTGGATCAACGGCCAGCGCGATGCGCTCTGGAAGGTGTTGGAGAAGGTGGATGTGCTGATCATCAACGATGGTGAGGCACGCGCATTGGGCCAGGATTCCAATCTGATGAAAGTGGCCAAGCTCGTGCTTTCCCGAGGGCCCAAGCATCTCATCGTCAAGCGGGGCGAGTATGGTGTGCTCATGTTCAACGAACAACAGATTTTCGGTGCGCCAGCCTTTCCGCTCGAAGACGTACGGGATCCGACCGGCGCCGGAGATACCTTTGCTGGTGGATTTTTGGGCTACTTGGCGGCGACGGGAAACCGGTCTCCGGAGGCTATGCGACAAGCCATTATCTTTGGGAGCGTGATGGCGTCCTTTACCGTAGAATCCTTTAGTCTTGACCGATTACGAATCCTGGATTACAAAGAGATTCAGGCTCGGTTCACCGAGTTTAAGCGGCTCACGCACTTTGAGGATGTTCGATGACCAAAGGCAATTGGATCTTCGGTCGGCAGCGAGCGTATCGCTTGCTGGTCTGTGTAGGACTCCTCAGTCTGTTGGGTGGCTGCGCGACCGACAAAGACCTGATGCAAAAATCGCAAGGGCATTATCAAGAGGGTGTTGCGAGTCTCCCCGGAGATCGCCAACAGGCCTTCGTCTCGTTTCAGAAGTCCGTCCAGTTGAATCCGGCCAATAAGGAGGCGCGGTACGCCCTGGGACACGTGTACGCGCTGCAAGGCAAGTTGTCCTACGCAGAAGAACAATTCCGGGCGGCGATCAAGGCCGATGAAACCTACTCCGAAGCGCAGACGTATCTGGGGCAAGTGTTGGCCAATCAGGATCGGTGGGACGAGGCGATCCAATCCTACCGGCAGGCGCTGGCCAATCCTCTCTATCCGACACCGGACCTCGCTCGGTTTCATCTCGGCCGCGCGCTGGCTCACCAGGGTGATCTTCAGGGCTCGATGGAGGCGTTGGAAGATGCGGTATCAGCGAGTCCTCCAAGTGTCCCGCCTGCGATGACTCACCTTGAGCTCGGTCGGGTGTACTATAGAATGGGCTATATGACCAGAGCCCGTGACATTCTCAAGAAAGTAGCAACCTTAGATAAGAGTGGTGGAGAGCTGGCGACGGCGGCAGCGGACCTCTTGACGCGAGTGAAGTAGGAGACTTATGGAGTCGGTTGGCGAATTTTTCAAGCAAGTCCGAGAGACGAAAGGGTTGACGGTTGACGAGGTGGCCTCGAAAACCCGCATTCGCACGGATTTCGTCAAGGCGCTCGAGGACGGGAATTTCGCCAAGTTGCCCGATCAGGTCTTCGCGAAGGGGTTTGTCCGTTCCTACGCCCGATCGCTGGGCTTGGATGAGGAAGATGCGATTCATCGCTTTATCCAATCTGCCGGATCTTTTTACGAAAAACAGGATGAGCGTGAGCGGCTCAAGGTGCGACAGATCGAAGAAGACCGGAAACGCCAGTCCAATCGGAAAGCCGTGACGATTGCGATCAGTATCGCCGTCCTGACGCTGATTTTCCTCCTCAGCCGAGAGCAATCATCGGTCTTTCGGCGTGGGGCTGCTGAGCAAGGTTCGGCGACGAAACGCACGACGCAATCGGCGAAAGAAATTCCGGCCTCAACGGCCCGTGAGCCAGAACGTCCCACCGAGGTTCCGAAACCGACCGAGATGCTTGCCGGAGCCCCAAAGACAACAATTGACACCCTGCCGAGACAGGAACCTGTCACATCTGCTAGCGCAGCCTCAAGATCAGAGCCGGAAACGGTTTTGACGGCCTCTCTCGGAAGCGATGGCCCGTTAGCTGGAATAGCGTTGAACGCAACGGAGACTGTTGTGGACGGCCAGCTGGCATTAGACTTGGAAGCGACGGAGTTGAGCTGGGTCGTTGTGCAGATTGATAACGGGAGTCCTCAAGAGTCGTTGCTCCGGCCTGGTGAAAAAGCCCACTGGAAGGGACAGGACCAATTCATCTTGACCCTTGGGAACGCCGGGGGAGTCAAGGCGGAACTCAACGGCAAACCTCAAAAGCCCTTCGGTCCAAGCGGCAAAGTCGCTCGGGACATCGTGCTAAGACGGTAGCCTTGCATCTCACCTCTTTCGTCATTTCTATTTTCAGTCAGTGAAGCACGCTCGTGTTGTTACCGATGCCCATGAGGCGTGGATGGAGTGGGTGAGGCGCAAAGGTGTCACGAAATCCATGAAAATCTGGAATGAGCCTACGGTGAACCACATAAGTGCCGACATTTTCTTGTCTCTTTTTGAGTTCATGTTGGCATGAGGTTTGATCTTCCTTTGGTCAGAAGGAGAGGGGATGAGTGCAAGATGAGCGATGGAGAGGGGGATGTTTTCTTGACAGAAATTCAAGGGCATTGGTATAGTTCGAACGTTTAACTGGCTCTTGAAAATTACGAAGACGAGTCGGCAGTCTGGGGTGTCACTCCAGCTCGGTGGGTCCAACACAAAGGAGGACGTGTAATGGGGTATCTGTCCAAGTTTTTAGGTATCGCAGCAGCAGTGATGTTTCTCTCGGTCTCAGTCGTTGGGGCTGAAGAAAAAGAGCCGTTGAAGCCTCGCGTTCCGCCAGATCAGATGGCCGATGCCAAAGCGGTGAAGAATCCGGTTGCGTCCACTCCCGAGAGTCTTGCTAAAGGCAAGGCGATTTACGAGGGGAAGGGCACATGCTTCAATTGTCATGGTAAGCTCGGGGACGGTCAGGGTGAAGCTGGGAAGATCCTGAGTCCAAGCCCGCGGGATTTCACCAACTGCAAGTTCCATAAGAAGCGGAAAGATGGTGAACTCTTCTGGGTCATTAAGAACGGCAGCCCCGGAACGGGGATGGTGTCCTTGATCCCTGCTGCGATCACGGAAGAAGAAGCCTGGTCGGTCATCAACTATGAGCGGAGTTTCTGTAAGGGCGAGTAGTCGCTGAGAAGCTTCTGGTGACTCACAAGAGAAGGGTGGGGAGGCAACTCTCCACCCTTTTTGTTTGCTCCCAGTCTGATTGCATGCGCACAGCTGTCCATCCCGGACTCGTTCTTGTTTGCTTGGCTAACCCCACATATTTCCGCTACATCTGATGGAAATGGCGTGCAGAACCTCCATGAATCTGATCCCCCCACTTAGGGGGGATGGTACAGACAATCATTGAATAGGGGCCTGAGGGGATTGCGTCACGGACACGAAAAAGGGTAGAGTCCGCGCGTTAGCCTACATATATGTATACCAACTCACACGAGGTGACATACCTCCAAGAGCCGTCGGTTTTTATCAATAGGAGGGCGACTATGGACAGCCTATGGCCGTGGATAAAGTGCCGAGTACCAGTGGCAACAGCGACGTTTCTGCTTGCGTCAGCTGGAATCATTTCCAGTCCTGCTACTGAGAGGAGTTACGCCGGAGATCCTGCTCCACCGTCCGGCGTCGCGGCAGCGGACATCGAGTACAAAGGTCGCATCGCTGTGAATGGAGAATCCACTACGGCGACTATTTCGACTCCAAGTAAAAAAGGCTCGGTGACCTTTGAGGGCACGGCAGACCAGCGGATCAATATTGGCTTCAGTGGCGTCACCCTCACACAGTTCAGAGTCCTCGTCTATGGGCCGGATGGTTCGGCGGTGGCCACTCAGCCTTCCGCGGTAAGACACTATTATGCGACCATGTATCGGGAGCCCTCTTCACTGACGCAGGTTCAAACCGCTACCTCATCCTATCAGCTGACCGGTGATTCTGGGGCCGCATGGATTTCGTCCAGCGAGATCAATGGCAGTAGTATTGATCTCAAAGAATTGCCGGCGACAGGCACGTATACGATCTTCCTCGATCCGATGAGTGGGTACACCGGGAAAGTCACGGTCACGGTATCGAGCGAATTGGGGGGCGAAATCGTTCCTCAGGGCTCGGCAGTATCGATTCCCATCAGCCGCAGCGGCCAGAATGCCCGTTATACCTTCTCAGGCACGGGCGGCCAAGCGGTCAGCTTACAGTTGAGTGATGTGACCATCCGGAGTGGGCACGTCGCTATTCTTAAACCAGATGGAAGCCCATTAAGCCAGCCAACCTCATTCGGCAATGCAGGCGCTGTGCTCGATGCTCAAGTTCTTCCGACCTCTGGAACCTATGCCATCCTGATCGATCCGGAGCTGAGTTACACGGGCAATGTGAAGCTCGCGCTCTACAATGCGCCAGATCTCACCGGGACCATCATGACTGACCAAGTGGCGGTGACGCCGACATTGACTGTGCCGGGCCAACGCGCGCTCTATACGTTCAATGGAACGGCGGGCCAGTGGGTCAATCTTGGCCTCACTGGGGTTTCGATTGCTTCGAGCACCCTGTCGATGTTGAAACCAGACGGCAGCAAGTTGGCGGCAACAACGATCGGTCCCAGCGGCGGCAGTCTCGATCCAAGCACGGCATTGCCTGAAACGGGCACCTACACGATCGTGGTGGATCCAGTCAGTAACCATACCGGCAGCATGACGCTAGCCCTGTCTTCTCCGGTCACCGGCACGATTGCGCTCGATGGAGCGCCGGTGACGGTTAGTCTCAATAAGCCAGGGAAGATCGCACAGTACACGTTCAATGGCCACGCCGGGCAATGGGTCAGTCTGGGGCTCACGTCTGTGGGGCTCACGTCGAGTAATATTTCGCTTCTGGGGCAGGATGGAACCACGCTTGCCTCAACCGCGGTTGGTACGGCGGGTGGATCGCTCGAAGTCCCAAATCCCTTGCCAGCTACAGGACCCTACACTGTCCTTGTCCGTCCAGGCGGGCCCTACACCGGCAACATGACGTTGACACTCTCAACGGAGGTGTCAGACTCGCTGAAGGTGAATGCCGCCTCCAGGACGATTATGGTCAGCCGAGCAGGCCAGAATGGCCGCTATACGTTTGCCGGCACGGCGAACCAACAGGTCACGATCAAAGCTACCAATAACAAGCTCGGCAACGTGACCGTGAACCTCTATACGCCGAGTGGCGTCTTGCAAGCTGGGACCACGAGCTCAGCGGCGAGCTTCAACCTGAATCCTGTCACATTGGCGACAACAGATACCTATACGATTACGATCAATCCTGCGATGACAGACACGGGGAGCATTCAACTGCAAGTCACCAACCCATAGGGGGGGAGATTCAACAGAGGCGAGTCATCGCCTCTGCTGAGATGGCACCAGCTCGAAAGAGGGTGGGGAGGCAACTTCGCACCCTCTTTTTTTGTCGCGAAAGGATGATGGGTATAATATCAGGGCGGGTAATATGTCCAGCACGGTGTGGGGCGTACGAATGGTGATGGAGAAAGAGAGGTTGCTAGTGTAGTGTCCAAGAATTAACTGGACAGTTGTTTCTTCTCCTTCCGGTGGCGGAGTGACATACCACCGGGCTGGATCTGTTCGAGGGTGTGACGGCAGCGAGCGAGCTTGTGCTGAATGGATT
>JAOUHD010000090.1 GCA_029865345.1 Nitrospira sp.
CTGGCTGCGTCTGCCACTGGAAGAATTTAGATGGCGGGCGACCCTCTTACTTACTCACGGCAAGCACTATGAAAAAGCATCTGCTCTATCTTCTTACACTCTGCTTGATGACCAGTGCGTGCGGTTCCTCGACAGGTGACAGCACGCCCTGCTCTAGGATTGACCTGCCACATCCCTCCGCACCAGCCAATCTTGCCAATGCAGCGGTTCCCTCCACCATGATGGACCTGGACGCCCCAGCCGCGCAAACCTATACCTTCATCGGTGCCGGCGACATCGCATCCAGCGTCAATAATGCCGCAGAATCGACGGCCAAATTGCTCGATGCCGCTGTGGCAGCCGATTCCAATACGATCGTCTTCACCACGGGCGACAATGTCCACCCATGCGGAAGCGCGTTTGAATATTCGACATACTACGATCCGACATGGGGCCGCCATAAGGCGAGAACCCGTCCCAGCCCCGGCAACCATGACTATGAAACGTCAGGAGCATCAGGATATTTCAACTATTTCTGTCCGAACAGCGCCAATTGCAGCTTCCCGGGTGGAACCAAGCCACCCTACTACAGCTACAACCTCGGCAATTGGCACCTCATTTCGCTCAACAGCGAGCAGATCAACTCCTCTCAGCTCACATGGCTACAAGACGACCTTGCCACTCATTCGGACTCCTGTATCCTTGCCTATTGGCACAGACCGCGTTTCACTTCTGGCACTGGTGCGAGTAGCCAACTGGATGTGCAACCCTTCTGGGACGTGCTTTACGCAGCGAAGGCCGATGTGGTCGTCAACGGCCATGAGCATAGCTATGAACGGTTCGCCAAGATGAGTGCCAGCGGATCAGCAGATCCCAACGGTATCCGGCAGTTCGTCGTTGGCACCGGTGGCATCGTGAACTTCGGATTTGGATCGATCATGCCAAACAGCGAAGTTCGATTGGCCAATATCCAGGGCGTCATCAAATTCAGCCTGCACAACGAAGGCTACGATTGGACCTTCGTCCCCAGCACTAGCACCAAGTTAGGTGACTCAGGGAGCGACATCTGCAATATGTAGCATGCTGGCTCTCAGCTGTTTTGGGAGGGTGATATACCAACACGTTGCGCCAGCTATCTGTCCGGCCGCCGCGCCGTGTATGGTGCCACTGAAGAGTATGGGCGACTCACTGGATCCAGAATCAGCTACTATCACTAGGTAGAGCTGGCTTCCGCTCACGGAGATTGTGACCGAACGCAATTACCAGCAATGGGGTCACCCTGAAATTAGTGCGCAGCTACTCGACATCACGAAGAAAAGGCTTGAAATGGATTTCGTCCTGGAAGGCGACAACCGCTCCATGCACGTGCTCAACGCCGTGTCTCCCGCCTTTACCTGCTCGTTCCCCTTCGCAAGCCATGTTTGCGATCACATCGACAATGCGATGGGCTGAGACGACTCAGCACAGACGGACTTCTTCTCCCACACCAACTTGCAGACAGCGCGCCGCGCTATCTTCCTGCAAAAAGATTTCCAAATTCTCACTACTATTGATCAGCGCAGAGGGACTCTCCCGATTTCCCTGGCTGTAACTCCCAACCAAATCGTTGATGACATAGGCTCCAACATAAATCTCGAGAGATTGCCCCCCGACTGCCCGAAACTCCCTCACCTGCCTCGCGGTAATATTAGAGATGAGATTCCCGAAGCGATCGACGGAGACAATCCTGCCGATCAGCACTTCTTCATGCCACACGGGGATCGCCACGGAACGGTGGATTGGATCCTGGACCACCGGCCCAAAAAATGCCGGCGGCACGCCTTTGCTCAACCATGCAGCAGCCGGCGCGAACACATCTCGCCCATCAAAGGTCGACCCTGTCGTTTGAAGACGATAATCCTGATTCACGATCTGCCATATCTTCGCCCCCTGCTCCTGCTCTAGGAGTTCACTGAACAGCCCATTATCTGGTCCCACAAAAAATGAGCCGGCCGCGGACACGAGCAACGCCCGTCGCTCGGTTCCGACTCCGGGATCGACCACGGCAACATGGATAGTTCCTGCTGGAAAATAACGATAGCAGGACTTGAGAAAGTACCCGGCTTCCTGAATCTGATGAGAGGCGATTTGATGAGAGAGATCGACGACGGCAGCGGTAGAATTGATCGACAGAATGACCCCTTTCATGCTTGCCACAAAGCAATCCCGCTCGCCGAAATCTGTCAGCAGCGTGATAAGGGGGCGTGCATCCTGCACGTTAGAGTTCCTCGAATTTGATCTCCTTGACCTCGTATTCAACCATCTTGGCGGGTGTCTTCACTTCCACGAAGTCTCCAACACGCTTTCCGATGAGCGCTCGCCCAACAGGGGACTGCACCGAGATCTTGTTGAATTTCATGTCGGCTTCGTCCTGCCCAACCAAGATATACTGTTTCTTGGCTTGGGACTCCTGTTCGACGACTAAGACCGTCGCACCAAAAACGATCGTCTCGCTGATGCGTCCTGCGATCTCCACCACGCGGGCATCGGCCAGCTTGGTTTCGAGTTCAGCAATGCGCGATTCGATGAAGCCTTGGCGCTCTTTGGCGGCGTCATACTCGGCGTTCTCACTAAGATCGCCATGCGCTCTGGCTTCCGCGATGGCTTCGATGTTTTTGAGTCGCTCGACCTTGCGCAAGCGATCCAATTCTGCCTTTAACGCCTCGTAGCCTTTCTTCGTAATTGGTGTCGGCATGCTCTGGTCGCTCCTGAACAGGTTATGGCCGATGATACTCTTGCAATGTGCGAATTGCTAAGCCCTTTTTGACGATCGCTTCGACACCCATCACCGCAGCATGGGCCCCTCTCATTGTCGTGAAATACGGAATACTGCGATGAAGCGCTTCCCGCCGGATGGCCGACGAGTCCAGGTGCGCCGAGGCCGTTCGTACCGTATTCACGACGAGGGCTACCGAACCATTCTTGATGTGGTCGACGATGTGCGGCCTCCCCTCAGTCACCTTGTTCACAATCTCCACGGAAAGCCCGTGTTCACGCAAATACCCAGCTGTCCCGCTCGTTCCCTGAATACGCATCCCCAACTTGTTCAACGCCCTACCCACTTCCAACGCTGCGGGACGGTCGGAGGCTTTCACACTGATAAAGGCAGTGCCTGACGTCGGCAACACCGCCCCTGCCCCTGCTTGCGATTTCGCGAACGCCCATCCAAAATCTCCGTCGATACCCATCACTTCACCGGTCGATTTCATCTCCGGTCCCAGCAGCACATCGACCCCAGGAAATCTATTGAATGGAAACACCGCTTCTTTGACCGAAAAATGTTTAGGGAGAGGAGCGCTCGTAAATCCAAGCTCCTTGAGCGTTCTCCCCATCATCACTTTCATGGCCAACTTTGCAAGTGGTACGCCGATCGCCTTGCTGACGAATGGCACGGTCCGAGATCCGCGTGGATTGACCTCAAGGACAAAAATCGTCTGCTCTTTGACGGCAAACTGTGCATTCATGAGCCCGACAACCCCCAACTCCAGCGCCAACATGCACATCTGACGCTCAATCTCACGCACAATGGTCTTGTCGAGTGTATAGGGAGGAAGGGAGCAGGCCGAATCGCCTGAATGGACACCGGCCTCTTCAATATGCTCCATGATTCCTGCCACGACCACGGTTTCACCGTCCGAAATCGCATCGGCATCAACTTCGATGGCATCGGCCAGGTACTTGTCGATCAAGACCGGATGATTGGGTGACGCCTTGACGGCGGAATGCATGTACTCCAGCAAGCCGGCTTCATCATAGACAATCTGCATCGACCGGCCACCCAACACATACGACGGACGGACCATGACCGGATAGCTGATCCGTCCGGCGATCTGCACCGCCTCCTCGATAGATCGAGCGATTCCGCTTTCCGCCTGCCGTAAACCCAACCGATTGAGGAGTTCCCGGAACCGCTCTCGGTCTTCCGCCAAATCGATCGCATCGGGACTGGTTCCGAGAATCTTCACACCGGCGTTCGAAAGCGAAAGCGCAAGTTTCAACGGCGTCTGCCCACCAAACTGCAAGACCACTCCGAGCGGCTGCTCACGATGCACAATATTGAGAACATCTTCGTGCGTCAGCGGCTCAAAGTACAGTCGATCGGAGGTATCGTAATCCGTGCTTACGGTTTCCGGGTTGCAGTTGACCATAATCGTATCGACCGCTTCCTCCCGAAGCGCCATGGCCGCATGAACACAGCAGTAGTCAAACTCAATCCCCTGCCCGATTCGATTCGGGCCTCCGCCAAGAATCACGACCTTTTGTCGGTTTGATGGCCGGGCTTCACACTCCCTGCCGTAGGTGGAATAGAGATACGGTGTCTGCGACTCGAACTCAGCAGCACAGGTATCAACTCGTTTATAGGTGACTCCGCGTGCCCCTTGTTGTGTCCGTGCGGTCTGAACCACACCCGGTTCGCATCCGAGCAATTGTGCGATCCGATCATCCGAAAATCCGAGTTCTTTCGCCTCCCAGAGCAACTCACTGCCCAAAACGGCCGCTGAGTTGGCAGCATGACCAGCAAGCATGTGTTCGAAGTCCACCAGCTGTCTAACTTGGTCTAAAAACCAGGGATCTATCTTTGTCGTGGCAAACAGTTCCTCGTCCGTGAATCCCAGGCGCATGGCATCGGCCACATACCACAGTCGTTCTGCTACCGGTGTCCGCAGCACCCGGTTGAGCTTCTCGATCGCTTCTGACCGGTTAAACTCGGCTGGAATACCTCGATCAAGCCCAAACCTGGACGCCAACCCATTGAGGTTTAACTCCAGGGAGCGAATGGCTTTTTGGAGAGACTCCTTGAAGGTACGTCCGATCGCCATCACCTCCCCGACCGATTTCATCTGCGTCGTCAAGGTCGTATCGGCCCCCTTGAACTTCTGAAAAGCAAATCTCGGGATCTTAACAACTACGTAATCGATCGCCGGTTCAAAGGAAGCCTTCGTGACACCAGTAATGTCATTGGAGATCTCATCCAGCGTGTAGCCGATAGCGAGCTTGGCCGCGATCTTGGCGATCGGGAACCCGGTGGCCTTTGACGCCAACGCTGAACTTCGAGAGACCCGAGGATTCATTTCGATGACAACCATCTCCCCGTTGGCAGGGTTGATACCGAACTGAATGTTTGATCCTCCCGTATCAACCCCGATCTCTCGGATAATACGAAGTGCTGCGTTCCGCATCCGTTGGTATTCTTTATCGCTCAACGTCATGGCCGGCGCGACCGTGATACTGTCTCCTGTATGCACGCCCATCGGATCAAAATTTTCGATAGGGCAGACGATCACAACATTGTCTTTTAGGTCGCGCATGACCTCCAATTCATATTCTTTCCATCCAATGACCGACTCTTCGATCAGCACCTGACTGACCGGACTCATGGCCAGCGCCCAATCGATCAGCCGCTCGAATTCCTCACGATTGTACGCGATGTTTCCGCCAGTCCCCCCCATGGTAAAGGACGGCCGAATGATCGCGGGGAAGCCGACCGTCTCGAGAATGGCCAGCGCTTCCTGTCGCGTATGTACTGTGCCACTCTTCGGCACACGCAGGCCGATTCGATGCATCGCCTGTTTGAACGCATCCCGATCCTCCGCTTTATGAATTGCTTCCGCTGACGCGCCGATAAGAGCAACTTTATATTTCTCGAGAACCCCTCGCTTCACCAATCCCATGGTGGTGTTCAGAGCTGTTTGCCCGCCCATGGTCGGAAGCAAGGCATCCGGGCGCTCTCGCTCGATCACCTTCTCAACCACATCTAAGGTAATTGGTTCGATATATGTCCGATCAGCCATCTCCGGATCTGTCATGATCGTCGCCGGATTGCTGTTGATGAGAATAACTTTGTACCCCTCCGCTTTTAGGGCTTTGCAGGCCTGTGTGCCGGAATAATCAAATTCACAGGCTTGGCCGATGACGATCGGACCGGAACCGATCATGAGGATTGACTGAATGTCCGTACGTTTTGGCATTGTGTCGTGATGGTCGATCAGCTGGACGGAAGCGCGGGACCAATCCGTGGGTGATACGGGACCGGCGGTACAGAGGGAGCATCGCCCTGCGCCGCATGATAATACCTCATGGCCTCCGGTAGCCACGTTTCAATCTGGTTGATACGCGCCAGATCGGAGGGGTGTGTGGACAAAAACTCCGGGATATTATGTTTCGACCGAAAACAGACCTTGTCGATCATCTGCCGGGGACACCCGCTCATCCTCTCCCAAAATGGGACGGCCTCTCGAGGATCATAGCCAGCCTGCGCCATCAAGCGAAGTCCGATATAGTCGGCCTCCGATTCCTGCTTTCTTCCAAACGGCAGAGAGACTCCAACTCCATAGGCACTCATTGCAGCCATTGCCGCATCCGGGCGTCCGACAGCGGCTCCGGCTGCCAACGCACCAACTTGGCCGATCGTTTCAAGGATACTTCGGCTATATCGCTCCGCCCCATGGCGCTGGAGCGCATGCGCCACCTCATGCCCAATCACGGTCGCCAAACCGTCTTCGTTCTTCGTGAGCTTCAGTATGCCCGTGAAGACGGCAACCTTGCCACCCGGAAGCGCGAAGGCATTGATCATGCGGTCGTCCCGAATAATGGCGAACTCCCACTCATACTCTGGTTTATTGGCCACCGCTGCAATTCGCTGACCAACCCGGTTGACCATCTCAGTTAACTCAGGATCGTTACTGATTGGAGCCTGTCGCAGTAATTCGCGATAGCCGCTGATGCCCATCGCAATTTCTTTCTCCTCAGAGATATAGATGAATTGATCTCGTGCCGTTCCCGGCGCGCGGACGCATCCCCCCAGAGTTGCAACCACGCCAGCCGCTGTTCCAAGGCAGGAAAGGCAAGTCAATCCCAACATTCCACGAGCCCAGTGGCGAAGCAATGCGCGACGCTCGATGGGCGTTGAAAACAGGAGGTCGATCTGCTGATCTGCCGGCTCTATCATCTCGAATCTCACGATCAAGGCCGATTCTTATCATCATACCAGTCTCGATACCCCTAGTCATGCGACCGGCGCCTTCTCTCACTATGGCATCCACATGTACATGAACTGGGGAGTTCCCCCACGGACAACCGCCATGAGATCAAGATCGGCAAGACTGGCGAGCCCACTCGGTGCCAAAAGCTTGGAATACATATTGTTGGAATATTCACCTGGACGTTGGTACGTCACGACTCTCGCTTCCGTCAGACCGGCTTTCTTCTTAGCTAATTCGATTGCGTCTTCGAGATAGCCGATCTCATCAACCAAACCAGCCTCCTTCGCTTGCCCTCCGGTATAAATTCGTCCATCAGCCAACCGTTTGATCTGTTCCATCTGCAAATTAGAACGGCCCTCCTGTACGATATTCAAGAACCGCTGATAAAACGAATCGATCAGTCCTTGGAAGATGGCACGTTCTTCGACCGTCATGGTCCGAAACGGTGAGCCCATATCCTTGCGAGGCCCCGACGTCACAGCGGTAGCCTCCACGCCCACCTTCTCCAACAGCCCTCGTGCATTCATGGTGAGCATGATCACGCCGATACTGCCGGTCACGGATGAAGGATGCGCCAGTACCGTGTCAGCAGCGGCGGCGATATAGTAGCCCCCTGAAGTCCCCAGATCCATAATGGATGCCACAATGGGGACCTTACGACTGGCTTTGAACGTTTTCAGCTCGTGATAAATAATATCCGACGCCGTCACCGTTCCTCCCGGCGTGTTGATGCGAAGTACGACCGCTTTGACATTCTCATCCTTGGCCGCCCGGGTCAGCTGTTCCTTCACGCTTGCAATCATGCTGGGCGCTGGTCGCAACCCATCTTTTTCCTGAGAGCTGATCATTCCAGAAATTTCGATCAACAGCACTTTTGCTTTTCCGGTCCCGTCGACCTGCGCTTCTTGCAGAGGTCCGGGGCCTGGAAACAGCGGGAAATTAAACGTGCATCCAGACAGCACCAGTCCGATGACCCCAATGAGAACACGGTTATGCATGATGAGTCTCCATAAGACGCACGAATTCATCGAACAAATAGGCAGCATCATGAGGTCCCGGTGCCGCTTCCGGGTGGTATTGGACCGAGAAGACCGGATGATCGAGACAGGCCATCCCCTCAATCGAGTAGTCGTTCAAGCTGACATGGGTGAGCGACAGTTGTCCGTAGCGAGTGTCAATTACGGGCAAGACGTTTGGTATGTCATGGAGAGGCGTGGGACTCTGCACGGCAAAATTATGGTTCTGCGACGTAATTTCAACTTTTCTCGTCCGAAGATCCATCACGGGATGATTCGCCCCATGATGACCGAACTTTAGCTTATAGGTCTTGAGGCCGAAGGCCAAGCAGAGAATCTGATGGCCTAAACAGATGCCAAAAACAGGATAGCGTCCGATCAGTTTCTCCATTGCCTTCGCGGCATAGGGAAGGCCCTCCGGATCACCTGGACCGTTTGACAGGAAAATGCCGTCGGGTTTTAGCGCCTGGACTTCCTCTGCTGATGTCGCAGCCGGCACTACCGTCACCTGACAGCCGACATCCACCAATCGTCTCAGAATGTTGTGTTTGATGCCAAAATCATAGGCCACAACTCGCCAAGGCTTGGACGGTCCATGCTCCCTGCCTTGTGCCGAGGGTGCCCAATCTCCGGTTCCCATTGTCCAGTCATAGGAACGTGCGCAGGTGACCTCAGCAGCCAAATCTCGACCGATAATGGCGGGGGCTTGCCTGGCTCGTTGCACAGCTCGATCGGGGTCGAGATGAAGATGCGTGATGATTCCCTGCTGTGAACCATGCTCGCGTAAGTGCCTTGTCAAGGCTCTGGTGTCGATGCCTTTAATTCCAACGACTCTTGCCTCGATCAATGACTCTTGAAGGGTCTGTCGGCTTCGCCAGTTACTGGCGAGACGGCTGGCTTCCATGACCACGAACCCCTCTGCCCATGACCGACCGGATTCTGCATCTTCAGGTGTGACTCCATAGTTTCCGATATGGGGACAGGTCATCGTGATGATCTGTCCTTTATAGGATGGATCGGTCAGTATCTCCTGATAACCGGTCATCGCCGTATTAAAGACAACTTCTCCAACGGTTTCGCCCTCATGGCCAAGAGCGCGGCCTTCGAACACCGTTCCGTCTGCCAGTGCCAGTAATGCCTTTTTCACAACTGCCTTCTATTCAGATCAAGTGAACGATTCACCTTGACTGCGACAAGCACGATGCCCAAGACCAGGTTCACCATGTATAACGACCGAATCGGCATGAGCACACGAAACAGCGCCTCTAAAGTCGTTTTCCTGGCTGTCTCATCTTTCGTCGCGAATGCCTGGGCTTGAAGCGCCA
This sequence comes from Nitrospira sp., assembly GCA_029865345.1. Lineage (GTDB taxonomy): Bacteria > Nitrospirota > Nitrospiria > Nitrospirales > Nitrospiraceae > Nitrospira_D. The sequence continues at coordinate 9,343 of JAOUHD010000090.1, forward strand.
CGGCATTGGGGTGCAATACCATCATGATGAGCCCGGCTATGAGCACCATGATGGCCAGGACGATCATCTCACTACGACCGACCGCCACAATCGGATCCCCGCTCCACCGACGATACCACACAGCAGCGCTGAGGATCACACAAGCTCCGATGACGAAACGATGGTACCCTTCGAACGCTCTGGTCAACAACATACCCCCCGAATCCTGTGCTCCGAATGTATTGAACACCGCTGGGATCACCGCTCCGCTCAGCACGACCATGCCTCCAACCCAGACGGCCAGCGCAACCCACTCAAGCGTAAGACACCCGATCATCCCCCAGCGTGGCAACCGTCGCACAGCACTACCGCTCCACCAGGCCGTTCTCGAACACTATCTTGCCACCTACAATGGTTGTCTTCACTCGCCCTTTCACCTTCCATCCCACAAACGGCGTGTTGCGGCTCTTCGATCGAAACGTAGACGGGTCAACTTCCCACGATTCTTGCGGATCGATGAGGACGACATCCGCATCGGCACCGACCGCCAACGTCCCTTTCTTGAGTCCGAATGCCGCAGCCGGAGCCGAGGTCAGCTTCTGAACCGCTTGCTCCAGCGACAGCACCCCTTCCTCCACTAATCCCAACGTCAACGGGAGCGCCGTCTCAAGCCCCACGATTCCGAATGGGGCCTCAGTGAAATCCTGTTGTTTCTCCTGCGTCGCATGGGGAGCATGGTCGGTCGCAATCACATCGATTGTACCGTCCCGCAAACCCTCCTTGATCGCTTGGACATCGGCCCAGGTACGCAGAGGGGGATTCATCTTGGCGTGGGTGTTATAGCCGCGCACCAGTTCTTCTGTAAGCGTAAAGTGATGGGGACAGGCTTCGGCCGTCACACGGATTCCCCGGGCTTTCGCCTCTCGCACCATGCGAACAGACCCGGCGGTGCTGATATGGGCGAGATGCAAACGAGCTCCCGTCAGTTCCGAAAGGGAGAGATTACGCGCCACCATCACATCTTCAGCTGCTGACGGGATCCCCGGCAACCCAAGCTCGGTTGAGATCAACCCCTCATTCATACAGCCGCCTTCTGCCAAATGCAGATCCTCGCAATGGTCGACGACCGTCAGATCAAAGGCCAAGGCATATTCCATCGCTCGCCGCATCACCAGGCTGTTCATGACCGGCTTGCCATCGTCAGAAATCGCCACGCACCCCGACCGCCGTAAATCACCGATCTCCGCGAGCTCCTTCCCTTCCGATCCTTTTGTAATGGCACCGATCGGCAACACATTCGCGAGGCCGGCCAGCCGGGATCGCTCCAGGATAAACTCCGTGACGGCTTGGTTGTCATTCACAGGATTCGTGTTCGGCATGCAACAGACTGTCGTAAATCCGCCAGCAACCGCCGCAGCACTACCGCTCTGAATCGTTTCCTTATACTCGAATCCCGGTTCGCGAAAGTGGACGTGGACATCAACGAACCCCGGTACCACCAGCTTCCCCGTAGCGTGAATGGTCCGGCCGCCGACCGGGGCTGAAAGATTCGATCCCAGTGCGGCAATCTGACCGTGCTCGATCAGCACATCGGCGATGCCGTCAAACCTGCCTGGATCAATGACCCGACCACCCTTAATCAGAATCGATACCATAAGGCCTCTCTACAATTTGCAGAATCTGTTGATCTGATGATCTGTTGTGGAACCCTCGCTATGCACACTCGGCCAATCACTCACTCACTCGACAGATCATCAGATTATTAGATTCACGAATTTGCTCCGGACATGAGGTACAGAATTCCCATGCGCACTGCCACCCCATTCGCCACTTGATCGAGAATCACCGAGGACAAACTATCGGCCACATCCGGCGCGATTTCCACTCCCCGATTGATCGGTCCAGGGTGCATCACTATCGCGCCGGCGTCGGCCAGGTGTACCCGTTCAGCGGTCAAGCCATAGAGCCGTGAGTACTCCCGGATCGTCGGAAACTGCGCCCGTCCCTGCCGCTCCAACTGCAATCTGAGCATCATGATCACATGCACGCCGCGCAGACCTTCATCCATGTTGTAGTAGACTTTCGCACCCAGTTTCTCCACACGGCTCGGCATCATCGTCGGCGGTCCCACCAGACGCACCTCGGCGCCCAGTTTGATGAGCGCATAGATATTCGATCGAGCTACGCGGCTATGCGACACATCTCCCACGATCGCCACGCGCAGCCCATTGAAATTCATCCCTCGTTGCCGGATCGTATAGAGATCGAGCAACGCCTGCGTCGGGTGCTCATGCCATCCATCGCCTGCGTTAATGACAGATGACTTGACACCATGCGCAAGGGTTTCGGCGGCACCGGCCGAGGAGTGGCGGAGGACGATGATGTCCGCCTGCATGGCTTCGATGTTCCGCGCGGTATCAAGCAAGGTCTCTCCCTTCACCACACTGCTGGAGGAGGGAGAAAAGTTGATCACATCGGCGCTCAGTCGCTTGGCCGCCAACTCGAAGGACGTACGCGTTCTGGTACTCGGCTCAAAGAAGAGATTCACGACGGTCTTACCTCGGAGAGCCGGCACTTTTTTGATTTCGCGCCCGGTCACTTCCTTGAAGGAATCTGCTGTCTCCAAGACGAGCATGATCTCGTCCACAGACAACGAAGCGAGGCTCAGCAGATCTTTGCGCTTGAGGCTCATGGGATCCTCCGCTTCAGGACTTTAAGATGACCACCCGGTCATCTTCCCCATCTTCGTCCAACAGCACCTGAACCTGCTCCTCTCGGGAAGTCGGAAGATTTTTCCCGATATAATTCGCCTTAATCGGAAGCTGTCGATGACCACGATCGACCAACACCGCCAGCTGGATTTCCTCCGGACGTCCCAAGTCCATCAACCCATCCATCGCCGCCCGTATCGTTCTTCCGGTGAACAAGACATCGTCGACAAGCACGACAACTTTATTCGTCATGTCGAATGGTACGGACGTTTTTCTCAGGATCGGTTGATTCTTTCTCAACGCTAGATCGTCGCGATACAGGGTAATATCCAATTCACCGATGGGAACCTGTACACCCTCGATGCTTTGGATACGTTTCACAAGCCGATGCGCGAGATGCACACCACCGGTCCGTATTCCCACCAACGCCAGATCCTTCCCCCCTTTATTTCGCTCCAAAATCTCATGCGCGATGCGCATCATGGCGCGGGAGATATCCCCAGCATCCATGATCAGCTTTTCATCTTTCCGCTCAGTCGGTTTGTCCGTAGGAGTCGTCATGGTCAAGATGATTATGCGATCAAGTTCTTGTCGAATCCGGACATAAAAAAACCCCCTCACGGTGCCATTGTGAGAAGGTTAATTGATCACCGGCCGTGGCCGGACAGAAATTCATGATTGGCTCCTTGCCCACCTCACTGGATGGGCGTTAAAGGTTTCGTCATCCTACTGGAATCCCCAAACCCTGTCAACTTCTTGAAGACAGCAC
>JAOUHD010000006.1 GCA_029865345.1 Nitrospira sp.
ATGGAGGAGCGAGGCAGGAACGCAGGTGGCCTCGGCTTTCGGAGACATCCCGACCGGAGTGCAATGAATGAGTATGTGCGCAGCAGGAAGAACCCGACGAAGGGTGGACTCATCCAGATACGAATCCTCTACCGTCACCGCTGTCGTAGAACGAATATCCTGAGCCAAGCGAGTCCGCTCTGCATCCTCGATCCCCAGCAAGGTCAATTTCTCTGTGCCGGACTCAGCGGCCAGCGCAACAGCGATCGCTCGGGCAGCGCCTCCGGATCCAAGCACAACGATGCGTCGTCCCTTGAGCTCAACTCCGCCCTCCCGTAAGGCCCGCAGCGCACCGGTCGCGTCCGTGTTGTACCCGGTGAGTTCACCTTTTTCAGCAACGATTGTGTTGATCGCACCGATCTTTTGGGCCGTCGTCTCCACATGATCAAGAAATGGTATGGCGGCCACTTTGTGAGGAATCGTGACGCTCGCTCCGCGAAAGTTTCCCAGTGCACGGAGCCCTTTGATGGCCTCACCGATCGCTTCCACTTGCCAGGCGAGATAGACAAAATTGAGCCCCAATTTGCGGAACGCCGCATTGTGGATAGCTGGCGACAGTGAATGCCCGACCGGATTGCCAATCACCCCGCAAAACTGTGTTCGAGCATCAATGTCCATTTCTTCACCTAGCACGGAAGCTACTATCCCTCGTTGCCGCAACCACTACCCTTTATAAACGGTCATACCCCCATCAATAGGAATGGTCGCCCCAGTCATCCAGGCTGCTTCATCCGAAGCCAGATACAGAACTAGATTCGCCACTTCTTCTGGTGTCCCAGGACGACGTATCGCATATTGGGCCAGAATGGGCTGAAGCATATCCGGATTAGCCATCAAGGGGGCCGCCATAGGCGTATCAATGAGACCAGGGTTCACCACATTACAGCGAATTCCTTCCTTCGCATATTCGACAGCCAGTGCGCGCGTCAAGGCGTCAAGCGCCCCTTTGGATGCCGTATAGGCAGCTAGGCCGGAGAGACCGACTAAGCTGGCAATGGACGAGATATTCACGATCGAGCCTCGTCCTTGTTTCAGCATGTGAGGAATGACGGCTCGTGTCATGCGGAAGACCCCGGTCAAGTTGATGTCGAGCACGTTCGCCCAGACAGCATCATCGGTTTCGTGGAGGCGCTTTCCAAATTCACCGATCCCCGCGTTGTTGACTAGAATGTCGATCCGCCCAAAGCTATCGATCGTTCGACGGACGACATCCAGTACATGGGCTTCGTCCGTCACTGAACCGGCAACTCCGAGTACTTTCCCCTTGTTATGTCGGATCACACTGGCCACACGATCCACTTCCTGTTGCCGACGTCCCGTGATGACAACCGATGCTCCCTCCTCGGCAAAACGTTTTGCGATTGCTTCGCCAATTCCGGCATTACCTCCCGTCACCACGGCTACCTTGCCTTCTAACCTATTCATGCGTTCAGCTCCTCTTCTGCTTCATCGGACAGACCTTCCCGGTCTCCGTCTGGAGGAGCCTCTCTCCCAACCATCGAACGGAGCAGCCCTGGCTCCACCTTTCGGGCTACGGTGATGAATCCAGAATGGGCGACCATGCGATGATCAGGCCGCACGCTCCTGCCCTGCACAGACCAGGTTCGGAGCAGCGTTTCAAACGTTTCGATCATCCCGAATACAGTTGCCCGTTCAAGCGCCTCAACCGTTTGTATAACTTGTGGCACGGTGGGGACAAAGCTCAGATAGATCCCACCGGATCGCAGCGCGGTGGCTGCATGGGGGACCACCTGCCAGGGCTCAGGTAAATCGAGCACGACACGGTCGAAGGGAATTCCATCGTCAAGCAGATCAATACCTTCATAGGTATTCTTCCGCAATGCCGACAGATTCGGCACGGGTCCCATATAGCGATCAATATTCAAGAGTGCGGTGCGGGCAAAATCCTCCCGCATCTCATAGGTCACCACCAACCCTCGTGGCCCTACCGCTCGCAACAGCGCCATGGTCAACGCGCCTGAGCCGGTTCCGGACTCGAACACCCGCGCACCCGGATAGACATCCGCCCACATGGGAATCAGCGCGAGGTCTTTCGGATAGAGCACTTGAGCGCCTCGCGGCATTTTCAGCACGTAGTCTCCAAAAGTAGGCCGGACAGCCAACATCTTTTTCCCGCCCGAGAGAACGACAATGGTCCCATCCGGCCGCCCGATAATCGCGTCGTGAGCGATCTTCTGACCGCTGAATTGATAGGTGTCGCCAGCCTTCAACGTAAGGGCATACTGGCGCCTTTTGTGATCGACAAGATGGATGCGTTCGCCGCTTGATAATTGAGACATGCCGCGCATTCTAGGGGGTTCGTTCCGGAGTTTGCAACCAACGGCCATTTCGTGACAGCATAAGAAAGTAGAATTCCTCGATCTACTCGCTGTTCATACCTTCGGCGCTTTTAGCGCCTTGCGGGTATAGAGTTCACAATGCGTGGCATCGTAATTCTGTACAGAGCTCTACGCAGACAGATTCTCGCAGCGGCGATGGGAGTTGTCGTCATCTCCCTGTACCTGATGCTCATAGGCAGTCCGACCTATGCCAGTGACATCGTCGTTGCCAGTTATGAAGGAGTGATCAACCCGGTAGCTGCGGAGTAGCTGCACGACGCTATGGTGGCTGAGAACATTCCTGCGCTCTTAAAGCAGCTGAACGGGAGAGAGATCGTCCTTTCTACGGGGTTAATCACGTTCTCAAGCTAGGCCGTAACGCTTCGTGAATTCCCGATGGGAACGCGTCAACTTGCAGACCGTCACCATGGAAGTCCCCTCGCAAGATGTCATCACACGGGATAACATTTCCGTGGAAGTGAACGCCGTCATCTTTCTCAGGGTGGTCGATTCCCAGCGTGCCGTGGTCGCCGTTCAAGATTACCTCTATATCGACGTCGCAAGTAGCTCAAACTACGCTACGAAGTGTGCTCGGTCAAAGCCAGTTCGACGACCTGCTGTCGAAGCGCGACGACATCAATGCCGAGCTGCAGCAAATTATCGATCAACAGACCGAACCATGGGGAGTCAAGGTTACTGCCGTCGAGGTAAAGAATGTGGATATTCCTCAAGACATGCAACGTGCGATTGCCCGGCGAGCGGAAGCCGAGCGGGAACGTCGAGCCAAAATCATCCATGCGGAAGGGGAATTTCAAGCCGCGCAGAAACTGGCGGAAGCGGCGGATGTCATCAGCCGTAATCCTGCCGCGCTGCAGCTGCGATATCTCCAAACACTCGTCGAGATCGTGGCTGAGAAGAACTCGACTACGATCTTCCCAATTCCGATCGATACTCTTGCCCCGTTCATAAAGGGATTGCTACCGAAATAGTGTGGCATTTCAGCCAGATCATTGATGCCGATCCTACATAAGATGCCGCATAAGTGCTACAGTTCTTCCTTTGCTTTCTCATTAGCCAGCACTAATCTTTCTGATTTTTCGGGCTGATCACACCGACTGTTTCTCATCTTCAATCCAGCATCCCTTTTGCTTCGTAGAAAGATTACATGGGTAATGATTCGGCGAATCTTCTTGGCTTAATAGGACTCTAACCAAAGTGAGCGATGTTCAACCAGAGCAAGGGGTGATGTGATGAAAGAAGAACTTCGATCCTCTGAGGGACTGGATATACGGACAAGGTTTGCCCCCGATGCCGATGATGCCAAAGCGAGTGGCATATTGGGGATGATCAGTCGTGTTGAAACTGAGGAATCCGGAGCGGATGAGAAGCCTCAACCGGTCATGCGTCCAAGCCCGGGGGCCAGCCCATTCCTATTGGAATCGTTGTACTTCCGGTCCTTCGACAAACGGGGACTCTTGACTCGAGAAGAAGAGGTCACGATTGCCAGGCGCGTAGACCATGGGACACGACGCATTCGGACCACGCTGCGGCAAGCGGTGAAGGTGCTGCTCAAGTCTAAGCGTACGTCTATCTGTACAGACACCGTGAAAATGCTCCAAGTCGTCAGACGATTGAGTGGGTTTTCAGCCACCGCATTGGACAATGCGGAGAAGGCTTTAGGTACCGCCTTGAGTCCGTCAGACCCAGATCTCAGACCTGCCGCAACGACGGCAACGCAACTGAAGGCATCGCTTGATGAAATCAGATCCGCCAGGATCATCCTGGAGCAAGGGAAGGATGAGCTCGTACGGCATAACTTGCGTTTGGTCGTCGATGTTGCCAAGCATTACACCGGACGGGGATTGAGCTTGCTGGATCTCGTGCAGGAGGGCAACATCGGCCTGATGAAAGCGGCCGAACGATATCAGTATCGGAAAGGATTCAAATTCAGCACCTACGCGACGTGGTGGATTCGACAAGGCATCACCCGCGCAATTGCGGATCAATCGAGAACGATTCGGATTCCAGTGCACCAGACCGAAGCGTCACATCGAGTCCTCCGCGTCATGCGGAAACTCGGGCAGCAATTCGGGCGGCCCGCTCGGTTAGAAGAGATCGCTCATGTGCTGCGCATGAGGCCAGAAAGGCTCCGCGAGACCATGCAGGCGTTTCAGGAACCAATAGCCTTAGAATCTCCAATTGGTGACGGAGAGACACAGTTTGGCGACATGATTCCGGACCAGCAGGCCGTTCCACCCGATGCCCATGTCCATCGGGGCGAGTTGACCGATCAACTCGACCGAATTCTAAGCACCTTGACGCCCCGCGAGCAAACCGTCATCAGACTCCGGTTCGGGATCGGCTACGATGAAGCCAGCACCCTGGAGCAAGTTGGTCAAAGTTTGTCCGTGACACGCGAGCGTATCCGCCAAATCGAAGCCAAAGCGCTGAAGAAACTGAAGACCCCGGAAATTAAAGAACTCTTCGTCGCCATCAAGTAACGCCTGATTACTCTCCTCGTGTCGACGGCCAGATTCATGACCGTCGACACGCAACTTTCCACCGTATGGGTCGTTATGCGACAATGTGCACCCCATGCACACATGTCTTCTCCTTAGTCCAGCTGCCCCCCTTAGTGACAGACCATGGGACAGGCTTTCGTTTCTCCTTGGTCAACCGACCTGTCGCTTCCAACGGGTGCCCCAGTGAACCTTCCCACTGCTATCCCCACTCTGGCTCTGGATATTCTCTCTCCACACAGAGAAGCCGTTCGAGTTTTTTCAGATCCAGTTCCCTATCTTCATGCATGGAAACTGCAGTCTCGCTTACACCAAGAGCGAATCCGTAATCAGGTACCTGATACCGTCTTGATCCTTGAACATCGCCCTGTTTATACCTTGGGGCGAAGTACCGCCGCATCGCACTGGGGCGGCAATGTCTCGCTCTTATGTGAACACGGAACGGAACTCCACCATGTCAATCGCGGGGGGTCCATTACGTTTCACGGCCCAGGACAGATTGTGGTCTACCCCGTGCTCAAGCTTGATCGGCATGCCACGGGTCCAAGGCAATTGGTCTGGTTACTCGAAGAAATCATCGTTCAATTGCTGAGCCGCTGGAATATCACCGGCCACCGCATCCCCGGCAAGCCCGGCATTTGGGTCATGACTCCAACCCCTGAAAAAATTGCTTTTGTCGGCATCCGCATCGAGCGCGGTGTGACGCTCCATGGGTGTGCACTCAACGTGGATCTGGATGTGACACCGTTCCATCGAATCCATCCCTGTGGGTTGTCGGACTGCCGAATCACATCCATCGCAGCAGTGTGCCAAAAGGCGATCTCTCTCAATCCCGTTAAACAGGAACTCGCTCAGCTCTGTCGCATGATGCTCAAACTCCATGGGCCTGCTGTACTCGATACAGACTGATGGACATCTATCCGATAACTAGGAAGGACCACGATGCAAGAACTCGACACCCCGACGTTTCGTTTGGCGGTTGCTCAGTTCGATCAAGCCGCGGAAGCGATGGGACTTGACCCAAACCTCCGCGAACGACTGAAACTACCCCAACGCTCGCTCGTCGTCAGCCTGCCAGTCCGAATGGACGATGGACGGGTCGAGGTCTTTACCGGCTATCGCGTTCAACACGATTCATCCCGTGGCCCCTCCAAAGGCGGCGTACGTTACCATCCCGATGTAAACCTCGGTGAGGTGGCCGCTCTTGCAATGTGGATGACATGGAAATGTGCGCTGGCCGGATTACCGTACGGCGGCGCAAAAGGGGGAGTCGCAGTCGCACCGAAACAACTATCCCCGGCTGAATTACAGCGGCTGACACGACGATACGCCGCGGAGATTTTCCCACTGATTGGCCCGGACAAGGATGTCCCGGCCCCCGATGTCGGGACCGATGCTCAGATCATGGCATGGATGATGGACACATACAGCCAGCAAGTTGGCTACGCCGTTCCTGGCGTCGTGACCGGCAAACCGCTGTCGATCGGGGGGAGCCTGGGCCGTGAAGAAGCGACAGGACGCGGAGTCGTCTATGTGACGCACGAGGTGCTGCGTCACCTCAAGTTGTCACTTGACGGTGCCTCCGTGGCGATTCAAGGATTCGGAAATGTCGGTTCACACACGGCCCGCATCATGCGCGAGCATGGTGCACGGATCATTGCTGTGAGTGACGTCAACGGGGGTATCTACAGCAACAAGGGATTGGATATCATGGCGCTCCTTCGACGCGACCCCAGCCAGCCGCTGCATGAAAGCAAACTTGGGGACGCCATCACGAATGAAGAATTACTCCAATTAGACTGCACTGTACTCGTGCCCGCCGCCCTATCCGAGCAGATCACGGCTAAAAATGCGAATTCTTTGAGATGTCGAATCTTGTCTGAAGGGGCAAACGGTCCGACAACTTTGGAAGCCGACCGCATCCTCGCGGACAAAGGTATTTTTGTGATCCCCGATATTCTCGCGAACTCCGGCGGCGTCATCGTCTCGTACTTCGAATGGGTGCAGGACCTGCAGCGTTTTTTCTGGAGCGCAACAGACATCCAGAATCGACTGCAAGACATCATCACGTCTGCGTTTCAGCGCACCCTTCACTTTTCGACTGAACGCCGAGTGTCCATGCGCATGGCCGCGCTCATGAGCGGCATTGACCAGGTCGCCCAAGCACATCTCCAACGGGGGCTATACCCCTGATCCGCAATACTTCCATCAACGTTCCATCATAATCTTGGGGCGAGATACTTGCTCCTCGCTAACCACGTACGCTAGGCTAGCTGCTATCAGACAGAGACGGAATAGGCGGACCTCATGGATCGGAGCATGGTTGCAACAGCGTGGGAACAGCACTGTGCCATCGGTTGGCCTCAGTTTGCGAGTCCCGATCAAGGGCAATTGATGACGATCGACACGGTCATTAGTGGCTGTGTGGTCTTCTACCTCGATAGTTCAGACGGTCTCGACGACCAGCGGGTTGCCATCGTGAAAGACTGCTTGGAAGATCTCGACGAACTGACGGAAACACTGGACGCCGAACCCCAAACTTACTTTTTCCGGCTTCGCGAACTCGGCGCGATGTTGCTGGGCGATGAGTCACGGTCATGAGCAAGCGTACCGCCTCCACCCAACGAGTCCCTATCCAGTGACTGCTCACGTGTCCCATTTCTTGCAGGTCCGACCGCTCTTGGCTACAATGAGCCCTATGCTTTCCTGGATTCCACTGGTTCACCCATTCTGATCAATCGCGAACCCATACAGAAGAAACGCCACACACCAATGACGAAAGAGCGTGTCGTGCAAAGAGTCATCATCCTGCTGGCGAGCGTCCTCGTAGCGCTTGGCTCAGCTCATGCTGAGCCGTACGAGTTGAGTAAGAACGATGTCATGGAGCCAAAGGCCATTTCGAGCACTGAGATCTCGCTGTTCGGCGTCAAACTCGGCGACTCGGAATCCAAGGTCGTTGAAACGCTTGTCACTGAAAAGATTGCCGGAGTCAAGGTTGAGCAAGAAGCGACGTTCATCTTCCTGCTCGATCAACGAAAGCCAACCGGTCCAATGGCTGGGGTGCGTATTCAGGACGGGAGAGTTGATCTCCTGTTCATTAATAATCGATTCACGTATAAGACCAGAGGCATCTTTCGTAACGTGCTCAATAGTGAGAGCCCTGAAGAGATCCGAAAGGTGTTAGGCCAAGAAGAGTATGGTGACGAAAACGTCATGGGCGCCGTCATGGCCTACGATAAGCAGGGTTTCCAAGTGAACTACCTCGGGAAAGATATCAACATCGAGTTTTCCGCCCCTCGGTAATTCACCCAAAACGTGGAGTCAGGCCTAGGGAGATCCATCTTGAATCTTCGATAAGAAGTCCTCACCTGCAAACTCTGAAACAGGGTCACCAGCACAGGCCGATAAGCTGAATGGGTACACGCCGCTATCCCTGCTCACTCGGTGAGTAGATATGCCAAGGATGAGAGCTGGAGGCTGCTATTGATGGGTATTTGTGAGGCGAAACCCGTAATCGATGAGGCTTTTTGCGGTATTCCACCGACGATTGGAGTTTAGGATTACGAGAAGCAGATCGTTGCCATTTTGAGAAACTTTGGCAATAAGGCATCGGCCTGCTTTGGAAGTGAATCCCGTCTTCACCCCTACCACACCGGGAATGCGGCCAAGTAAGCGATTCGTGTTATGCAGGACGTAGGCGCGATATCCACTGACCGGCGTGATAATCTCGCGCTCCTCTTTGACGAGGTCTCGGAACACCGCATTTCGCATCGCCACCTCGCTGAGTGTCGCGAGATCTTCAGCCGTCGAGTAATGGTCAGGGCCGTCGAACCCGCACCCGTTGCTGAAATGCGTGTCGGATAATCCAAGCGCCACAGCCTTGGCATTCATCAATTTCACAAACTGCTCTTCATCGCCGCCGACATGCTCGACAGCCGCCAGGCAGGCGTCATTGGCTGAGACCATCATCATCGCCTTGAGCAAATCCCCAAGGCGAAAGACTTCTCCAACCTTGAGTCGCAAGTGAGTCTTGGGAGCCTTCGCCGCATTACGGCTCACGGTGGCCAGATCATCAAGGCGACCTTTCTCAAGGATGATCAGCGTCGACATAATCTTGGTGAGACTGGCCGGAGACAGACGTTTCCCCACCTCGTACTCGAACAGAATGCGACCTGATCGCAATTCCTTTAGGAGAATACTGTGCGCCGGAATTCGTTTCCAGGGGAGGGGTTGTGGAACATAGCTGACAGGATGGGTGGCCCGCGTCCTAGAATGGTCCTCCATCCCTGAAGCCGGACATATGGTGAGTATGAGCAACGAAAGAAAGACGGCCGAACTTAGCGCAAGGCGAGGAAGGATCCGACCCCAACTCCGTCTATGATCATCGGGCGAGATAGGGTCGTGTTGCGCCACAAAAGACCGCCTCTTCTAGAAAATGAAGTATTCACGCACTTTATCACCTTTCCGCCCACTATCAATCACTTTATGGAAAAACCGGAGGAGGTCCGCCAGATCAATCCAGAACCCGCAATTGAGACAGCGTGCGTATATCCGACGATTGACGAGGGTATAATGGCGCTCCACCAGCATAAATCCCTTGCACTTGAGGCACTCCATACATGTCCTGTTCTCTCCGATTACCGAATGCGATTCATGATGAGCGCGACGCATCCGGCGAGCAAGCCACCGCCCATGAGCGTCGTGCCAAAATACACCAAGACATTGGTGCCCCCAGCCGGTTGAGTCCCTTCCCACAAATCCCGAACCCCACCCTGCACCATCAGGACGGAAAGGGTCAATAGAGCCCCAATCATGAACCACCATGCAAAGGATCGAAACGCCATCGTAATGCCTGATAATCGCGGGCAGTTTTCCTCACCGGCAACTCTAGCGAAGGCCCCCCTGGCTGTCAAGAATAGTCAGCGATTGCTCGCGTCCGACTCTCGTGCCTTCGACGTGGCAACGGATTTGAGTCCACGGTGAAGAAAGATCGAGACGCTGCCACTCCCGTTATCGGCGACGGCCAGTCCCGGTTCTTCCAGCGCAGAGGTTATGACATGAAAGGACGAAAGAGCAAACGGACCGGACTTCGTGCGGTAATTTCTCGGTGGGTAATGGAAGGTCCCATCGCCTTTCCCGAACAAGATCGACAGATCATTGGACTGGAGATTGACGATCGCGACATCCTCGATCCTATCGCCATTGAAATCCCTCGCCAACCCAAAGTTTGGACCGGCATCAGCCCCGGAATCCTTACCGGATCGGAATGTCGCGTTGCCGTTTCCAAGAAATGTCGTGAAGCTGTCCTGCTCTCCGTTGATGACCAGTAGATCTCGGTGATGATCATTATTGAAGTCGGCAAAACTTACGCCAAGAGGTCGACGGCCTGTCGAATAGTCCGTGGGCTCCCGAAAAGAACCGTCGCCATTCCCGAGCCAAATGGAGACGGCATTCGACATAGGTCCTCCATTGGTCACCACCATGTCTAATTTTCCATCGGTATTGAGATCAGAGAGGGCAACGGATGTGGGAGTATCTCCATGTTCGTACTGAACTCCGTGTCGAAATTCACCGGTCCCGTTCCCTAGAAAGATTTTGACTTTGTCGTTCCGTAGAGCAACGACAAGATCAGTATGATGATCGCGGTTGATATCGTTGGCGGCCAGTGCAATGGGTGCACGATGGACCGGATAACGCGGTCCCTCTTCAAACTTTCCATCTCCATGCCCGAGCAAGATCATGATTTCGTCCCCACCGGAGCACGCCAAGGCCACATCGGCATGTCGGTCCTGATTGAAGTTGCCCATCACGAGGGAACGCGGTTCCTGGCAGACATTGAGCTGAATCTGATCTCTGAATGTCCCATCTCCATTCCCTAGCAGTATCGAGAGGGTATTACTCGCAATATTGGTGGTGACGAGATCGGTGAATGAGTCATGATTGAGGTCCTCGGCGACAATCGTGGTCGGATTCTTACCGACCTTGTAGCTGGCAAAATAATAAAAAGGATCAGGGGGGTTATACGGCTCGCTTTTGGAACAGGCCCACAGACCATGACCAATGAGAAGAAACAGCCATAGCAGGGAAAGAAGCGGCCTGGCTGCATAGGATTTCCGCTCGATACCAATCTTCACACCGTCTCCGACACCCCAACCCTGCTCGACCAATGGGCCTATGATGATGGAATCAGAAGGCCCAGTATACAGAGGCCGTCTTCCCACTCGCAATCTTCAGCAAGACCTTATCAGCCTTTGAATTTTGCCTGCCGCTTACGTTATGATGCGACGTTACTTTTAGGAGGAAGGTTATGAGCAAAATTGTGAACGTTGATATCACGATGTACGGGATTGCCGAAGTTCTTACCTGGTGTCATGATCGAAACAAGGGGCGTATCCCTGGCGTTGATACCCCGGGCTTCAAAAAAATGCAGGAGCTGTTGGCGGAGAAGCCGCAATCGGCGGATTATTTTACGCTTGATCAGTTCTGGAAGAAGAAAGTGACGCTGCCATTAACCGAAGACGAAGTTTCGATGATTGATCGTTGTCTATACGACATTCCCAATTTAGACAACGAACCGCTCCCACAAATTCGGCACAAGTTTTGGCCCCAGCAGGTGGAAGCCCACTAGAAGAGAATCTCCGATCCAAAGTAGTTGGGTGGGCATTTTCGGGGAACACGTTGGAATTGATGGACGAGAAGCTTCGTCCGATTAGAGTGTTCCCTCGCCTTTGAGATAGTTGCGGAAACGATCCATTAGCTCGGCTCCCAGAGTCCCGCCGTCAGGTTTCTTTGTCGACGGGTCGGCAAAGTGTCCACGGATTTCCTGAAGACGTTTCTCCGCCTGATCATTACCCTGCAAACGCTTGGTTTTCTGGAGAGCGGTTTCAAAGGCATCGAACGTTAATTCATGATAGCCGAATGAGCGGATCCGCTTGACGGCTTTCATCATCGCCTGATTCCGAAACGTCGTCAGATGGTCTGAGTCAACTTCTTTCAACCCCAGCTTGCGTGCACGCCGTTCGGCTGCTTTGCGGATACCGCTACGGACAAAATCAGGAGACGTTTGAAGCCGCTTCCAGGCTTCATCCGTCCATGCCATTCGTTCCTGCGGTGCTTCCCAGAGTTTATGCAGGATCTGTTCATCGATGCGGGTGAGGCCTCGTTCTCTGGCCAGATCCTCACTATCTCGTTTCAGCATATCCGTCACAAAGTCCATTGCGATGGGCGGCGAGTGCTTTAACTTGTCTTGCAGTAACGCCACAGCTTCCTCGGTCCATTCCATCGGGGGGCCGCTCTCCTCGCGGAGGTCACCAAGCGCTTCCACTTTTTCAAACAACTCGACATTCACCTCGAGATGCCCCCGCTCTTTCGCAATTTCCTCCGCAATCTGCTTGATCATCGCGCGCATGAACTCGGGTACCATACACAACCGTTCCTTCGCAGCGGCAGTCCATGGCAGGCGTCCATTGGCCATCTCATCGACAGCGGAGGCCATGCCGGCCTCACCGCCCATGCGACCCATCATCTGTCCCTTAAACTGCTCAAGAATCTCCTCGGTGATTTCCTCGTACCCCAATTCTCGCGCTTTTGTTTCAGCCAAGCGACGGACCATGCCACGCAGAAATATTGGGGCGCGCTCCATGCGTTTGAGAGCACCCTCGGTCCAGCGGACGTCCGTGGTATTCGCCTGCGAAGAATCTGGTACCGACATGGATTCCCCTTTCAACCAGACAATCGCTACTGTTGGTTGAGCAATTCCTTCAGCTCTTTGCCGGCCTTGAAAAATGGGACTCGCTTGGCCGGTACCGCAACCGTCTCTCCGGTCTTTGGATTGCGCCCTTCTTTCATTCGACGAGCCCGCAGACGAAAGCTGCCGAAGCCACGAATCTCAGTTTTATCGCCATTTTTCAGCGAATCCCTGACACAATCGAAAATGGTGTTGATCACTACTTCGGCCTGTCGCTTCGTCAGCGTGGTGACTTGCTCAGAAACTTTTTCAATGATCTGCGCCTTAGTCATATCCACCCTCCCTTCGCCGCGATAACCGCCACACCTTCATGGCCACAGCTAGAAGGCCATAAGATACTTTAAATTCACACCCGGCTGAACATCCAACTTGGGGAACAGCATGCTGAGTTTCGAGTCCAGAACTTCGCGAAGAGAAAAACGGCGGCGAGGCTCGATGACCTTCGGTTCCCCTTCGATCCCGACAACCTCTGCAGCCAGTTGAATGGCATCTTCCAAATCGCCGAGTTCGTCGACCAGCTTTGCTTCCTTAGCCTGGCGTCCGGTAAAGATTCGCCCATCGGCCAGCGCTTGAGCAGCCCGGAGTTCGAGTGAACGGCCTTCCGCTACCGCCTCAATAAACTGCTTATGGACATCATCCATCACGCCCTGCAACAAGCCTCTTTCATCCGTACTCATCTTCCGAAGTGGAGAACCGACATCCTTATACTTTCCGCTCTTAATGACAACCCCCTCCACACCAATCTTCTGGAGTAACCCTTCGACATTGGCCGTTTCCATGATGACGCCGATACTACCGGTCAGAGTCCCAGGATTGGCCACAATCCGATCCGTTGCGGCAGCGATGTAATATCCTCCCGATGCGGCGACACTTCCCATTGACGCGATCACCGCCTTGTTGTGCTTACTTCTGACCCGCTTGACGGCATTATAAATCTCTTGTGATGGCACAACGCCGCCTCCAGGACTATCAATTCTAATGACGATGGCCTTGATGGAAGGATTTTCGCTGAATCGCTTCAGCTCCCCAATGGCCGTCTGAGAATCCAAAATGACTCCCTCAACTCGAATCAGAGCGATGCGGTCCTCAGTGGATAAATCGAGGTCGGGGAAGAAGAGATTGATCAGAATCAGCACCCCCAGCCCCACTGCGAAAAGCCAAAAGGCTTTCCGCAGTATATGGCGCTTGGGAGGCTGTTCCGCCGATGTCACTTCATCCGCCATTGACCATATCCCACACCATTCCCAAAACCGATCGACTTAGTTTTGATCGTCCGGTTGTGACCGTTTCCGGCTCTGTTTGGCCGCCCGTCCCAGGCTCTGGTCCAGCACACCTTGTGTCGAGTGATAGTCGTCAACCTGCTTACGCTCCCAGTCCTGTTGATGGTCCCGAAGGCTGAGTGCGATCTTGCGTTCCTCTCGATCGACCTTGATTATCTTCGCCGTCACGTCATCCTGCAACTTAAACTTTTCTTCGAGCTTCGCAGAGGGTTCAAGACCAGATTCGCTGACATGGATTAAGCCTTCCACCCCAGCGTCCAACTCGATGAAGATTCCAAAATCAGCGACTTTCGACACCTTGCCGGTTACTGAATCCCCAATGTGATAGCGCGCTGGAATCGCCTCATCCCACGGATCACGCGCCAACTGTTTATAGCCCAACGAGAGCCGTTCTTTTTCTTTGTCGATACGTAACACAACCGCTTCCACTTTTTGTCCTTTTTTGAACAACTCAGAGGGATGCTTGATGTGCTTCGTCCACGACATGTCGGAAATATGAATGAGCCCGTCAATCCCCTCTTCAAGTCCAATGAAGGCACCGAAATCAGTCAGGCTCTTTACCTTCCCCTCAATACGAGTCCCGACCGGATATTTGCCTTCGATCATGTCCCAGGGGTTGGGCGCCGTTTGTTTCATGCCTAATGAGATCTTGCGGCTCGCGGGGTCGACATTGAGCACCGCGGCTTCCACTTGATCACCAACCGCTACGACTCTCGATGGATGCCGGACTTCGTGCGTCCACGACATCTCGGAAACGTGCACCAATCCCTCGACACCCGGCTCGAGCTCTACGAACGCTCCGTAATCGGTCAAACTGACCACCCGACCACGGACTCTGGTGCCAATCGGATACTTACCGGCAACATTGGTCCAGGGGTCCGCACTCTTCTGCTTGAGCCCGAGAGAAATGCGACCGGTTTCGCGATCGTACTTCAGGACGGTGACTTCGGCCTTATCTCCCACCGTAAACAGTTCCGATGGGTGTCCAACTCGCCCCCACGACATGTCGGTGATGTGCAGCAACCCGTCAATCCCGCCGAGATCAATGAACGATCCGTAGTCGGTGATGTTTTTGACGGTCCCCTGGATGAGTTGTCCTTCCTTGAGCGTAGCCAGCGTCGTCTGCCTCTTTTTATCCCTGGTTTCTTCCAACAACACACGCCTTGACACAACCACATTCCCTCGCCGGTGGTTGATCTTGATGATCTTCAGGGGGAAGGTCTTTCCAACGAGCCCATCCAGATCACGAACCGGATGAAGATCGATTTGCGAGCCAGGCAAGAACGCTTTAACACCAATATCGACCATCATACCGCCTTTGATGCGTGAGACAATCTTCCCTTCTATACTCTTCTCTTCCTTGTAGAGAGTCTCGAGTTCCTCCCAAATTTTCATCTTGTCGGCTTTTTCCTTAGAAAGGACAAGATTGCCGTCTGCGTCTTCACATTCTTCGATATAGACTTGGACCCGGTCACTGATCTTAAGATTCTGAAGCTCCTCGGAAGAGAACTGATCAGTCGGAATCATACCCTCTGATTTGTACCCGATATCGATGACGACCTTGTCCTTGGTCAGGGCCACGACCCGACCCTCGGTAATCGTGCCTTCTTCAAGGTTCCGAAAAGTTTCTTCGTATAACGCAGCCAATGCATCGCGGTCTAACTGAGCGTCACTACTGTTGGATACCGTACTCATATGAACGTCCTACCTCTTCCGACTATTGTCGGGTGCTGATGGTGAAGTCACCGGGCTCACTCAGCGTTGTGAGCGTCGGTGGTTGGCCTGTTTGGTGTGTCGGAAGCCAGATCATCCTTCCCCTTTGGAGCGGGAACTTGACCTAAAGCTGCAATGTGCTC
This sequence comes from Nitrospira sp., assembly GCA_029865345.1. Taxonomy (GTDB): domain Bacteria; phylum Nitrospirota; class Nitrospiria; order Nitrospirales; family Nitrospiraceae; genus Nitrospira_D. Next base: position 15,781 of record JAOUHD010000006.1, read on the forward strand.
GATCACCGTACGGCTGACCTGTTGATAGAACTGTTTCGTTTCTGCTCTCTCTTTTTGATGCCCCGTTTCGAACTGAATAGGATCCCCGAATCGTACCGTGACCTGACGCAACCGAGGCCAGCGAGCCCTGATGGGTAGCACGTCGAAGGTCCCCTTCAAGTATGCTGGGACGACCAGACACCCGGTCTGGGACACAATCACTCCGATACCTGCTTTCGGAGGCCGGAGGTGGCCATCATGGCTGCGACCGCCTTCCGGGAAAATGACCACCACATGACCTGCTCGAATCAGGTTGATCGCCTTCCCAAACGCCTCTCGGTCGAGACGTCCCAGCCTCACCGGTATCCAGCCCAACGCCTGCAACAGACCGTTCAACACCGGGATCGGAAACAAGTCGTTCCGTCCCAAATACCAGGCCCTCCGACGCATCCCACAGCCCAGTAGCGGAATATCAAGGTAGCTGGCATGGTTTGCCGCGATCAGCATCCCTCCGGTCTGAGGAACCTGACCTTCGACACGATACCGAAAGCACATCCAGCTGACGGCGCGCGCCAACACCCACAGAAATCCGTAGATAACCCCACTCACGACCCGGTCGACATAGCCGCGATCATCTGCTCCACTACTTGATCAGGGCTCAGGGTAGACGTATCGATGAATCGTGCGTCATCTGCTGGAACCAGTGGATCAACCGAACGGGTCCGATCGCGCCGGTCTCGGTCCGACAGATCTTGGGAGGTTGCTTCAAACGTCTCCCCACGGCCCACGGCGACCAATTCACGGTGTCGTCGCGCGACTCGTACTGTCGCATCTGCCTCTAAGAAAAACTTGAACGGTGCAGAGGGAAACACCTTTGTGCCGATATCCCGTCCCTCCGCAACCACTGATCCCCGTTGGCTGATCTGACGCTGGATCGGTAACAGCCATTCACGGACGGCGGGGATAGCGGACACAATAGAAGCTGCCGTCGTGACTTCGGGCGTACGAAGGTCCCTTGTCACCTCCAGGCCATCGACCAAGACCTGCACCAGGCCATGTTGAAACTGCATGTGAATCGAGGTGGCCGGGAGAAGTGTCGTCACCTGCGCCTGATCAGTCGGATGGATCCTCGACTTCAAGATTTTCCATGCGAGGGCTCGGTACAGTGCCCCTGTATCAAGATAGAGGTAGCCAAGACGAGCCGCCAATAATTTGGCTACTGTACTCTTGCCCACCCCTGCTGGTCCATCAATGGCGATAATCACTCAGTCCCCTCACTTCTCAAACCCTATCCTCTATCCCACCACTCTCACCCAGGTTGGGTCAACAAATCGGTGAGTGTTTTTTCAAAATTTGGAAATGACGTATCTACGCAGCTCGTATCAGCAATCCTCATACTCTGCTCCGCCGTCAGCCCACCGATGGCGAGAGCCATGGCCACACGATGGTCTCCATGGCTTTGGGCCTTGCCCGCCGCGTTCAGCCTGCCGTTCTCTCCTCCTTGGCCTAATCCACGGATGATCATCCCGTCGGGCCGTTCCTCGATGAGCGCTCCCATGGCCTTCAACTCGCGGCTCATAGTCGCGATCCGATCACTCTCTTTGACCCGCAGTTCCTCGGCTCCTGAAATCACCGTATCCCCCTCCGCCACAGAAGCAGCCACACACAGCACGGGAAATTCATCGATCGTCTTCGGGATAAGATCATGACCGATGGTCACGCCTTTCAATGCGGATGACTTCACGCGGAGATCCGCGACCGGTTCGCCTGCCGCTTCTCGCAGACCCAGAACCTGAATGTCGGCTCCCATCTTTCTCATGACATCAATGAGACCGGTTCTGGTTGGATTCATGCCGACATTGTAAATGGTGATATCAGATCCTTGTACAATCGTCGCGCCGACGATGAAAAATGCGGCTGCCGAGAAATCACCGGGAATGGCCACGTGAACGCCTCGCCATCCGACCGATGGTCGCCCATGCAAGACCAGTACACCATCTTCTTTTGCAAGAGGAATTCCAAAGAACTGAAACATCCGCTCAGTATGGTCTCGTGAGAGACGTGGTTCCCGATACCGAGTCGTCCCTTGAGCAAAGAGGCCCGCGAGCAGGATCGACGACTTAATCTGTGCGCTGGCCACGGGGGAGGCGTACTCAATGGCGCGGAGGGCTGCCCCTGTAATCGCCAATGGCGCCAGCTCTCCTCCCTTACGGCCTCCAATAGCCGCCCCCATCTCGCGCAGCGGCTTGACGACCCGTCCCATAGGACGCCTTCTGATCGATTCATCGCCCGTGAGGATCGAGAAAAAATCTTGTCCGGCCAGGAGTCCCGTGAGCAGACGGATGCCGGTCCCAGAATTGCCGCAATCAATCGGGCCAGTTGGTTCAGAGAGCCCCCAAAACCCCTTCCCGCAGACGGTTAATTCGGTCGGAGTCTGGGTAATAGGAATCCCCATTCCCTGAAGAGCCCTCATCGTGTTCAGACAATCCTCTCCCTGGCAGTAGCCCGTAACCGTGCTCGTCCCTTCTCCCAGTGCGGTGAGGATGATAGCCCGATGGGTGAGCGACTTGTCGCCAGGAACGGTGGTTGTTCCCTTAAGTGGCCGGCCCGGGGTGATCGTCAATGATGTCATGAGTGGCCCAGAGAGGGACGATTCAACTTCTCACGTTCGCCTTTGGCCCGTTCGAGCAACTTCTCGATTCCAGCAGCATCCCCAGCTTTAATCAGTTGCTTCACTTCTTCCAGGGCCCGTACATATCTGTCGATATAGGACACCACATTATCCCGATTCCACAAGAAAATGTCTCGCCACATTTCCGGAGAACTCGCGGCGATCCTGGTCGTATCCCGTAAGCCTCCTCCGGAGTGGCCGGCAAGATCCAATGAGGGGACCTGCTGATCGCGAAGCTCGGCCAGGGCGTTCATCAGTGCAAAGGCGGCCACATGGGGCAGATGACTGACGGCTCCCAGGATTTGGTCGTGCAAATGCGGATCCATCGTTAAGACAATCGAACCGGCTTCTTCCCACAGTTGCCTCACCCGATCAAGTGCCGCCGAATCTGTTCGTATTGTTGGCGTCAGAATACAGCGTGCGCCCTTGAATAGTTGATCGGACCCGGCCGCGACTCCCGTCTTTTCTTTTCCCGCGATGGGATGAGCCCCGACAAAGTGCACGCCTGCCGGCATCGCCGCTTCCGACCGTTCAACCAAGGTGCCTTTCACACTGCCCACATCACTGACGATCGCAGCGGGAGCAAGGCAATGGGCCCATTCATGGAGGTGTCGCTCATAAGTATCGACCGGTGTCGCAAGCACCACCAAATCCGCTCCACGCACACCCTCTTGAGGATCAGCCACGTATCGATCGATCGCACCTAAAGCAACCGCGGTCTTGAGGTTTTCGACACGACGGCCGACGCCGACGACGTGATCAGCCAAGGATTTCCTCCGGAGAATCATCCCGAGTGATCCACCGATCAGCCCCACACCAATGATGGCAACCTGCTTGAAATGAACGGCCATACTGGCTTTACAGCTCTCTGTCTACAGCTTTCGCGATTTTCCTGAGATCAGCCATCAAGGCTTTGAACTTCGAGGGCTTGATGGATTCTTCACCATCACAGAGCGCACACTCAGGGTTCGAGTGAACTTCGATGAGCAGGCCATCGGCACCGGCCGCGACCGCCGCTTTTGACATCGGGGCCACTAGATCCCACTTTCCCGTAGCATGGCTGGGGTCAACGATGACCGGGAGATGCGAGAGCTCTTTTAATGTAGGAATAGCCGCGAGATCCAGCGTATTGCGATATTGCGTTTCGAACGTACGGATGCCCCGTTCGCACAACATCACGTTCTGGTTACCGCGGGACATGATGTATTCGGCCGACAGCAGAAACTCCTTGATTGTCGCCGACAGGCCCCGCTTTAAGAGCACCGGCTTGTCGTACGCGCCGACCTCCTTGAGGAGCTCGAAGTTCTGCATGTTCCGCGCGCCGATCTGAATAATGTCCGCCTTCTCGAGAAAGAGCTCAATGTCCCTGGTGTCAAGAATCTCACTGACAACCGGCAACCCCGTTTGCTTCCTGGCTTCAACCAAATAGTCGAGCCCTTCACGACCCAACCCTTGAAAGGAATACGGTGACGTTCTAGGCTTATAGGCTCCACCACGAAGAATCGTGGCTCCAGAAGCCTTCACTTCATGTGCGATCCCCACCGTGAGCTCCAGTCGCTCGACCGCGCAGGGTCCCGCCATGATGACAAGTTGCTTGGCGCCGATTTTGACACCACCGACATCAATGATCGTCGATTCCTTCTTAAACTCACGGCTGACCAGTTTCCACGGTGCCAAGATCGGCAGGACACTTTCTACCCCGGGGAGCGCCGTCAAGGGCTGATTGTGCAGGATTCGATCATCACCGATGACACCGATAATGGTGCGTTCCTGGCCCGTGGATATTTGCGATTTTAAGCCCAGATCCCGCAGTCGGTCGATAATGTGGTCAACTTCACTTTCCGAAGCTTCTGGTTTCAACACGATGATCATAATTCCCTCACTCTATTTCTTACCTGCCTCCATCCAAGACGTTCTTGAGAGCCTGGAGGAAGGCAACATTTTCGTCCGGTTGACCGATGGTGACGCGAATCATCGCTCCTTCGATATGCCGCACGATGATCCCCTTTCGCAGCAGTGCGTCGAACACCAATCGCCCATCCTGTTTCGCATCAAAGTAGAGAAAGTTTGCTTCACTCGGGATCGAAATTATTCCGAACGCGCGCAGCCCTTGTTCCATCTGCGCCATCCCAGCCTCGTTGACGGCCCGGCTCTTAGCCACATGCTCGTCATCGCCCAAGGCAGCCAGCGCGGCCTTCTGGGCCAGACTGTTGGCATTGAATGGCGGCCGAATCCTGTTCAGAAAGTCGATCACCTCGGTTGTGCTGATGCCGTATCCAATTCGTAGCCCCGCCAGTCCATAGATCTTGGAGAAGGTCCGCAAGACAATCGCGTTCCGCCCCTGCTTCACATACGCCAGCGCATCGGGGAATTGCGGATTGCGGACATACTCGAAATAGGCTTCGTCGAACACCACGATGACATCCTTAGGCACGTTGGCCATGAGGCGATCGACCGCGTCCGCCGAGACCATTGTCCCAGTGGGATTGTTGGGATTGCAGAGAAAGAGCAATCGAGTCCGCGGCGTGACGGCCCGTACCATCGACTCAAGGTCATGAGTCCAATTGGCAAGAGGCACGACCACCGGCTTGCCGTGGACAGCGGTAACCTCCATCTTATAGATCACGAACGTGTGATCGGCCATGATGGCTTCATCGCCAGGCGTCAAGAACGTCCTCGCCAACAACCCGAGGATCTCGTCCGAGCCATTGCCCAAAATGACTTGCTCGCGCCCCACTTTCCAACGGTCAGCAAGGGCCTGCCGAAGCTGATAGGCACCACCGTCCGGATATCGATGCAGCATATCCTGCGCACCGGTTAACGCGGCCAAGGCCTTCGATGAAGGGCCGATCGGGTTCTCGTTGGAAGCCAGTTTGATCACACGGGTGAGCCCAAGCTCACGCTGAAGCTCATCGATTGGTTTACCAGGAACGTAAGGGCTCAGAGATCGGATATCGGGATGGACGTGCAGTGCCATGGTCAATCGTGAACCGGGTAGGAGCCTAAAATCTTCATAAAGAGGCAGCGGGCCTTCACCTCTTCAATCGCCCTATTCACGCGCTCCTCATTCCTATGCCCCTCAACATCCACAAAGAAAATATACTCCCACGCTTTGCGCTGGGAGGGACGGGATTCTATCTTGGTCATATTGAGTCCGTGGGAAGCGAACGGGCGGAGCAGATCATAGAGTGCGCCAACTTTATCCTTCACCGATAACATCACCGACGTCTTATCTTTCCCTGTTCGCTCTGACGGCTTCTGCGACAGGACCAGAAAGCGGGTGAAATTATTGAGGTTATCCTCAATACGGGCCTTAATCACTTTCAGCCCATAGAGCTGGCTGGCCAATTCCGATGCAATAGCTGCCGAGGCGGGCTCATCGATGCACAGCTCGGCAGCCCGCGCCGTGCTTGCCACTTCAACCGCTGGCACATGCGGAAGATTGGTTTCGAGCCAGTTTCGGCATTGAGCAAGGGCATGTGGATGAGAATTGATTTTCTTCACATCCTCGATAAGACCAGACTTCGATAGAAGGTGGTGTGAGACCTCCTGAAGAATCTCTCCATAGATCAGCAGGTTGGAATCGATAAACATGTCGAGGGTGTGATTCACGACACCCTCCGTGGTGTTTTCGATTGGCACTACCCCGAAATTGGCCCGGCCTCGCTCAACCTCGCTGAAGACCTCTTTAATACTATAGACGGGCACATACTGGACGGACGACCCGAATTTCTGCATGCAGGCCATGTGCGTAAAGGTGGCTCGCGGCCCCAAATACGCGACCTTCTGGGGAGCCTCAAGCGACAAGGAAGCCGACATGATTTCTCGATAGACTGATCGGATGGCCTCGCTGGGAAAAGGGCCGCTGTTGAGTTTCGTGAGTCGTTCGATGATCTCAGCCTCCCGCCCAGCAGTATGGAGGTTGGCATCAGCATTTTTTTCTTTCTTGATTCTTCCAATTTCGATGACGCTCTTCGACCGCTCATTGAGCAGTCGAATAATTTCGTCATCGATCCGATCGATTTCCTTACGATATTCAGGCATATCTTTGGGCATGCTGGGTCTCGCCTCGGGCACCTACTTGCAGGAGGGATTTCCCATCCCCGTCAGGGATAGTAGATCATGGAAACAAGTGAGGAATTCTACAGGAACGATTGAATCTATTGCAAGGATAGCGCTTGGATATCAGGAGCTTGAAACGTTAGAACGCCCGAGGTTTACATCAGCAATTGAGAAGGACGCTTAAAGTGATCGTAGGCCAAGCGAGTTACTTGCCGGCCACGACCGGTACGATCCAGGAAGCCAGCTTGGATCAGGTAGGGCTCATACACATCCTCGATTGTGCCCTTGTCTTCCTGGACAGCGGCTGCCAGGGACTCCACTCCGACCGGTCCCCCATTGAACTTCTCGATGATCGTGAGAAGGATTTTACGGTCCATATCGTCGAAACCCGCCTCATCGATCCCGACCCAGGCTAATCCCTCCTTGGCCACCTGTTCGGTAATATGCCCGTCCGCCTTAATTTGGGCATAGTCTCTGATGCGCTTAATCAGCCGATTGACAATCCGAGGTGTTCCACGGGCACGACGTGATATTTCCGCAGCACCTGCCCGATCAATCCCAACCCCTAAGACTCCAGCCGAGCGCGTCACAATCAACTCCAGCTCAGACGGCCCATAGAACTCCAGCCGATAGACTAAGCCGAATCGGTCCCGCAGTGGGGAGGTAAGGGAACCGGCCCTGGTCGTCGCGCCCACAAGCGTAAAGGGCGGCAGATCAAGCTTGACGGTCCTCGTGGCAGGCCCCTGTCCAATGACCAGATCAAGCTGAAAGTCCTCCATCGCCGGATAGAGCGCCTCTTCAACAGACGCAGGCAGGCGATGAATCTCATCGATAAAGAGCACATCATATTCCTGAAGATTGGTTAGAATCGCCGCCAAGTCACCGGCATGGGCTAGGACCAGCCCTGACGTCGAGCGCAAGGCCGCGCCCATTTCTTTTGCAATAATGTGCGCGATGGTCGTCTTCCCGAGACCAGGTGGTCCGTAGAAGATGGCGTGGTCGAGCGCCTCACCCCGCTGCTTGGCCGCTTCGATACAGACTCGCAGCGACCCCTTCATTTTCTCTTGGCCGACATACTCATCCAGCGTCTGAGGTCGAAGAACATTCTCCTGACCCCGCTCTTCATCCGTGGCGCGATTGGTCACGACCCGCTCGGTCATGATACGAGACCCATGCCTATTTGCCCTCCGGCATCTGTTGATACTTTGGCGGGGGCGGAAGCGTCCCTTGACCAGGCTGGGCCGCACTGCCGCAATCGGGAGGACACCGTTTATATCCCTGGGTCGAGTCTGGAAAATTTTGCTCCATTTTCCTTAACTGGCATTGCGACAACCGGCCACCATCCTTGGTCCCGCACCGAGCAGGCACTGAAGAACCACCGATTTCGGCATACCCGTCGGGGCAGGATCCGCACACAGCCAGCATGTTGGCTCCCAACGGAACACATTGCACGAGCGTCGGATCGCCGTCTTTGCAGATTTCCGGAGCCTGGGTGACGCCGGTCGTCGCATACCCATCAGGACAGCTTCCACAGGTCATTCTGATGCTCTTAGGCTCTGAGGCCTCTTCTGCCAGCCCCGCGGATGACACCATGACCACGAGTGCAATCCCCATTAAGCCGTTGTACAGAAACAGTTTGGCACCATTCTTTGCGTTGAATGACATCAGCTTACCCCCTTCCAAGCTCCTTGAGCCCTTCACGAATGAGCTCCTTCAACGCCAACGAGCCTGTCGCAGCCTTTGTGGCCCGCTTTAAGGCTTCCTTGGCATCCTGGGCACGATAGCCCAAGTTTATCAGAGCGGAGAGGGCGTCCTCATACGGGCCATCCACGGCGGAGGTGTCAGCAGTCGCAAGCCGCGACGAACCACCCTGGATTTTGCCGACCTTATCCTTCAGTTCAAGCACAATGCGGCCCGCGGATTTCTTGCCGATGCCTGGAACAGTCGCCAGCTTCTCAACATCCTCGGTTTGGATCGCATGGACCAGATCCGTGATCGGCAAACTCGAGAGCACGCTAAGCGCCAGCTTCGGTCCGATCCCCGACACACTGGTCAGCAGCAAAAACGACTCCTTCTCACTTTGCGAAAGAAAGCCGAAGAGCTGGATCGCATCTTCCCGGAGATGCGTGTGAATATTCAGTGCGGTGACTTCGTCAAGATTCGGCAGGGCGTAATAGGTGCTGAGTGGAATATGAACTTCGTACCCAACCCCTTGCACATCGAGCGTGAGGTGGGTAGGTGCCTTGAATACCAACCGCCCCGTGAGAAAGGCGATCATGTCGTCTGATTATCCGAGTGCCATGACGGTGTTGGTTGGCCGACCTTGTTATCCTGCTGCGGTCGCGGCCACTTTCTCCATGATTTCGTCCGGGATGTCAAAATTCGCGTGAACCTTCTGCACGTCATCATGCTCGTCCAAGATCTCCATCAACTTGAGCATTTGTTCGGCTGACTTTTCGTCCAAACGGATTGTGTTCTGCGGAATAAAGGTGATTTCGGCCAGGGCTGTGTCGATCTTGGCATCGACCAGTGCCTTCTTCACCGTTTCAAAATCGTGGGGGGTGGTGAGTACCTCATAACTCTTTTCACCGACCTTCACGTCTTCCGCCCCGGCGTCGAGGGCCAACGACAGAAGCGCATCTTCCTCGACCTTTCCCTTCTCAATTGCCACGAGCCCCTTCTTATGAAACTGCCAGGCGACGGCGCCCGCTTCCGACATATTGCCATGATTTTTCGTCAGGAGACTGCGAATTTCCGCGACGGTCCGGTTCCGGTTGTCGCTCGTAATCTCGAGAAGTACGGCGGTCCCTCCGGGGCCATATCCTTCCAACTGAAATTCCTCGTACATCACACCAGGCAATTCCCCCGTCCCTCGCTGAACGGCCTTCTTCATCGTATCGCCAGGCATGTTGGCTTCCTTCGCCTTGGCGATCGCCAGGCGCAGTCGAGGATTAGACTCAGGGTCACCACCGGACCGAGCCGCAATGGTCATCTCCCGGATGATTCGCGTGAAGATCTTCCCGCGCTTCGCATCCTGGGCGCCCTTATGCCGTTTGATCGTGGACCAGTGACTATGTCCACCCATGTGATCCTCCTCTACGCCGGCCCGAACTTTGTGAGCTGGTTAGAGATGCGTACGAAGACACTACCACCTCGTGAGAGCCTAGACGTAACACAGGCCTCAGAAAGGTGTCAATTATGACGCAACCACCGAGTGAAGGGGCTATTCGAAATACAGAAGCAGCTGAATACCTATGAGGATCACGAATACCGCCCAGGCCAGGTCCCATTTTTCCACTGGAAGACTCGACGCTCCAGACCCCCACGACACCATCGCGCTAGACAAGGCAGCCCCAACGCCAAGACTTCCGAGAAGCGCATGATGAAGTTCAATGGTCTGATTCGCTGGATGATTCCCATGCGAGTGCCAGAACAGCAACAGTCCGCTTATCATGGCACCAACCACTAATGGAGCCGCCCAGGCAGGGTGGCGCGCCCAGCCGATTCGGCGAAGCGTCTCGCTGGCCGCAGCGGTAGCAGCGAAAATTCCGTAAAATTTATGCTGAATGATTTCCGGGTCTTGTCCAGAAAATGTCTGTTCCAAAGTCAAGGAGCCGATCGGCCAGGCCTCGTGGTCACTCCAGACCAACAGGTACGCCCCGATAACACTGAGGGCACTCGGCAACACGAGTCGAATCCAGGAGGGTAGCGGGTACCGTAACGCATGCCCTAACTCAGCAAGCCCAAACAGGAACACGAAGAGACCGGCAAACCGATGGTTGAATTCCGAGTAGGCCACCCCTCGGGCTGACCCTTCCCAACCTCCTCCGTCATGCTCGCCGTGGAAACCTTGCGTTATGCCCGTGACGAGGGAGACTTGATGATGTTCTGAAGATACCTGTGCGGTCAGGTTGGAGAACCAGAGAAACAGCACCAGCAGCAGAACAGATAGCAGGGAAATACACCACTTCATCGTAACAGCCGTAACATGAATGCGCGTCGAGAATGGAAAGGCCCATCCAGTCGACTGGATGGGCCTCACGACACCAGACTCATGTGGCTCTCACTACATAAACTTCATGAACTTCTCTTTGGTCTCGTCCATCACTTGCGCGGTAATGGACGATAACCCACGTCCCTTGGCCAGGCGTTCCACTTCTTTGCGAGCCATGGGGCGGATGAAGTCTGGAATATTTTCCAGCCGCTGTTCCGCCTCGCGTGACCAGGTCATCCCGTCAGGCGAATCATTCTTTGAATCGTCCATCACTTGCAGCGTGATAGTCTTGAATCCCTGTTTGCGCGCGTAGGTCTCAACACTGCCCTGAACCATCGGCTTCACGAAGGCCGGAAGCCGGTCGAGCTTCTCCTTCGCATCGGCCGTCCAGGTGAATTCAGACGCAGCAGATCCGCCGTTCGCAGGTTTGCCACTGGCTGTCAGCCCCATCTCGGCCACCATGGCGGAGAATGGACAGCCACTCGCTTTTTCAGGCGCCTTGGCAGGCGACGCAGCAGCGACAGAAACAGCCGGCTGACCTCCTTGAATTTTCTCATTCAAATAGGCCGCCATCTGACCAGGGGCTGGGGTGGCTTCGGTCTTCAACGTACCCTTCGTCATCTCGAATGGTTCAGCCTCAACGGTGCGCCCCCCCAGCTTTACTCCGAGGGAACTGACCATCTGGGTTTCACCAGGATTCGTCACCATGGAGAACTTGGCATTGCAAGACGGACAGCCGAAAAACACGCCCAGCGTGCCCTCCCCTGGTTTTTCCACCTTTTCGAAGTTCATGTATGTTTCACAGTTGAGGCATACGAATTTCATGGGTCTCCTCTTCAGTGCATCGTGTTACAGTTGTTCGGCCAACACCTTCTTGTAATCGATGAGCGTCCTGATGCGCCCAGCTATTTCCTGGTACCGTTGAATGGTCGGATAGGTTTCGTCGAGCAACGGCTCCCCCTTGTCGAAGGTACGGGCGAGGATCCGGTCGAAGGGAATACGTCCGAGCAGCGGCAAATCCAGCATCTCACACATCGCCTCGGTATTGCCTTCGAACAACTCGTTCACCTCCCCACAAGAAGGGCAGCGATACTCACTCATATTTTCGACAATGCCCATGACCTTGATACCTATGTCGCGAGCATAGGTCACCGACTTCTGCACCACATCCGATGCCACTTCTGATGGTGTCGTCACGACAATCGCTCCTGCCAGGTCAGGAATAAACCCGGCAATGACCGGCGGTTTGTCCGCTGCGGCCCCCGGAGGGAGATCGACCAGTAGATAATCGAGCTCACCCCAGACGACATCGGCCAGAAACTCTCGAATGACATTCATTTCCATCAACCCTAACCAGACCGGGCTGACATCCATCGGCCCTTTCCAACGAACCGGCGATGCATCATCCAAGAAGAAGTCCATCGATGCGACTTTTACCCCGAGCGGCCCGATCGGGGGAATCGCCCCCTCAGGCGTCATCGTCAATGATCGACCGTGCAATCCCAACATGCGAGGCACACAAGGCCCGTTCAAATCCACGTCTAAGAGTCCGACCTTTGCGCCTTGGCGCGCAAAGGCCAACGCCAAGTTGACCGTGGTCATACTCTTACCCACGCCGCCTTTTCCGCTCATGACCACCAGCTTGTGCGTGATACCGGCCATGCGTGCATGGACCAGTTTGGTATTTTCTGAAATCTGCGCGCGCACTTTGGCGTCGTCTGAATACTTCAAATTGCGAAGAATGGCTTTCAGATCTTTTTCGACCGCCATAACGAAAATCCCTTGCTAACTGTGCGAATTGACAGAGGTTGACCGTAACACATGGATTTCTGGTGAGTCAAACTCACACATCCAGTCCACCAGATGGCACAGACAGATGGCACAGATTCCGGTGGCTAACGTCACCGCTCAGCTGACGCCGGAGGAGTGAAGCAATGGAAGAGACCAAAAACACTCGTACTCTGGGCGGTCGGCTGGGATGGCTTGTCATGCAGGCGACCCTGGATTCCAATATGGGAGGGGTGAATCCCCTGGGTACGGAGGCCCAGCCTCCTCCAATGGCTTTCGCAATGAAGAGCCATCTTAGTGTGTATCCGGCGTCGTACCCGTGGGCCCATCGTCGCCGAGCCGCTTCTTATACTTTTTGTAGTACTCGACCTGCGCATTCTGCACCCAATTCTCTCGTTGGATACGCCCCCCAAAGTTGGGTAATAAGAACTCGAATTTGTCGATGTCCGCCTGACTCCAGGTTGCCACCTGACGGAACCAGAAGACGCCCCGCTTGTGGAGAAACCGTTCTAACGCCGGCCCAACCCCACGGATGTGTTTCAGGTCATCAAGCGACTCCCCGGCCGCTTGACTCTCATCTGACGGCGCAGCGTCACCGGCATGGGTGAGGTCCACCGCCTGCTCACGAACGGTTTCAATCGGTATCTCTCCATTCGTTTCAGCAGCGGTCTCGCTCCGCTGCACGGTACCGTTCTCTCCAACCTGGGAATACGCGGCTTGGAGCTGATCGATCTGCGCACGAAGGTCAGGACTCTCACTCGGGGGCTCGCCGTCACCGAGCCACTGCTTATGCTTCTTGTAGTGCTCAACCCTAGCACTCTGCACCCAGCGTTCTCGTTGAATACGCCCTGAAAAGTTGGGTAAGAGGAACTCGAATTTGTCGATGTCCGCCTGGCCCCAGGTTGCCACCTGACGGAACCAGAAAACGCCCCGCTTGTGGAGGAACCGCTCTAACGCCGGCCCGACCCCGCGGATGTGCTTCAGATCGTCGGGCGACTCCCCGGCCGCTTGGCCCTCATCCGACGGCGCACTAGTACTGGTATGGGCCAGATCTCCTGCAGGCTCGCTGATCGTCTCAACCAGCACTTCCCCATTCTGCACGACAATCTGCTCAGCGGGAGTCTCAATCCGCGTCTCGACAACCTTCTCATTGGCCTGTAACGACGTGGCCAGGAGTTCAGCAATCCGTGCCCGAAGTTCGGCGATCACGGCCACTTCGCTTTCTACGGCCTTGATCCGGGCTAGCTTCTCTGGATTGTCGAGTGGCACCTCCCCATTCTGTTCCGTGGGAGTTACGATCCGCTTCTCAACGACCCCTTCACAGGCCTCCAACACCGCGGCCCGGAGCTCAGTCATCTGCGCACGAAGATCGGTGATCACAGCGACCTTGTCTTCTAACACCTTGATCCGGGCCAGCTGCTCCGGATTGTCGACCGGCACCAACACCCGCCCTTCGCGACGCCTCTCCCCGGCCTGTGAAGAAAAGGGTTTGAGCTGAGCGATCTGCGTAAACAGCCCAGCGATCATGGCAACCTCGCCTTCCAACGCCTTGATCCGAGCCAGCTGCTCCGGATTGTCGACTGGCCGATCTACGACCTTCTCCACCGGTACTTCGACACGTTTCAGCACCACACGTTCCACCGGCACCTCGACCCGCTTCTCAACCGTTCGAACCTCTGGCGGTTGACTCGCGAGCATGGTGACCTTACCCATAAGGCGCTCCACCTCACGACGCTTGTCATCTATCACTGGTCCCAGCACCATCCCCTTGATCCCCCACCCCAGGAAACCAGCTCCCACCATCGTCCAAAGCCAGCATGTCCAGTGCGCAAACATCACGGCTGCTCTCCCTTGGTTCCGATGGAGAATTCGATCTGCCGGTTTTGCTGGCGCCCCTCCTCGGTAGAATTCTCGGTGATCAGTCGCGACGCTCCATACCCTTTGGGAGTCAGACGATCAGTAACGATCCCTTTTGAGACCAGATAGTCGACGACGGCCTTGGCCCGCTGTTCCGAGAGAACCCGATTCGTGGGCTCCGGTCCGACATTGTCTGTATGGCCGCCAACTTCAAAGGCAGCCGTGGGATCTTCTTGTAAAATCGTGGCCACACCATTCAGGACAGCTTTCCCCTCCGGCAGTAGCGTAGCGCTATTGATTCGGAACATCATCGTTGTCCCCATCAGCAGCTCATCAATCTTCTTTTTGAGCACAGCTGATGCTGGTACTAATGGCACTGGTGGCGGTGCTAGTAATGGCCGTGACTCGATGATTTTCGGAGTCGGCAGAGAAGTTTCTACTGGTTTTTCAAATGCGACCGGTGGAGACGACGTGACTGATCCTTCGCCACAGAAGAGGAACACGGTGCCAAGAATGAATAATCCGAGGAGTGCGAAGAACGGGTCCTTGCCCTGCATAACAGTCCTCTTCGCTAAGGAGAGCAACCTAGCACACCGGAGCAGAATATTGCTGAATGGGGAAATCCGTCAAGGGGTTGGTCTTGCGCCATCGTCTTCTGAGGGGTTCGAACTGATGGGCTTGCTAGATGGAATATTGAAAGACCGGCTTCGCCCCAATCGCCTGAGCCAGGACGCCTCGGCGTTTCAATTCATCGATGATGCGAGCGGTAGCACCATCGAAATCAGTAGGACCGCTGAGGACGACGTCGGTATTTGGCGGAGGCTCTTCTTCTGTCTTACTCATGTGGACGGCAATGACCGGTGCGGGGTGGACGAGTGTCCTAATCGCCTGTGCGGCTTCTTGGTAGGCGAGGCCGAAGGGATTGGTGGTAGACACCACGATGAGGCCCGTGTCGGTCAGGAGACGCGCAACTTCGCCATAGCGTCGAGCCATTTCCGTTGTCTGTCCCCGCTCTTCCTCGTTCAGATCCGCATCCAACCCACGACGCAGATTTTCTCCGTCCAATAGGTAGGCATGGCGTCCGTCCGCGACGAGACGGCCTTCAAGCTTTCTGGCCAGGAATGATTTGCCAGTATGTCGTCCCCCGGTAATCAGGACCACTGCGGCTCGATGGCCATACTGTTGTGCTCGGTCTTCAACTGTGACCTCGCCCTTGACCCACGCAAAATCACGCCGCCTGGCTTCTTCGCGGAGAAATTCCTGATCGTCATGGACCAGTTCGGTAATGATGCCCCCGCCCGCAATATCGTATTCGTCTACTAAAACAAACCGGCCCGTAGCCTCGAACGACGCCGAAAGGTCGAACGCCACCGGCGTTTTAGTGCGCAAGGTCAATTCAGCTACCTGATTCTTATTCACCGTATTGCTGCCCTGTTGCTGAGCCAAGTCCATCGTATCGATAATCCGATGGATCGACGCCACCTCGCAGTCCACTTCTTTAGTCGCCACGCGCAAGAGATATTTGCGCTCTTTTTCGAGGGGTCTCTTGCCGAGCCAAAACAGGTTAGCCCGAAAGGCCGTGGAGACGGACGGAAGGTGCTCCTGGTGCGAGGCGATCTCCCCGCGCTCCACAAAGATCTGGTCATCGAGCGTCACACCGATCGATTGCCCTGCCTGGCCCTCTGCCGGTTGCGGCTCAATATTGAAAGCCTCCACCGTCCGGATATTGGCCCGTTTGTTCGAGGGCGAGAACACGAGATGGTCGCCGACCTTCAGACGCCCAGCAGCAATACGACCGGTGATAATGCGGCGCGCATCAAACTTATAGACGTCCTGTACCGGCATTCGGAGAGGTTGTTCCGAACGAGCTGCTTCTTTCTGGAACCCACCGAGCGTTTCCAGGACGGTCGCGCCGGTATACCAGGGCATCTGCTTGCTGCGATTGGCGATGTTGTCGCCGAGCTTGGCACTCACTGGTATGAACTGCGACGGCACAGCCTTGAACTGCCCCAGAAATTCACGATACTCTTTTTCAATCCCCTCGAACACGTCTTGCCGGTAACCCACCAAATCCATCTTGTTGACCACCACCGCAAACTGTCGGACACCCAGCAACGACAAGAGATAGCCGTGTTTCTTGGACTGCTCCTTCACGCCTTCCAACGCATCAATGAGCAACAGTGCCGCCTCGGCCCGCGCTGCACCGGAAATCATGTTCTTGAGAAACTCTTTGTGCCCGGGCGCATCGATGATGATGTATTGCCGACCCTTCCACATGAAAAACGTGCGAGCCGTATCGATCGTAATCCCCTGCTCCTGCTCTTCGAGAAAGGCGTCGAAGAGGAAAGCATATTCGAAGTCCTTCCCCTGTTGCTTGCAGATAGCCTGCACTTTTTCCAACTTACCGTCGGGAAGGGAGTCGGTATCGGCATACAGTCGGCCGAGTAATGTGGACTTGCCATGATCCACATGGCCAACGATCACAATATTCAAATTTTCAGACGGCTTTGTTTCGATCAGTGTCATATTTCATTACTCTCCAGAATGCTCAAACGGACAGACCCGTCAGCATTCTGCCTACATGTATCCATCCTTGCGGAGAAGCTCCATTCCCCGACCTTCGTCCTGCGCTCGGCCTGACCGCTCGGCCACGGTGGTGTGGCGAAGCTCTTCGATGATCTCGTCCACCGTCTTAGCCGTGGACTTGATCGGTGTAGTGCAGGGAGCACACCCAAGGCTGCGGTAACGTATCCCCTCACCTTTATCGAGGTACAAGTCGATGAAGGGAATATTTTCGAGCTTGATGTATTCCCAAATATTGATTTCAGTCCAGTCCAAAAGAGGATGAATCCGAATGTGCGTACCGGGCGGAAATGTGGTCTTGTACTGGTCCCAGAGCTCAGGCGGCTGATCCCGAAAATCCCAATCTCCGTGTTTATCGCGCGGGGAAAAGTATCGCTCCTTGGCCCTCGTGCCCTCTTCGTCTGCGCGGACACCGAGGATGACGCCGGTGTATCCCTTGTGCTCCAAGAGTTGCTTGAGACCGTTCGTTTTTAAGGCGGTGCAACAGACGACGCGGCCCATCGTGTGGTTCATACCCGCCGCCAGGGCCTCTTTGTTCTGGCCAACGACCAAATTCAATCGCCATTCCCGAGCGAGACGGTCACGATACTCGATCATTGCCGGAATTTTGTAACTGGTATCGACATGCAGGAGCGGGAACGGGACATGCCCGAAAAAGGCCTTGCGGGCCAGCCACAATAGCACCGTCGAGTCCTTCCCCATGGACCAGAGCATGGCGAGATTATTGAAATGCTTGTAGGCTTCTCGGAGAATATAGACGCTTTGATCTTCCAGTTGCCGCAGGTGTTTCATACCCCAAATCCTTCCGCCTTTCGTCCTACACTGCGACCTGCTGTCGCACCAAGTCATCAAGCTTACGCACCGCCGCGCCACTCTCAATGGCTTCGCGCGCCGCCGGGAAGCAGGTCGAAAACGACGTCCCTTTCCCCGCTGCGTACAGTAACATCGCGGCGTTCATGAGGACCCACTCTTTTGGCCCGCCCTGCACTCGATTCTGAAGAATATGGCGGAGCAGATCCGCCTCCTTTTCTCGCTGATCGGGGGGAAACCCGGCCATCTCCCGTGATGGGATAAAGGTCAGTCCAAAATCTTTCGGAGTTATCTCCAACGGTCTGATGCGTTCATCGCGAAGCTCCAGAACTCTCGTCGCCATCGAGGCAGACAACTCCGGATCGCCCTCGACGCCACGAATCACCATCCCCCGCGGACACCCAAGCATTCGTAACGCTTCAGCCGTTTTCTCGAAGTGCGGTGGATGCGACAATCCCACCACCTGCACTTTAGCCCGAGCAGGGTTCAATAACCTGGCAATCGGATGAAACACGTTCCTGACACCAAGCTCTTGGCGCATCTCCAAGAATCGGTACACAGGTGGATGATAGAGTCCGATATCGAGATAGGCGAAACCGTTCCTGTGTACTTGTTCACTCACCCGCTTAGGGTCTGCATCCACCGAAATACCTAAGGCCTTCAGTACCCCAGCAGTACCTGGTCGCCCAGGAATGCCGTCATACCCGTGCATCAACACTGCGGCTCCAGCTGAAACCGCAACGATCGAGGCGGCAACGATGGCATGAAATGTATCCTGCTTCCCGGCATAACTCGGCACATCGACGAGTGCTAAATCTTTCGAAACTGCAAGGGGTGGCACATACTGACGTGCCGCAGCCGTCAATGCCGCAAGTTCAGTGACTGACTCTGACTTAAACCGCATGGCGATGAGAAAAGCCCCGACCTGTGCCGGCGTGGCCTCCCCTTCAATCAACGCCTTCATCGCCTGCTTACACTCATCCCATGTCAGGTCTTTGGAAGCCTTTGGCCCTTTGGCGATCTTGGCAAGAATCTCTTGAATCGGCATGTTACGCCTTATGTAATCCACACTCGGTTTTGGTAAAGCTCTTCCAGCGCCCGGCGCGCGGATCATCGCCAAGCGCCACGGGTGCTGTGCAGTACGTGCACCCAATACTGGGATAGTTGTGATCGTGGAGCGGATTGTAGGGAACTTCGTAGACCTTGATGTAGCTCCACACATCGGCCCACGTCCATCGAGCCAGTGGGTTCACCTTGATCAATTTAAATTTCTCGTCCCACTCGATCAAACCGGCATTCGCACGGGACGGTGCTTGATCCCGCCTGATGCCCGTAATCCAGGCGTCATAGCCTTTGAGGACGCGAGTCAGTGGCTCGACCTTCCGCAATTGACAGCACTGATCTGGATGGCTAGCCCACAGGGCGTCGCCATGGGATTCTGCTTGTTGTTGAGGTGTCAGCAATGACTTCACTTGGATCACTTGCGCTGGTTTCAACTGGTACCTTTCGATGATCCGATCCCGCGTGGCATAAGTCTCGGGAAACAAAAAATCGGTATCGAGATAAAACAACGGCACGGAGGGGTTGATGCGATGCACCATGTCGACGAGAACCACGTCTTCCGCCCCAAAACTACAGGCGAGAACCATCTTCTGCCCGTATCGCTCGATAGCAGCCGCCAGCACATCTTGAGGCGGCTTCGTCTCAAAAGATGCGCTCCAGGCTTTGAGCTCTTCGACCAGTTCAGAACGGCCAGTTACAGTCATGGCAATCCGATCCCTTTACCCTTCGACCTTTTCCACCAGAATCCGATAATGCGATGCTTCCGGTTCCAGGGCCTCTTGGATCAGCACCTTGTGTCCGTCGTTCTTGAGGCTCATCGGCACATTCTTGATCGGCTCGCCCGCATCGAGCCACACTTCTAGCGTCTCACCTGCATCCATCATTTCCAGCTTCAACTTGGTCTTCACATAGTTCATGGGGCAGGCGACGCCACGGAGATCGTAGACCGGTGCGCCGGTCGGAGCCGGAGCCGAAGGTTTCACCTCGGTGACGACCGGCGTGACCTGCGCTGCAACGTCCTTCACTGGAACTGCCGCCTCTTGGACCGGAGCAAGCTTCAAATCTTTCCCCATCTGTTCTGTTGCAGCTCGGCATGCTTCAACGAAACCCTTGGCAAACACCATCTTTTCACGTGCCGACTCGGCGGTCGTATCCTTTGGACCGAGATCGCCGACCTTCTTATTGAGCTCTCGATATTGCGCAGGGATGACCCCTTTCTGCGCAATCCGGCTGTCAAATTCAATGAACGTTTCCGAGTCGGTCGACGGCTCAAGCCCTTCGGTCACCAACATCGCCTTCGCCGCGGCCAACACCGCGCGATAGGATTTGTTCACCGACACGGAATACTGGTGGTTCTCGACCAGCAACTTAGCTTGATACAGTTCTTGATCGGCTTCCAGGATGCCATTTTCGATCATCTCCAGCGCGCCACCGGCACATTCCCCGGGGCCAAGATCTTCAAGGATAAATTCGTCCTCCCCTTCCCAGTCATAGTAGAAGGTGGAATCCTCCTTGAAGGTTGGAACGATCGTGTACGGAATCAGCTCATCCTTCAACTTACTCTTACCCATGCGGGTGATGAAATTCGGCAAATTCTCATTTGGTTGACGATCACGCCGGTACACATCGATCAAATGGGAAAGCGCGGCCGGTACAGCTTTCGCCGGCAGCTTCACGATCATCTGCCCGATCTTGGCCGTGCCGTTCACTGACCCACCAAGATGGAGCTCGTAGTGTGGGGCCACGTGGTCACCAAGTCGTTTGCCGACTCCATGCAGTCCAATCGTTGAAATGTGATGCTGCGCGCAGGAGTTATGACAGCCGCTGATTTTGATATCGACGCCTGCCAGATCTTCCAGCACACGACCAGGGGGAAACACTTCAGCCAACGCCCTCGCAAGTCCCTTGGACGACGTAATACCGAGTCCGCAGGTATCAGTACCGGGGCACGCAATAATGTCTTCGACCAGCTCAGCACCAGGATCCGCCAACCCGCGAGATGCCAAATCCTCGTACAGATCGGCAATCCGATCGCCAGGAATCCATCGAATCACCATATTTTGATTGATGGTGGTGCGGAGATTTCCGTTTGAATAACGCTCAGCCAGATCAGCGACGAAGAGCATCTGTTCAGCCGTAAGATCCCCCATGAACAGCTTGATGGCGGCTGTGACGTAGCCCTCCTGCTTCTGTTTCACAACATTGGTCCGTTTCCACATCTCAAACGGTGTCTCATGACCGATTGTGATGGCCCCATTGCCATTACCGTTCCCGTTTCCAGATACCAGACCATTTTTCGTGGGCATGAGGAGCGGAGGGGGCTCATCCTGATACTGAAGCAGGGTCAACGGTCCGTTCTTGGGAAGCGTGTGTCCCATGCCGACATAGGCTGCTTCCCAGCGTCGTTTGAATTCCTCAAAACCCAGCTTGTCGATGACGAACTTCATCCGGGCCTTGTTTCTATTTTTTCGATTGCCGAGGGTATCGAAGACTTTAATCACGGCTTCGATACTGGGAATCAGTTCCTCCATCGGTGTGAACTCACGGAGCAGTTGGGCAATCCGTGGAGCAGAACCCAAGCCGCCACCTGCCACCATTCGAAAACCGACGACTCCGTCAGCTCGTTTGACGGCCAGTAGGCCGATATCGTGAATCGGGGTCAGCGCACAATCATGTTTGCAGCCGGAAAACGCAATTTTGAACTTTCGCGGCAGACTTTGGTTCAAGGGGTTCCGTAGCAGGTGGTATGCGACCGTCTTTGCATACGGAGTCACATCAAACACCTCGCCTTGGCACACACCAGCTAAGTGGCAGGCCGTCACATTCCTCACAGTATTGGCGCAAGCCTCTCTGGTAGTCAGTCCAACCTCGGCTAACCCTCGCATGATGGTCGGCACGTCCTTCAATTCCACGAAGTGCAGCTGGACATCTTGTCTCGTCGTGACATGACCGACTCCGGTCGCATAGCGGTCGGTGAGCTCCGCCACACGTCGCAGCTGATTCGCATTGAACCCGCCGAACGGAATCTTGATCCGCACCATCTGCACACCAGGTTGGCGCTGCCCGTAAATGCCATACTGCAGGCGGAAAGGCCTGAAGAGATCAGTAGAAATCTCCCCAGCCAATGTTCGCAGCGCTTCGGCCTCAAAGGTTTCTATTTCCTCCAGAATGGCGGGAGGGATCGGACTCGTGACAATTTGAGGGCTCGTGACGGCTTTAATGTGGTTCATAATACCGCTCTCCTATATCTCCTCTATCTCCTCTGGAGAGGAGCCTCATAAGTCAGATGTGGTACATCGGACTGCGCTGGGCATCGATCGTTCGTAACCGCATTGCCAAATGTTCGACCGTAACGTTTTCGAGAACTTTTCGCTCTGCCTGCTGAACCTGCTCCCAGACGTCACCGAGCAGCAGTTCCGGCTTGGTCGCTTGACGATCGCGTGTTCGCTGACCGACAAATGACCGATGAAAGACCGGCCCTTCCAATGCCTCGAAAATATCGGCGATCGACATTGCTGCTGGCTCATGCGTGAGGAGATAGCCTCCTTGGGCACCCCGTTGGCTTTCGACTAAACCGGCCTTCTTCATCGCATGGAGAATCTGTTCGAGAAAACGGGCTGGAATCCCATGACGCCTCGCGATAGCCCGCGCTTGAATTGGGGCTTCTTTTGCATATGTGGCAAGATCAACGGCTACCATAATTCCGTATGTGGCGCGCATAGACACTTTCATTCTTTATTATTCCTGTCGGAATTGAGATACATATACCTTCTCCCATCTTGACCTGTCAAGGCACCAGAAACTTCCTTGATAAAGGTCGACATAATATCCTGACATTTAGTATGCCGAGCTATATTGTTAGTGGAATTGTGAAAATCGAGAGAGCACCATAAGTCCATATATTTACTATTCATTTCATACCTGCAAAGCCGCACAGGAAGTAGGCCAGAAGGCTATCGCATCTATAAAATCAGATTGACATCGTGTACGCCCTAAGCAATAATCCGACCTCTTCTTCGGGTGGTACCTTTCATGTCTGTGGCAGCATCTTCATTTACTATTCTGTTATTCACAAACGATACGGCCATACAAGCCCTGGTGGGACAGGTATTCAAGGGCGCTTCCGTGATGATCGCTCGGGATGTTTTGACCTTTCAAAAGGAGTCGTCGCGACATCGGTTTGATGCTGTCGTGGTGGAATCGCATGGCGGGCAGGAACAGATTGGGACGCTTCGTGATCACCTCGACCCGACTCACACTCTTTGTATCAGCGGATCTAAGGCTGTCTTGAAAAAAATGCTGAAAGTAATCCAACTGATAAATCAGCCAGACAGCCCCCAGCAGAACAAATCCCACGACACCTCCCTGGAGAGTTATCTGGAGGTGAAAATGGGGGAATTCGTCAAGGGGATGCGAAACGGATCAGCTAAAAACCTTCACCCGATTCTGATTTCCGCCGTAGAACGCCCTCTCATTACTTCAGCGCTGCGTGAGACCAAGGGTAATCAAATACAGGCTGCTGCACTTCTCGGTCTCAACCGTAATACCTTGCGGAAAAAAATCGTGAATCTTCACATCCCCATCAAACAGACAAAAGCGAGAGCTACTCAATAGTGGTTGAACAGAACTGCCACAGGTGTGCTACGGGGCTCACTTCCCATAACCATCTCTCACCACTCGTGAAGGAGGGACATCATGACAAAGGAAGAACTGATCGCAAAGATGGCGGCTTCAGCTGGAATCACGAAGGTCGCAGCCGGAACTGCCCTTGAGGCACTCACCGGGGCGGTGACTTCCTCATTGAAAAAAGGGAAGCGCGTCTCTCTCGTCAATTTCGGCACCTTTACGATTTCAAAACGAAAAGCACGAATGGGAAGAAATCCACGGACAGGAGAATCACTCCGAATTCCGGCAGCTAAGGTCCCGAAGTTTTCAGCTGGGAAAGAGCTTCGCTCGGCCGTGAAGTAACCGTCCGTAAGCTGTAGGGTGTCTGTATCCTGCCTCAAGAGATGATTGAAAGAGACGGTCCAATGTCTTTCAGCTAGCTAAGGGAATGCGACCTGCTCTTTCGTTTTCTTGACAGTGTCAGTGAGGCTATATTAGCATGCCCCCTCTCTTGATAGGCGCGTAGCTCAGGGGGAGAGCGCTACCTTGACACGGTAGAGGTCGACGGTTCAAGACCGTCCGCGCCTACCATATCAGGCCGAGGCACTGGCTTGCCTCTTAGAGGCTCGGTGCCTTTTTTGTTTTTGCACTAGTGGGTCAAGTCCGTACGTCATGAAGATATCGATCAAAGACGGTCCAAGCGGTGACATTCAGGCTGGGGTGACAGTGGGTGGCGCTCTGTCTGGCCTAGGTGTCGTTGACCGGGATATTCTAGCAGCTAAAGTAGACGGAGCGGTTGTTGATTTGTCGTCCGCACTGTCTGGAAATTCAGTCGTCGAAACACTGCGGTTCGACAGTGCAGAAGGCCGTGAGGTGTACCGTCACAGCAGTACCCACCTCATGGCCCAGGCAGTCAAGGAACTCTTCCCGTCGGCACAACTGACCATCGGCCCAGCCCTGGAAGATAGTTTCTATTACGACTTCGCCTTCGAACGCCCCTTTACTCCCGAAGACTTGCAGAGAATCGAAGAACGCGCTGCTGAAATTATTAAGCGTAACCTCGCTATCACAAGGCGGGAGTTTTCAAAACAGGATGCGATAGATTTTTTCACGTCCCGTGGAGAGCACTATAAGGTCGAGCTAATTCAAGGCTTCCCCGATGGAGAGCCAATCACCGCCTACACACAGGGTGACTTCGTGGATCTCTGTCGTGGCCCCCATCTTCCTACTACCGGTGTCATCGGAGCTATAAAATTGCTCACCACAGGAGGGGCCTATTGGCGTGGCGATGAACGTAATCCGATGTTACAGCGGATCTACGGAACATCCTTTCCGACACAAGCGGAAGTGGATGCCTACATGGCCAGGCTTGAGGAAATTAAGCGACGTGACCACAGAAAAGTTGGAAAAGATTTGGATCTGATCAGCATTCAGGATGAAATTGGACCCGGGCTGGTCCTGTGGCATCCAAAAGGTGCGACAGTCCGCCTGTTGATTGAAAATTTCTGGCGAGAACAACATATTCGAGACGGATACCAGCTGGTCTATTCACCGCATACCGCACGCCTCGATCTCTGGAAAACCAGCGGGCACCTCGATTACTACCGGGAAAACATGTTCCCATCGATGAAGCTGGAAGGCAGTGAGTACCAGCTGAAACCGATGAACTGTCCGTACCACATCATGATCTACCAATCTCACCTGCGTAGCTATCGAGACCTCCCTATTCGCTATGGGGAACTCGGAACGGTCTACCGCTATGAACGGACCGGTGTGCTGCACGGGCTCATGCGGGTACGCGGATTCACGCAGGATGATGCCCATCTCTTCTGCCGCCCGGATCAAATGGAACACGAGGTCAGCCGGGTCCTGGACTTTACATTTTTCGTCTTGCAGACATTCGGGTTTCACCAATTTGACGTCTTTTTGTCGACGCGGCCCAAAGAGTCTGTGGGCAGTGATGAACATTGGACCTTAGCCACCAGTGCATTGGAAGCAGCCCTGAAGAGTCGAAACATCTCCTTCCACCTCGATTCTGGCGGGGGGGCATTTTACGGCCCGAAGATCGACATTAAGATCAAAGATGCGTTGGGCCGCTCGTGGCAATGTTCCACGGTCCAGGTGGATTTCAACAATCCAGAGCGGTTTGAGTTAAATTATATTGGAGAAGACGGAAAAGCGCATCGCCCAATCATGATTCATCGCGCCTTGATGGGATCCATCGAGCGTTTTTTCGGTATCCTGATTGAACATTACGGAGGTGCGTTCCCAGCCTGGCTGGCTCCGGTGCAGGCCGTCGTCATGAACATCACCGATCATCAGCACGACTACGTGGCGGCCGTCGTGGCGCAATTGAAGGCGGCTGGCTTTCGTGTCGAGCCTGATCTCCGGAACGAAAAGATCGGATTCAAGATTCGCGAAGCGGAAAAGGCGAAAGTCCCATTCATGTTGGTCGCGGGGAATCGTGAAATGCAGGATGGGACTCTCTCGGTACGAGGCCGAAGTGGGGCAAATTTAGGGAGCAAGACAGTGGCTGAAGTGTTGGATCTCCTGCAAGCCGAGGTCACGCACACACAGCGAGAACTTCAACCCGCACATTAAAAAAGAGGTGGCCTATCGTTCCCAAATTGCGTGTGAATCGTGAGATCCGAGTCCGAGAAATTCGTGTCATTGGCCCGGAAGGAGAACAACTCGGCATCCTTCAGACGCCGGACGCCTTTCGACAGGCTCAGGAAGGGGGCTATGACTTGGTGGAAGTAGCTCCTAACTCCACCCCCCCGGTCTGTAGAATTATGGACTTTGGGAAGTATAAGTATGAGTTGAGCAAAAAGGACCATCAAAGTCGGCGCCATCAAAAGTCCACGCAGGTGAAGGAAATCAAGTTGCGGCCACGGACCGATAAACATGACCTTGAAATTAAAGTTCGGCAGATGAAAACATTCCTCGAAGAGGGTAATAAAACCAAAGTCACCCTCACGTATCGCGGGCGGGAGATGGCCAATCAGGAAATGGGGCGAGCCGTGATGAATTCCGTCATTGAACAATTGGCGCAAGCCGGCACCATCGAGTATGCCCCCCGCATGGAGGGACGAAGTTTGATTATGATTGTGGCGCCCAAATAATTGACGTGCGATGCGGTGATCGATCAACCAAAGGAATCCCCGATGAAGATGAAAACGCATAAAGGGACAAGCAAGCGATTTGCCAAGACCGGAAGTGGGAAAATCGTCCGCCGCAAGGCGGGCAAGCGGCACATACTGACCAGCAAGCGGCACGACCGAAAGCGCCGCCTGAGCGGGTCCACGGTCGTCGACCCGACAGTCACCGCGTCGTTGAACCGGCTGCTCCCGTACGCATAGAACGACAATGATTTCATGGCAGGAGTCTCAGGACCTTAAAGGAGTAATGAATTATGCCTCGCGCTAAGGGTGGGCCAAAAACTCGGCAACGGAGAAAGAAGCGGATTAAGCTGGCGTCAGGCCAGTACGGCGGAAAGAGTCGGCTCTTCCGTTCAGCGACAGAAAGCGTCGACAAGGGGCAGACATATGCCTATACGGGCCGCAAGAATCGGAAGCGAGATTTCCGGCAATTGTGGATTGCCCGCATCAGCGCCGGCGTTCGGGCCCAAGGGCTAACCTACGGACGGTTCATCAACGCGCTCAAGAAAGCCAATGTGTTGTTGGATCGGAAGGTCTTGTCGGATATGGCCATCAAGGATGCGGCGGGCTTTGAAAAGTTGTGCGGCCTTGCCAAGCAACACCTGACTCCTGTCGCTGCATAACTCTACGCTCTAGTCGAATATCGTTTGAAAGGGGAGCCGGCAATGTGTCGTCTCCCCCTTTCACGACCCTCGCTCAGAGAACGATTTCTACCCAAGCCCAATCAGCTGCGAGAGGTTCAGGTCGAACGCCACGACCGGCATGGAGATCTGCCAACGCTCGAGGACTTCTGGATGGACTTCGCCGATGACGCCGACCGGCTTGCCCGAAACGAGAATGCGGCCAGCACGCCCTTCCAGAAAGGATGGATGCTGCACTGGCTCAAGGCTATAGTCCTTGCCGAGGTAGTAACACAGCACATCCAGACAGGAATGGATTTCTGAGAAATGGGTGGTGGCGTGCGCGATCAAGGCGCCTATCATGGTTTCAGTTCGAGACCCCAACTCGTGGGTCCCATCGGGAATCGCCACATCACCGGCCTCGAAGAGGCGATGGGGGTAGAACGCCCGACTCGAGGCGGCTTCGATACGCAGCAGTGATGGCAGCATCCATTGTCGGAGGCAAGAGAAGCTGAGCGACATGACGTTATTGACCTCGACTGTCCTCCCCCATTCCGTTCCTTCCAGACGCATAGCACGGCAATACTGGTCCGGTGAGCCGAGAATGTTCGAAATGATTTCCTGAAAGCCGAGTCCCACCATCAATTCTCTGGATCGATCGGACAGCTGCTCAATGGCAGATAATCCTCCCACTGTAAATTGAGCCGGCATGACAGGGGTAAACTCGGCATATCCACGACTCATGGCGACGTCTTCAACCACATCCATCGTATGCATGAGATCATGGCGGTATGGTGGGAGCTTGGCCTTCACCGACCCCTTTTCTGCCGACACGTCATACCCATAGGCCTCAAGAGCCTGCTTCACCATTGCCTCGCCGAGCTCCTGGCCCAATGCCTGTTCAATCGCTTTCATCTGAATGGTCACTGGCTTCCCGAAATCTTGAGGTGTTGTGACCCGTGTGCCCAGTACCGTGCTCGTTGGATATCGTACTTCCACCGGCTCGATGGTTGCGCCGCGGTCGGCCAAATTTGCCGCGAAGATGTTCAGCGACAGAATCACCATGCGCAGGTCTGTCCCGGTCACTTCGACGAAGAGCTCATCATCACCCACCCGTACCTCTCCGATTTCCCGGCTATTGATAATCGGGGGAAAGGACAACGGTTGAGCCTTCGCATCTCGAAGGATGGGGAGCAAACTTTGGACGGCCAAGATAGGCCCATACTCCAACCCCTTGGGATGAACCATGAGAATTTCCGATAGGGTCATCGCCGTTTCCATACCCAGCGGGGTAAACCGCACTTCGTCCGGTTTCACCAGCTCATAGGTCACGGGAAAGGTAATATTGCGCAGTTGGTAGATTCCGATGGAGACGGTCTTGCGCTTCCGCCCAAAGATGTCGGCCAATTTCTCCTGCGTTTGAATCAGCTGAGCCAACCCCTTCTCAGTCACCCGATATCCCTTGGCCGTACAGGCTGCCACATAGGGGCGCACCTGCTCCATGCCGGGCTTCACGATCAGATGATGCGGCGACTTCGGTGTTTTGGCGAAGAAGGCATACGGCTTCAACCGGCCTTGCTGCTTGATGCGAATTTGTCGGGCAATCCCCTCGCAACACCAGAGATCCGGCCGATTACTGTCTTGCAGTTCGATACGCAACTCTCCGGTTTCCGGATTGTGCCCCTTCAGCTCGCCTTTCACGAGCATCAGCCACTCTTCCAACTGAGCCATCGGAATGCCACGGTCGATACCGTCCCCACCCGTCAGAAGCGACTCTAAATCGTCCTTGAAAATCGTGATGGTAGGCATACGTGGAGTTAGAACAGCCCTCTGGTCGTGCGGATCAATTCCAGATTGTCGGTGAAAAGTTCGCGGATGTCATGGATGCCCAACGCCACCATCGCCATACGATCAAGCCCCAACCCCCAGGCAATGACCGGCACAGTGACGCCGAGCGGCAACGTCACTTCGGAACGAAAGAGACCCGCGCCGCCGAGTTCCATCCATCCCAAGCGTGGATGCCGCACATGCATCTCGACCGACGGTTCGGTAAACGGGAAATAGGCTGGCAAGAACTTCACTTCCTTCGCTTGGGCCACTTCCCGGGCAAACAAATTCAGGAGCCCCAACAGCGTCCGAAAGTTGATGTCTTCTCCCAGCACAATCCCCTCCACCTGGAAGAAATCGGTGGCGTGGGTGGCGTCGACTTGGTCATAGCGAAAACACCGGGCGATCGAGAAATACTTCCCGGGGATCTGTGGCGAGGCGGCAAGCGTTCGAGCCGACACCGCCGTACCCTGGCTCCGCAACACCAACCGTTTAGCCCGATGCACATCAAACGAATAGCCCCAGCCTGTGGAACCAGTCTCTGCGCCGTTCTCATGCACCTTGGCCACACGCGACAAGAACGGCTCATCCACGGCGGTGGTATGGCTGGGCTCCTTGATAAAATAGACGTCGTGAATGTCCCGAGCCGGATGGAATTGCGGCATGAACAGGGCATCCATATCCCAGAACTCGGTTTCGACCAGCGCCCCCCGCATCTCCTGGAACCCCATGCTCACAAGTTTAGTTTTGACCGTATCGAGAAATTCGCGATAGGGATGTTTCTTTCCTGTTCCGATACGAGGCGGGCGCAGACTGATCGTGTACTTTCTCAAGCGCGTCTGACGCCAACTCCCATCCTTCAACAAGTCTGGAGTCAACTGCGAGACTTCTTCAGCAACCCCCTGCGTCAACAACTGCGCCGCTGCACCGGCTCCGTCCGGTGACAACATAAATGAGCGAGCCACCCGCTCATCCACACGAAACGGTTCCTTGGCATTGCCACGCTTCACGGCAAAGTCTTCGATGATCTGCCGATGGGCTTCCGTGAAGCTCTTCAGCTCTTTCGGTGAGTCATGCATGTCCCCCAGGAGGGTTCGGAGTGCCTCGGCAGTCGGGCTCGGGCGTCCAGTTGTTTCGATGCACCCTCCCTGGATGATCAGCACCACCCCTTCCTTTTTCAGTCGTCCGACAGCTTTGCTGACATCCGAAGGGTCCAGTCCGCCTTGCGACTGAAGGTCGGGAATAGTCAGTCTCTTCCCGGTGCTCGTAGCTTCCCGCGCAACCTCCAAGACTCGCTCGATGGGCGAGGTGGTTTGGTGATACTCCTCCCCGATCTTCGTCAGCGAGACGATGGGCGTCACCGTTTCCGTCTGGACCGTGATGAGAGACTTGGCCAATAACCACTCGACCGCCATGCTGAGTTGAGACGCCTCCAACTCAGCTGCGCCGGCCAACTGTTCGCTGCCCAGAGCGGTTTCCGACGGACGAAGCCCTAAGGTTGTGAGTACTTTAATTTCAAGAGGGTGCAGACTGTCGATGAGTGCGGAGATGTCCACCTAAGCCGCCTATTGATGGACCGCGGCGCGTGACGCCGGCGAGATGGCCATTGATCCAGCCGCCCGCATGGCCGCAATGGTCGCTGTATAGTCGCGTTGGGAGAAAATCGCGGACCCTGCCACGAGGACCGTCGCTCCGGCGGCCACAATCTCTCGAGCATTCTCCACTTTGACGCCGCCGTCGACTTCCAGCAGTGCCTGGCTTTTAATCTTGTCCAACAGTGCCCGCGTATCGGCGATTTTCCTAAGCACCGATGGAATAAACTTTTGCCCGCCGAATCCAGGATTCACCGACATGATCAACACCAGATCGACATCTCCCAAGATCTCCTGAAGCAACGAAAGTGGCGTCGCAGGATTTAAGGTGACTCCAGCCTTGATCCCCCGTTCCTTAATCGATTGAATGGTGCGATGGAGATGCGGGCAGGCCTCGACATGCACAGTCAAATAGTCGGCTCCGGCATCGACAAACTCAGGAATGAACGCATCGGCGTTGGTGATCATCAAATGAACGTCGAGCGGAAGCTTGGTGACTTTTTTGAGACTTTCGACAATAGGTGGCCCCACTGTCAGGTTCGGCACGAAATGGCCGTCCATCACATCCACATGCAGCAGGTCGGCACCCGCTCGCTCCAATGCGGATACTTCATCGGCCAATCGAGCGAAGTCCGCGGAAAGAATTGAGGGGGCGATCTGAATCGAATGACCCATTATTTCTTCCGTAGGCGGGCGGCATAAAAGCCATCCATCCCGCACTCGTTACCTATAGTCGAGAACGCGCCGCAGATGGTCACAAAGGGGAGAGCAGTGGTGGGAAGCCACGGCGCCACAGATTCACGCATCCACCCAGGATAGGCTTCAAAAAAAGAGGTAATGACCTCTTCCGTCTCTTCCGTCTCCGTTGAGCAGGTACTATAGACCAGCACCCCACCGGGTCGCAAGCAGGAAGCCACTGAGGCAAGGATTTCAGCTTGAAGTTTCTGGTGCCTGGTGAACGTCGAACTGTCCTTCCGCCATTTCGCTTCAGGGTGTCGGCGCAACACACCCAACCCACTGCACGGGGCATCCACGAGTATCCGATCGAATAGCGGCGGTTCCTTATGGAGGTTCGGCCCGCGGGCAATCACCC
Source organism: Nitrospira sp. (assembly GCA_029865345.1). Classification (GTDB taxonomy): domain Bacteria; phylum Nitrospirota; class Nitrospiria; order Nitrospirales; family Nitrospiraceae; genus Nitrospira_D. The sequence goes on from JAOUHD010000006.1 coordinate 47,482, forward strand.
CGGCCCATTCGGATGGTGTTCTCACGTCGCCGACGATCGGCACGACACTCCTCACGCCCAACCGTCCACAATTTTGTCGGAGGAGGTCCATACGAAAACTCTTCCGATCAACCGCGTAGATCGTTCCACGATCACCCATGCGTTCGGCAAGATGCGTTGTCTTGCCGCCTGGAGCGGCACAGGCGTCCAGCACGGTTTCGCCAGGTTGCGGATCAAGGATCCAAGGAATGAGTTGAGCCGCCTCATCTTCCACATAGAAATCGCCAGACTGAAACCCTGGCAACGCCGTGACAGCCTGGCCTTTTTCCAACACCACCCCAACAGGACTGACGGCGGTCGGATGTGCCGCAATACCTGCCTGCCTCAACTTCTCCAAAAACTCTTCCCTGGTGAGTCGATTGGCGTTCACTCGCAGGGTGACACCTGGGGCCGTACTGCTTGCTCGACAAGCCAATTCTGCTTGTTCAAGTCCCATTCGGCCGAACCACCGCTCTGTCAGCCATATTGGGATTCCATACCGAATAGATAACGATTGAGCCGGATAACTTGCTGGGTCTGGGAAAGGTGGCGCCGGCACACGAACAAGATTGCGCAGGACTCCGTTCACCAACCCGCTCCAATCGCGGCCTAATTGTTTCGCGTAGGACTTCGCCAAGAGGACGGTTTCGTTCACCGCTGCGGAAGCAGGGATACGATCGAGAAACAGCAGCTGGTAGGCGCCAAGCCGCAATAACATTTGGACGACCATCGGCAATCTGTGGAGAGGTTTGGCGAGAACCGCATCAAGCCTCCAATCAACCGTCTCCTGTCGCCGTAAGGTCCCGTACACCAGTTCCATTACCAGCGAACGGTCACGGGGCTGTGGAATTGATGTGGCTCGTTGTTCGGTCAGCTCATCGAGTGTGTCATCAGTTCGTTGACAAGACAGGAGGATAGAGAGCGCGATAGATCGTGGAGAGAGCCCCCGCACATCCGTACCCACCGGTCTTTCGTCACTCATATGTTGGAACAAGGAGATGGCGACTGTTGTGAAAAGAAGAGTTATGCAGCCGGTGAACCCAATTGCATACCGGCCGTGACTCGGTGCCCAGCCAGGAATTGGACTACCGACATGCGTTTCGAATTGGCCGTTTGGATTTCATGAATCTCAAGAATGCCCTCGCCTGTCGCCACCAGAATCACCTGCTTATTCACCGTGACTATCGTTCCAGGTCTCTCGGTCGTCGCACCCATAATCGAGACTGCTTTCCATATATTCCAACGCTCCTCACCGAAAAATGTATACGCCCCTGGCCAGGGAGAAAGCCCTCGTGCTCGATTGGCAAGCGACGTGGCACTCCTAGTCCAATCGATCAGGCCATCTTCCTTCTTTAAAAGCGGAGCCATGGTTGACCCCGCATCGTCTTGCTTCGTCGGCGCTATGCTCCCCGCCTTCAGTTGAGCGATCGTTTTGACCAATAACCTCCCACCCAACTCTGCCAGACGTGGTGCCAATGTCCCAGTCGTATCATCAGGCAAGATCTCCAGCTGTTCTTGAAGCAACATTGGCCCTGTATCCATCCCCTCATCCATCAACATCGTCGTGATACCCGTTTTGGTCTCCCCATTGATGATGGCCCATTGCACTGGAGCCGCACCACGGTATTTGGGCAACAGCGAACCATGCACATTCACGCAGCCCATCGCTGGGAGCCGAAGAATCGGCGTGTGCAGAATCCGCCCGAAGGCTGTCACGGCGATGAGATCAGGCTGCCAGGCAGAAAGGGCCTGCAAGAACTCGGGTGTACGAATTTTGAGCGGCTGTAGAATAGGAATACCAGCACGCTCCGCAACCAGTTTCACGGGCGGCGCGACGAGCTGATGACCTCTCCCCTTCGGTCGATCCGGCTGCGTGACGACTCCGACCACTTGATCCTCGGATCCAAGGAGCGCCTCGAGCGATGGCACGGCAAATTCGGGTGTGCCCATAAAGACAATCCGCATGCTATCGCTTTAGCATCGTGGTTCCGATAATGCAATCCGGCAACACCTCAACTTGACTTGTCATTCAGCGCTTTGTTAGTCTCCGGCTGCGGGGTGGAGCAGCCTGGTAGCTCGTTGGGCTCATAACCCAAAGGTCGGAGGTTCAAATCCTCTCCCCGCAACCAACCTTTTCCATCTTTCCTTTCAATAGCTTACAGCAAATTCTCTCATGGCTTCCGACACAGTGAATTAGCCGATTGTGCTAAAACTGTGCTGCCTTCGTCCGGAACTCGATTAAGAATCTCGATGCCAGCAGGTAAACCTCCGGATGGTGATGTGCATATCGCATGGCCATCGAAATTGCCTGCGATCACATTGCGATGAGGGAGCATCAAGGCAACCATCTGGCAAAATATCAGTGAGAAGCGATCTTTCTTCCCAACGCCCTTTTCTGGGCCGTTCAAGGATCAATCCGGAGGGTGGCGCAACGGCACCTCATTCGGTCTCACTGACTTGGAGGCGCTCATGCCCTAAAGTGCTGAGATGCTTCCCTCTCTCGTAAATCAGGTTATTGTTGAAACTCGACACATTTCACGTAGACTTCGACAGGCTTCTTGTTCAGTGTGATGTTCTTCGAAGGGGATGTATGGCCAGCATATTAGTGATTGATGATGAAGCTCCCATTCGCGCGTTGTTGTCCACGGCTCTTCAATCGGCAGGATACGCTGTAGTCGAAGCAGCTAACGGGCGCGAGGGCCTAGGGTCGTACCGTCAGAGGCCGGCGGATTTGGTGATCGTGGATCTTATGATGCCTGAATTGAATGGATCCGATACAATCATCGAGCTCACACGCGAATTCTTGGACATCAAGGTCATTGCCATCTCAGGAGTATTCGGCGAGGAATACCTTCGGAAGACGGCCCGGCTGTTGGGCGCACGACAGACGTTGCGTAAGCCCTTTGGAATTGAGGAACTGCTGAGCGCCGTCCGATATGAGTTGGCGCACTAACCCACATCATTCATGAACATTTCTGCTGCAATCGCCAATCCGCTGTTGCGACAAGCCTACGGTCGATAGACTCGCCCCTCGAACCCTCGGCGTACTGCACGAGTACGCTTCAAGTCCGCCGCGTTGTCGCGCATCGTGAGTTTCCGTTCAGCGACCTTCCGGAAGTTGGAGAATTCCCCGACCATCTCTCCTGCAAAAACCAGAGGGCTGGTCCGGATACCCGAACCAGCCCTCTGACTGTAAACCCTCTCTAAGGGTCACAGGTTGAATCGTCTGTCTTAGTACCCGGCCTTGGCGTTGGGATTCACCTGGCTGGGGAACGGATCCAGAATGGCCTTGGGCGCGTTGTTCCAGACCACGTCCGCCAGATTCGACATCCGGCTCACGATCTGCGCCGCCACACCACCCGCCGCTCCGAATAACCCGCACC